>NZ_BAAASD010000004.1:0-373451 GCF_039532705.1 Streptomyces sparsogenes subsp. cuspidosporus | reverse complement strand
TGGTGCCCAGGACGTTGCATGTGGATGAGCCGACGCCGCATGTGGACTGGTCGTCGGGTGCGGTGGAGTTGGTGACGGAGGCGCGTCCGTGGCCGGGGACGGGTCGTCCGCGGCGGGCGGGGGTGTCGTCGTTCGGGATCAGTGGGACCAACGCGCATGTGATCCTGGAGGAGGCCCCGCGTGAGGAGGCCCCGCGTGAGGAGGCACCACGGGAGGTGGTGCCGGGTGGTGGTGTTGTGCCGTGGGTGTTGTCGGGGAAGTCGGAGTCGGCGTTGCGGGCTCAGGCGGCGCGGTTGCGGGATCATGCGGTGGCGCCGGGTGTGGATGTGGTGGGGACGGCGGTGGCGCTGGCGACGACGCGTACTGCTTTCGAGCACCGGGCGGTCGTGCTGGCCGAGGACGCGGAAGGATACGCGACCGCCCTCGACACCCTGGCGGGCGGGGACATGCCCGGTGACACCGCGACACGTGGCGTGGCCCGTGGCAGGCTCAAGGCGGCGTTCGTCTTCCCGGAGCAGGCCGACGGCTGGGTCGAGGCGGCCGTCGCGCTCCTCGACTCCTCGCCGGTGTTCGCCTCTTCCATGGCCGAGTGCGCCGCGGCGCTGGCCCCGCACACCGACTTCCGCCTGCTCGACGTCCTGCGCGACGAGCCCGAAAGGCTCCGACGGGCGGACGTCGGCCATCCCGCGCTGTGGGCGGTCATGGTGTCGCTCACCGCGGTGTGGTCGGCCGCCGGCATCACCCCGGCCGCCGTGGTCGGCCTCGGCGGCGGTGAGATCGCCGCCGCGTGCGTCGCGGGCATCCTGCCCCTGGCCGACGGCGCGCTGCTCGCCGCGGCGCACGGACGGCTCCTGACCGGGACCGCAACCGAGGCCCAGGCCCAGGCCCAGGCCGACGGGTTACCGGCGCGTGCGGCCCGGATCGCCGCGGGCGACGGTCGCGTACCGATGTACTCGGCCGTGACCGGAGCGCGGCTCGCGCCCGGAGATCTGGACGCCGAGCACTGGTACCGCGGGCTGCGCGAGCCGACGCGGCCGGGTGCCGCGGTGAAGGCGCTGTTGGACGTCGGCGTACGGGCCTTCGTCGAGCTGGGCACGGGCGGCTCCGCCTGGACGGGCGCCGCCGTCGAGGAGGCGGCGGGCGCCGAGCGTGACGTGCTCGTCGCCACCAGCCTGCGCCACGGCCACGAGGCGCGGCCCGCCCTGCTGCGTACGGCCGCGGCCCTGTGGGTGCGCGGCGGCACTGTCGACTGGGCGGCCCTGCTGGACCTGCCGGCGCGTCCCGTCGACCTCCCCACGTACGCCTTCCAGCGGCAGCGCTACTGGCTCGAGGTCCCCGAGCCCGCCGGCGACGCGGGCACCGTGGGGCTCACGGCGGCGGACCACCCGCTGCTGGCCGGCGCGGTCGAGCTCGCGGAGAGCGGCAGGGCCCTGTTCACCGGCAGGCTCTCGCGGACCACCCACCCCTGGCTCGCGGACCACGCGGTCGTGGACACCGTCGTGCTCCCCGCCAGTGTTCTGCTCGACTGGGCGCTGTACGCGGGACGCCGGCTGGGCTGCCCCCAGGTGCCGGAGCTCGCCCTGGAGGCGCCGCTGGCGCTGGACCCGCACACGGCCGTGCACGTCCAGGTCCAGGCCGGCCCGGTGGACGAGGCGGGCCGGCGCACCCTGACCGTGCACTCCAGGCCCGAGTCCCCATCCGGCGAGGAGGCGGGGGAGTGGACGTGTCACGCCCGCGCGGTCGTGGCGCCGGTCCCGGCGAGCCCCGTTGAGACGGCCGGCTTCAGCGCCCTCGCCGGCGCCTGGCCACCGCCCGGCGCCGAGGTGCTGCAACCGGCCGAGCTGTATGCCGCGTTGGAGGAGCGAGGCCATGTCTACGGGCCCGCGTTCCGTGGCCTGCGCGCCGCCTGGCGCCACGGCACGGACACCCTCGCCGAGGTGGCGCTGCCCGAGGAGGCATCCGCCGCGAGGCACGGCTTCGGCGGAGTGCACCCGGCGCTGCTCGACGCCGCGCTGCACGCCCGGGCCGGTGCGCAGCCGGAGGGCGAGGCGGAACTGGCGGACGCGGAGGGCGCGGAGGGCGCGGCCGGCGCGCGGGTGTGGCTGCCCGCCGCCTGGACCGGTGTTCGGGTGTTCGACGCATCCGCCACCACGAACCTGCGGGCACGCCTGTCCGACGCCGGCCAGGACGGCCCCCGCCAGGACGACGCCGGCCAGGACGCCGCCGGCGAGAACGACATCGCGGCCGGACAGGACGGCGCGGGGGAGCGGGTCGTACGCCTCCACCTGGCCGACGCCACCGGACGGCCGGTGGCCGAGGTGCGCGGGCTGACCCTGCGCCCGGCGCCCGCCGCCGACTTCCGGCGCGCCCACACCGCCCCGGCGCCGCCCGCACACCGGCCCACCCCCACCGGCCGGCCCGCGCCCTCGGCGCAGAACGCCGTCGCGCGGGTACTGAGCACCGAGCCGGAGAAGCGGACCGGGGTGCTGCGGGACATCATCCGCACCGAGCTCGCCGCGGTCCTGCGGCACGAGGACACCGAAGCCATCGACGTGGACACCGAGTTCCTCGACCTGGGCGTGGACTCGATGGCCGGCATCGAGATGCGCTCCCGGCTCGGCTCCCTGCTGCGCCTGGAGTTCCCGGCGGCCGCGCTCTTCGAGCACCCGACCACCTCGCTGCTGGCCGAGCACCTGGTCGGTCTCGTGGGCACGGCACCGGGCCCGGACCCGGCGGCCCCTGCCGACCAGGCAGGCGCGGACGCCCCCACCCCGGCCACGCCCTTCGACGGTCTGGAGGTCCTCTACCGCCAGTCGCACGCCCTCGGTAAGGCGGGCTCGGCCGGGATGGATCTCATCCAGGCCGCCGGCCGGCTGCGGGCCTCCTTCCCGGCCGCGAGCGCGGCGGACCATGCGCAGGAGCCGGTCCGTCTCGCCCGCGGCGAAGGCGACCGGGCCGTCCTCGTGTGCGTCCCGGCCATCACCGCGACCGCCGGGCCGCTGCAGTACGTCGGGCTGGCCCAGCGGATGCAGCGCGAACGGGAGGTGATCGTGCTGGTCAACCCGGGCTTCAACGAGGGCGAGCCGGTGCCCGAGACGTTCGGTGCGTTTCTCGAGGTCCAGATGGCGGCGCTGCGCTCGGCCGTGGGCTCCCGGCCCTATGTGCTCCTCGGCCACTCCGCGGGCGGGCTGATCGGCCACGCGCTGGCCATGCGGGCGGAGCAGACGGGACCCGCCCCGGCCGCCACCGTCGTCCTCGACACCTTCCAGACCGGTGCCCAGATCTCCGCCGACCTCAACCGGGCCATGGTGGACGGCCTGTTCGCCCGCGAACACCTCTTCGGCAGCGGCGCGCTGAGCGGCGTACGGCTCAGCGCGATGGGGCACTACCACACACTGATCGGCGAGTGCGCGCTCGCGCCGACCGAGACGCCGACGCTCTTCCTGCGGGCCGAGGACCCCCTGCCGTACCAGGCCGACGGCTTCGACGACGACGGCTGGCGGGCGTCCTGGTCCTTCCCGCACACGCTGATCACCACCCCGGGCGACCACTTCACGATCATGGAGGACAACATCGCCGCGACCACCGGCGCGATCCGCGAATGGCTCGCGGACCGGGGCATCTGAGCCATTTCACTATGACAACCACCACGCTGTTCCCTCATGTCCGTGCTTCGGAGGAGACAACTCAGTGATCATTCTTGGTTACAACGGCTTTTCCCGTGTCGCCGAACTCTTCGGCAAGCTCTACGGCTACACGCAGGACAGTGTCGACCGGCACAGCTTCCTCGGCCATGACGCGGCCGCCGCGCTGTTCATCGACGGCGAGCTGGTCGCCGCAGTCGAGGAGGAGCGCATGAACCGGCAGAAGAAGACCACCGCCTTCCCGGCCAACGCCATGCGCTGGTGTCTGGACCAGGCCGGCCTCGACTACGGGGACGTCGACTACTACGCCTTCGGCTGGCAGTTCAGCGCGGAGTTCGCCGACTCCGCCATTGTCAGGCTCGCCAACGCTCCCATACCTCCCGAGTACAAGTTCCAGGCCATCGCCGGCTTCGGCGAGCTCTACACCGGTGCCTTCAGCAAGACCGCGATTCTGGAGGACTTCGCCCGCCACACCGGGCACACGCTGCCCGAGGAGAAGCTCATCACCGTCCCGCACCACCGGGCGCACCTCGCCTGTGGCCGCACCTTCGCCGGCTTCGGCGACGCCGCCTTCATCATCAGCGACGGCCAGGCCGAGCAGGACAGCGCCATCATGGGCGAGATCCGCGACGGCCGGGTGAAGGTGTTCGAGCAGTTCACCATCGACTCCGCGAACTCCATCGCCCAGCTCTTCGCGGAGATCACCCGCTACCTCGGATTCACCCCGAACAACGACGAGTACAAGGTCATGGGCTTGGGCGGGTTCGGCGAGCCGCCCGAGAAGAACCCCTTCCTGAGCGAGGTCGTCAGCTTCGACGGCCCCGGGCGGTACTCGCTGGCCCTGGCCAACGACCCGCGCGGCCCCCGCGCCTACCTCGGCCTCTTCGACGAGATCTTCGGCGGCAACGACGGCAACCGCGACGACTTCGACTTCAAGGTCCGCGTGGCCGCCGCGGCCCAGCAGATGCTCGAAGAGGTCACCGCCCACCAGCTGCGCGCCCTGGCCGAGGCCACCGACCTGCGCGACCTCATCTACGAGGGCGGTGTGGCGCTCAACTGCGTCAACAACACCAAGCTGCTGGAGGACCTGTCCTTCGAGCGTGTGGAGGTCAGCTTCGGCGCCAGCGACCCCGGAGTGTCCATCGGCGCCGCGGCCCATGTCGCCCGGGAGAAGAACGTCCCGATCGCACCCGCGACATCGCCCTACCTCGGCCCGGAGTACGGCGCCGAGGAGATCCGCGGCACCCTGGACGGCTACGCCGACTCCCTCACCTGGGAAGAGCTGCCGGACGGCGCGATCGTGACGAAGACCGCCGAACTGCTCAGCGGCAAGACCGTCATCGGCTGGTTCCAGGGCCGCACCGAGTACGGCCCGCGCGCCCTCGGCAACCGCAGCATCCTGGCCAACCCGTCCCACGCGGACATGAAGGACGTCATCAACACCCGCGTCAAGCACCGCGAGCCGTTCCGCCCGTTCGCCCCCCTCGTCCTGGAGGAGGACGCGCACCGTGTCTTCGTCATGGGCAAGAAGGAGCGCTCGCCGTACATGACCTTCGTGTTCCCCGTACGGCCCGAGTACACCGAGACCATCGCGGCCGCCACCCACGTCGACGCCACCTCGCGCATCCAGACCGTGACCGACGAGAGCAACCCCCGGCTGGCCCGGCTGCTGCGCGAGTTCACCGCCCTCACCGATGTGCCGTGTCTGGTCAACACCTCCTTCAACGTGGCGGGCGAGCCGATCGTCTGCTCTCCGAAGGACGCGGTCGAGTGCTTCCTCGGCACCGACATCGACTACCTGGTGCTGGGCGACTTCCTGGTCACCAAGCGATGAGCGGGGCCACCGGAATCGCCTGGCGCGCCCGTACGGCGCTCGTCCTGGAAGTGGCCGGCGCGGTGGCCACCGTCGGCCCCCTCGTCGCCGTCGTCGAGGTGTGCAGGGAACTGCTCGCCGACGACCCCGACGGCGCGCGGCTCGGGCGGCTGGTGCTCGTCGTCGCCGCCGCGGCGGTCGCCGGGTTCGTCTGCCAGCTGGTGGGGCGCGTCCTGAGCAAGCAGGCGGGCGTACGCACGCAGCAGGCCCTGCTCCTCGCGGTCGCCGGCAGGCTGCGCGGCGCCCGCGCGGCCCGGCCGCTGCACGCCGCCTGGAAGGAGCACGGCACCACCCTGGGCCGGGACATCGCCTCGGTCGGGGTCATGGTGGGCAGGGCCGGATCGGAACTCACCGCCGCCGCCCTGGTGTTCGCCCTGTCGATCGGCTATCTGTTCTGGGTCGACTGGCTGATGGCACTCATCACCCTGGCGCCCATCCTGCTGGGCTTCGCCGCCTTCGGCGTCATATCCGTCCGCTTCTTCCGCGAGATGGCGACCGACTACGCGGCGAGCATCGGCGGCATCGACGCCGTCCGGCCCACCATCGAACTCCAGCGGCGCGTCAACCCGGCCGGCAGCCGGGCCCACACCGCGACCGCCACCCGGCGCTCCGCCCGACGGCTGGCCGATGTCACCGACGAGTTCAGCGAGTTCTTCCGCGTCCGCATCGGCTCGCTGCTCGGCGGCCGTGCGCTCGCCGAGATCGCCTTCTCGCCGCTGACCGTGCTGGTGTTCGTGCTGTGCGGGGGAGCGCTGCTGATCCGCTCGGACCGGCTCGCCCCCGCCGACCTCGTCCCGTTCCTGCTGCTGGGCGCGGGACTGGCCGCCCCGCTGCTGGCCATCACCTACTTCCTCGAAGAAGTGGGGGAGGGCAAGAAGGCAGCCGCGCGCCTGGTCCAGTTCACCACCGGAAGCGCGCCGTCCCGGCCCGCGGCCGCCACCGGTGCCACCGATGCCCCAGCGGACACGGGCACGGACACGGATACGGATACGGACACGCACACGGATACCAATACGGATGCGGATGCGGATGCGGATGCGGGCCCGGGCCCCGCGCTGGTGCTGCCCGAGCGCGGTGTGCTGACCGTCGTCGCCACCACCGAACAGGGCGCCGACGCGGTCATCGACCAGATCACGGCCGACACGCCCGCCGAGCGGTTCGCCGCCGTCGAGGCCGACCCGGCCGTCGTCATCGGCCCCATCGGCGCGTACATCACCGCGGACCGTGCGGACGGCGGCGCCGAGGAGGCCGAGCGCGCCGCGCGCCTCGCCGGCTGCCACGCGTCGATCGCCGCGCTGCCGCGCGGCTACGACGCCGTCGTGGGCACCGAGGCCCCGCGCTCGTACCCGGAGATCCAACGACTTGCGCTCGCCCGGCTGCTCGCCGCCGGCCGCGAGGTCGTCCTGCTCGACCAGCGGGCCTTCCCCGGCGACCCGGACACCCTCCGGGCAGCGGTCGCCGAGCTGCGGGAGCGGGCCGCCGTGGTCGTCGTCGCCACCGGGCCGCCCGCGGTCACCGAGGGGCGGCTCGTGGTCACCGACGCCGGACAGGTGGTCGCCTCCGGCACCCACGAGGAGCTGGCCGGCCCGGACAGCCCGCACGCCGGGCTGCTCGGCCCGGCCGGACACTCGCGGCGGGACGCCGGGGCCGTGGCCTGGTCCACGGCGTCCGCGGGCGTCCCAGCGTCCCAGGAGGTGTCTCGATGAGGCCCGTACTCGCACACTTTCTGCAGGTCTCCGGGAGACGGGCACTGACCTCGCTGTGCCTGTTCCTGCTCCTCGGCGCCATCACCCAGGGCATCGCCTTCGCGCTCGTGGTGCCCATCACCGAGGACCTGCTCACCCCCGACGCGGCGGTGCCCTGGACATGGATCGCCGTCTTCGCCGCCGTGGGCCTGGTGCACGCGGTGCTCCACTACCGCAGCGTGCCCATGGGCAACGACCTGGGCGCCGACCTGGTGACCGTGTTGCACCGGGCGGTCGCCGAGCGCGCGGAGAAGCTGCCCAACCGCGCACTCGGGGCGGGCTACTCCGATCGGCTGGCGGCGCTCGACGGCACCGCCGTGGTCGTCCTGATGGGGCTGCCCGCGCATGTGCTGCGCCCGGCGGTGGCGGCCGTCGCCACCCCGCTGACCGTGATCCTCATCAGCGCCTTCCTCGACCTGCGGGTGGCCCTGACGCTGGCCGCGGGACTGGTCCTGCTGGCGTTGTGCGCCCTCCTCGTGGCCCGGCTGCTCGCCCGGCGCGAGGAGCCCGACGGAGCGGAGTGGCTCCGTCGGACCTACGAGCGGCCGGGCGCACAGCCCTCCGGCGGCCTGCTGCCGGCGGCCACCGGCGAGGTGCTGCTGTGGCGGGTGGTCGAGCTCGCCGCCTGCGCCGCCGTCGGCGTGTGCGCCGCACTGGCCTCCGGCGACGGGCTCTCCGCGACCAAGGGCGTCGCGCTGGTCGTGCTGTCGGTGCTCACGTACCGGCCCATGATGGAGGCCGTCCTGCTGACGAGCACCATCATGAACGCCCGCGGAGTGATGGCCACCATCGGCAAGCTGCTCGGCACCCAGGAGCCCGGTGGACCGCGGGACGACCGGCCGGGCGCCGACTGGCCGGGACGCGGTGACATCGTCTTCGACGGCGTGAGCCTCCACGTCGAGGGGACCGCGGTGCTCGACGAGGTCTCGTTCACGATCGCGGAGGGCACCACCACGGCGCTCGTCGGCACCCCCGACGGAACCCGGCTGCTGCTCGGCGATCTGCTGACCGGCGATGTCGCGCCCACCTCGGGGGAGGTACGCGTCGGCGGCGTGGACGTCGGCGCACTCGCCCCCTCCGTGGTCGAGCGGCACGTCGCCAGGGTTTCCCCGGCGGCTCCTGGGCTCACTCACGAGGAGGCGGCCCGGCTGCTCGACTCCTTCCCCGAGCGGCTGGCGGACCGGCCCGGCGTACGGGACGCCCTGGACCGGCTGCGCGCCGCGGTGGCGGAGCACGCCGAGCAGAAGCAGACCGAGCGCGAGCACACGGAGCAGAAGCACACCGAGCGGGTGCAGGCCGAGCAGAAGCAGGGCGAGCAGAAGCAGGCCGAGGCGAGCGAGGAGTGCGGGCCGGCGGGGGAGAGCCCAGCCGCCGTGCCACTGTCCGAGCAGGACCGCTGGCGGCTCGCCCTGTTGCGCGCGCTGAGGAGCGACCCGTCCCTGGTGGTCGTGGACGCGACCGCCGGCGTGGACCCGTTCGGCGCCGACCCGCGGCTCGCCGAGCTGTTCACCACGCTCACCCGGGACCGCACCTGCTGGCTGATGACGGGCATCGGCGCGGAAGTCCCCCCGGGCGATCTCGTGCTCGAGGCCAGGGGCACCGGTGTCACCGTGAGGACGGCCGTGCCGAACTGACGGAGAAGACCGGGCGCCCGTGGGTCCCCCACGCGAAGACGGTGCCGGACCGCGGCCGTGAAGGCCGTGGTCCGGCACCGTCTCGGGGTGGATGTCGAGGGGGCTACGCGCCGGCTCCCCAGAGGCCGTGGTGCTGCCGGTACCAGTCGACTGTGGCCGCCAGCCCGTCCTCGAACGGCACCGTGGGCTTGTAGCCCAGGGCGGCGGAAATCCTGGAGATGTCCATCGCGTACCGCCGGTCGTGTCCCTTGCGATCGGCCACCTGTTCCACCATCGAACGGTCCACGCCGAGCAGTTCCAGCAGCCGTTCGGTCAGCTCACGGTTCGTGAGCTCCGTGCCGCCGCCGACGTTGTAGATCCCACCGGGCTCTCCGCCCTCCGCCACCAGTGCGACACCGCGGCAGTGGTCGTCGACATGCAGCCATTCCCGGACGTTCGCGCCGTCTCCGTAAAGCGGCACCTTCCGCCCGGCGAGAAGGTTCGAGACGAACAGCGGGATGATTTTCTCCGGATACTGGTACGGGCCGTAGGTATTGGAGCCCCGGGTGAGGCACACCGGCAGTCCGTGGGTGCGGTGAAAGGCCAGCACCATGAGATCGGCCGACGCTTTGGAAGCAGCATAGGGAGAGTTCGGGGCGAGCGGTTCTTCCTCCGTCCAGGGCGTGCCGCCGGCGTCCAGCGACCCGTACACCTCGTCGGTCGACACATGGACGAATCTGCCCACTCCCGCCTCCAGCGCGGCGGTCAGCAGGGTCTGCGTACCGAGCACATTCGTCCGCACGAATTCCTCGGCGCCGGAAATGGAGCGATCGACATGCGACTCGGCGGCGAAGTGCACGACGAGATCGGCGCCGCGCATCACCTCCCGCATCAGCGGTCCGTCGCAGATGTCGCCCTCCACGAAACGCAGCGCGGGGCTTCCGGACACCGGCTCGAGGTTTTCTCTCCGGCCCGCGTAGGTGAGCTTGTCGACGACTGTCACCTCGGCTCCCGCGAGAGCCGGGTACTCGTTCCGTACCGTCTGTCGGACAAAATTCGAGCCGATGAAGCCGGCGCCCCCGGTGACAAGTATGCGCACTGGCCGCCTTTCAGTTTTGGTGGGCAATCTCCATCAGATACCGACCGTAGTCCATCTGGCTCATCTGACTGCCGAGCTCATAACACGCCCCGGCGTCGATGAAGCCCATACGGAAGGAAATCTCCTCCAGACACGCGATCCGCACCCCCTGGCGCTGCTCCAGCGTCTGGACGAACTGCGAGGCCTGGAGGAGCGCGTCGGGGGTCCCGGTGTCCAGCCAGGCGAATCCGCGCCCCAGGTTGACCATCCTGGCCCTGCCCTGCTCCAGGTAGACGCGGTTCACATCGGTGATCTCCAGCTCGCCGCGCCGGGAGGGCCGGATGTTCTTGGCCACGTCCACCACGTTGTTGTCGTAGACGTACAGGCCCGTGATCGCCAGATCGGACCTGGGCCGCGCCGGCTTCTCCTCCAGGGAGACCAGCCGCCCGTCGCCGTCCACCTCGCCAATGCCGTAGCGCTCGGGGTCCGCGACCGCGTAGCCGAACAGCACACAGCCGTCGACATCCCGCGACTCCGCCTGCAGCAGTCTGCCGAACCCGGGGCCGTGGAAGACATTGTCGCCCAGTACCAGCGTCACCGGATCATTGCCGATGAATTCCGCGCCGATGACCAGCGCCTCGGCAATCCCGTTCGGCTCCGGCTGCTCCGCGTACTCGATATTCAGCCCCAGCCGGCTGCCGTCCCCCAAGAGGCCACGGAAGGAATTCACATGCTGTGGCGAGGAAATGATCAGGATGTTCCGTATTCTGCCCAGCATCAGCACCGAGAGCGGATAGTAGATCAATGGCTTGTTGTAAACCGGAAGCATCTGCTTCGAGACGGCACGCGTCAACGGATATAACCGGGTGCCACTTCCTCCGGCCAGGACTATGCCCTTCATGCGACCAAGACTCCGTAAAGGCTGGGGTGGACTGTGGACACCTCCGAATGACTGCCCGAGGAAATGGATATGGTCACAGACGGCTGTGCACTGGCGACGACGGCGAGAAGGCCGGCGCGCGCGGGGACAAGTCGGGTCAATCTGTCTCGGAAGCTGCTGAGGATTTCTCAAAACGACACGATCTTATGTTGTCCGAGTGCGAGCGTATGGTTCCTGATCGCCGCTGTCAATGTGACCACGGACTCGTTTACGTCCAATGTCCGCTAAACCAACTCTTCTTCTTGTCCACCGGTTATCCGGCCGAGCGCCTTCGGTGGACACCTCGTAGTACACCGACGGACCGAACCGACCGAACCGGACCGAAACGGCGCCTGCCGAACCAGCCACCCTGGTGGCCACAGGGGGACGCGCGGATGGTTGCGCGGGGCGCGTGTGTGATTCCCGTGTGCCGCGGTGATGGGACAGGCAAGATGGGGGCAGGAGGTGTTCGGCGTCGTCTCCGCCGAAGCGAGTCGGCGGTGGTCGGACATCCACATCCGAGGAGGCAGTCTTTGATCGGCGGAGAGGGCACCCAGGCGTTGGGCGAGGGCTCCCGGAGATCGATCCAGGAGTCGCTCGCCGGGCCGCTCGGCGCTCTCGGAACCGGGGCCTACGTGGTCGACGACCACGGCCGCATCCTGGCCGTCAACGTGTTCGCCGAGCAGCTGCTGGGGCGGCCCGCGAGTGAACTCCTGGGCCAGGACGCGCACGATCTCCTGCACCGCAACGTCCACGGGGAGCCGCTGTCCAGGACCCAGTGCCGGATGCGGCAGGCTTTCCTCGCCCGGCGCACGGCCCAGTCGGACCACGACTGGTTCGCCCGGGGCGACGACTCCCTGCTGCCCATCTCCTGGCTGATCACCCCCTACGGCTTCGGCGACGACGGCGTGGGCACCCTGGTGCTCTTCCACAGCCCTGAGCATGATCAGACCGAGGGCACCGGCGTACGGGCGGAGCAGGCAGCCGGACCGCTGTCGGAGCTCGAGCGGCTGGCGCTGCTCGCCGAGACGACCACCCAGCTCACTTCGACCCTCAACGTCGAGGAGGCGCTGCGCCGGCTCGTAGGGCTGGTGGTGCCCCGGCTGGCGGACTGGGTGGTCGTCGACCTGATCACCGAGCGTGACGAGGTGCGGCGCACCGCCGTGGTGCACGCCGAGGACGGTGCCCTGGTGTCCTGCGAGGACCTCGAGGGCCCCATGCCCCCGGTGCCCGAGGACTCTCCGATGCCGCTGTCGAGGGCGCTGCGCGGCGCCGCCTCCACTCTGGCGGGTCCTGGCACCTACCAGCGCTCCCCGGACTCCGGCATCGCGGTCGAGCAGCGCCGGCTGTTCGACGCCACTGGGATCCACTCCGCCGCCATCGTCCCCATCCGCAGCACCTGGAAAGTGCTGGGAGCGCTCACCCTGGGCCGCTCCGACAGGCCGGAGAAGTTCACCACCGCCGACCTGGCGCTGCTGGAGGACATCGCCCGCCGTGCCGCGCTCGCCCTGGGCAACGCCCGCCTCTATCAGCGCCAGCGCAAGGTCGCCGAGACCATGCAAGCCCACCTGCTGCCCCAACTGCCGCGCGTGCCAAGCCTGCAGATGACCGCCAGGTACCTCTCCGCGCCCGACGCCTCCCAGGTGGGCGGCGACTGGTACGACGTCTTCCCGCTGGAGAACGACGTGACGGCCCTGGCGATCGGGGACGTCGTGGGACACGACCTGGACGCCGCCGCCGGTATGGCACAGATCCGCAACATGCTCCGCGCCTACGCCTGGGCCCAGGAGGAACCGCCCAGCAGGGTCGTCGAGCGGCTCGACCAGGCGGTGCTGCACATCACCGAAGTCCCCATGGCCACCATGGTCTTCGCCCGCATCGCCACCGACGAGGACGGTCGGTGGGCACTGTCCTGGACCAACGCCGGCCACCCCCCGCCGCTGCTGGTCACCCGCGACGGTCTGACCCGCTACCTCGACGACGGCCACGGCGTGCTCCTCGGCACCGGGACATCCCAGCGCCGCTCGGACGCGGAGGATGTCCTGCCGCCCGCGTCCACCCTTGTGCTGTACACGGACGGCCTGATCGAGGCCCCCGGCCGTTCCCTGGACGAGGGCCTTGCCCGGCTGCGCCGGCACGCCGCGTCCCTGGCCCACCGGCCGCTGGAATCCTTCACCGACGAACTGCTCGCCCGCACCCGCCCGAGCGACAACGACGACGACGTGGCCCTGCTCGCCCTGCGCATCCCCAAGTGAGAACTCAGGCCGCGACCGGCCCGGTGAGGTCGGTCGCGGCCTGATTCACGGAAGTTTCCCTTCCGCACGACACCTTGGCACCGCCCGGAACTCTGTCTATGGTCAGTGCAATGCTACACGGCACTGGAGAGGCCCATGGCACATCAGCACATCCAGGACCCGCCCTCGGGCGATGAGACCGGGCGCGGCGGCGCGGTGGCGCCGGTGGCGCGGAGCGTGATGCCCGTGGGTGGTTCGCGGGTACGGCTGACCGGCGGGCTGCCGGCCGACTGGCAGCGGCGCAACCGTGAGGCCACCGTGCCGCACACCCTCGAACAACTGGAGAAGGCGGGCAACCTGGACAACCTCCGCCGTCTGCTGCCCGAGAAGCTCGCGGGGAAGGGACCGGACACGCCCTATCGGGGGCGCTATCCGTTCCTCGACACCGACCTCTACAAGACCTTGGAGGGCCTGGCCTACGAGCTGGCGCGGCCGGACGACGGCGGTGGGCAGGTGATGCGGGAGTTCTACGAGGAGACGGTGGGGCTGCTGGAGCGGGTCCAGGCCCCCGACGGCTACCTCAACTCCTTCTTCCAGGACCCCGCGGGCGCCAAGGCCCCCTGGGAAGACCTCGCCTGGGGCCATGAAATGTACAACCTCGGGCACCTCGTCCAGGCCGCGGTCGCCGCTCACCGGCAGCTCGGGGACCGACGCCTGCTGGATGTGGCCGTCCGCTTCGCCGACCTGGTGGTCCAGCGCTACGGACCTGACGGCGAGGAAGCGGTCTGCGGCCACCCCGAAGTCGAAATGGCACTAGTAGAATTGTACCGGGAGACCGGCGACGAGAAGTACCTGACCCAGGCCCGGCTGTTCGTGGACCGCCGCGGCCGGGGCACCGTGGCATCACGCGGCCTCGGCTCCGCGTACTTCCAGGACCATCTGCCGCTGCGCGAGCTCCCGTCGGTGACCGGTCACGCGGTGCGGATGGCGTATCTGGCCGCCGGCGCCACCGATGTGTCCCAGGAGACCGGCGACCGCGCCCTGCTGGACGCGCTGCGCCGGCTGTGGGACGACATGGTGGCCACCAAGCTGTATGTGACGGGCGGGCTCGGCAGCCGGCACTCCGACGAGGCCGTGGGAGACCGGTACGAACTGCCCTCCGAGCGCTCCTACAGCGAGACCTGCGCGGCCATCGGCACCATGCAGTGGGCCTGGCGGATGTTCCTCGCCACCGGCGACGCCCGCTATCCCGACGTCCTGGAACGCGTCCTCTACAACGCCTTCGCGGTGGGCCTGTCGGCGGACGGCCGCGCCTTCTTCTACGACAACCCGCTGCAGCGCCGCCCCGACCACGACCAGCGCAGCGGGGCCGAGGAAGGCGGTGAACCGCTGCGCCGGGCCTGGTTCGGCTGCCCCTGCTGCCCTCCGAACGTGGTGCGCTGGATGGCTCAGCTCGCCGACTACCTGGTCGCCGAACGCGACGGGGAGCTGTTGGTCGCGGGGTACGCGCAGGCCGCGGTGGAGGGGACACGGGTCGCGCTGGACATGGCGACCGGCTATCCGTGGGACGGCGAGGTACGGCTCACCGTGCGCCGGGCGCCCGACCGCCCGTACCGCATCAGGCTTCGGGTGCCCGGCTGGGCCGACGCGCGGCAGGTCGGGCTGAGCGTGGGCGGGGAGGCGGTGGCCGCGGGCGCGGCGGACGGCTGGCTCACCGTCGAGCGGCTCTGGCACCGGGGCGACGAACTGCGGCTGAGCCTGCCCATGCCGGTCCGCGGCCATGTCTCCCATCCCCATCTGGACGCGACACGCGGCGCGGTGGCGGTGGCCAGGGGGCCGCTGGTCTACTGCCTGGAGCAGCAGGACTGCCCGGCCGGCGTCGACGATGTGGTGATCGGCCCGGAGCGGGTCGCGGCCGCCCGGACCGCCGCCGCCCAGGAGGCCGACGGCCTGCCGGCGGGGGCGGTGCTGATACGGATGACGGCGGACGTCGCGCCGCCCCCGTCGCCCGAGCTGTATCCCCCGCTCACGGCCGGACCGCGGGAGCCCGTCCCCGCCACCGGCACCGCCGAACTGACCCTCGTGCCGTACTTCGCGTGGGGCAACCGGGAGCCCGGCCCCATGCGGGTGTGGATCCGGGGCCTCTGACCGGCCCCGCGCCCGTACCCCTCGCCCCGCACGCCACCTCTCTTCCCGCACACCCCTGCCGCACCCCCCTGCCGCAACCCCGCCACCCGTACGCCCCCTTGTCCGTACGCCCCTCGATTCCGGAGAAGGTGCCCATGAGAAGAGCCGTGCTGTCCTGCGCCGCCCTGTCCGCCGCCATCCCCCTGACCCTCACCGCATGCAGCGGAGGCGGGACCGCCTCCGCCCAGGCCTCGCCCGGCGCGGAACCCGCCACCGGTGGCATCGTGCAGGTCCTGGCGAAGCCCGATTTCTCGCACCTCGACCCGGCACGCGGTTTCGACGGCGGGGTCAACAATTTCTACCGCCTGATCTACCGCACCCTCACCACCCGGGCCGCGGCCGGCCCGCACAGCTCCGGGACGAAGATCGTCGCGGATCTGGCCACCGACACCGGCAGGCCCTCCGACGACAACAAGACCTGGACCTTCACCCTCAAGAAGGGGCTGTTCTTCGAGAACGGCGCCCCGATCACCAGCCGCGACGTCAAGTTCGGCGTGGAGCGGGCCTGGGACCCCGACGCGGGCATCGGCTCTCCCTACGCCAAGCAGGTCATCGCCGCGCCCGCCGACTACCAGGGCCCCTACCGTTCGGGCGACCTGGACACCATCGAGACCCCCGACGACCGCACCGTCGTCTTCCACCTCAAGAAGTCCTACCCGCAGTTCGCCAGCGTGGCCGCACAGCCGAACTTCACCCCCTTCCCCAAGGGCACCGGCGCCAAGGCCGCCTTCGACCGCGAGCCGATCGCCTCCGGGCCGTACCGGGTGGCGAGCTACCGGCGGGGTTCCGCCCTGAAGCTGGTCCGCAACAAGCACTGGAAGCGCTCCTCCGACGCGGTGCGCACCGCCCGCCCCGACGGTTTCGTCTGGACCTTCGGCCTGGACGCGGCCACCATCGACGAGCGTCTGATATCCGGCCAGGGCAAGGACGTCAACGCCATCGGCCCCAACGTGCAGCCCGCGACCATCTCCCGGCTTCGCACACCGCAGCTCGAGCAGCGCACCCTCGCCGGCGTGACCGGCTGCACCACCTACATGAGCCTGAACACCACCAAGGGCCCGCTCCGGGACGTCCGGGTGCGCCAGGCGATCGAGTACGCCGTCAACAAGCAGACCACCGTGGACGCGCTCGGCGGCTCCTCCCTGGCGACCGCGGCCACTTCCATCGAGCCCCCGTCGATTCCCGGCCGGGACGCCACGGATGTGTACCCCAGCAAGGACGGCACCGGCGATCCGGCCGCCGCCCGCCGACTGCTGGCGCGGGCGGGCTTCGCCAAGGGCTTCACCCTCACCGTGGACACCCGCGCCGCCGCCACCGAGCAGGCGGTGGCGGTGGCCGTCCAGCAGGGACTGAAGCGGGTGGGCATCAGCGTGAAGATCAACACCATTGACACCTCGACCTTCTACGAGGTCATCGGCACGCCCTCGCAGCAGCACGACGCGGCGCTCACCGGCTGGTGCCCCGACTGGCCGGGCGGCACCACCTTCCTGCCGCCGCTGTTCGACGGGCGCACCATCTCCGCCAAGGGCAACTCGGTGCTCTCCATGCTCGACGACAAGAAGATCCAGAAGCGCATCGACGAGATCGCGGCGATGCGCGACGAGACGGCGCAGAACGCGGCCTACGGCAAACTCGACGCCCAGATCATGAAGCTCGCCCCCATCGTGCCGCTCAACTACACCAAGACCGTCCTCGTGGCCGGCTCCAACATCGCGGGCGCCCACACCTCGATCTCGTACAGCGGCGGGATCGATCTCGTCGGCATCGGCCTCGCGGACCCGAAGAAGTAGCCCGGCATGGCGACCACCACACTTCACGAGGCGCAGCAGGAGCTGCCCCCCGGGCCGCCCGGCGCCGCGCCGCCCCAGGGCACCGGACGACGCGTGCTGCGCGCGCTGCTGCACGACATCGGGGCCCAGCTCAGCACCGCGTTCCTCGCCCTGATCGTCCTGATGGCCCTCTGCGCGCCGCTGATCAGCGCCCTCACCGGACACGGCCCCGACACCTTCGACAGCGCCGCCGTCGACAACGACCTGGGCGGACTGCCCAAGGGATCCCTCGGCGGCATCAGCGGCGACCACTGGCTCGGAGTCGAGCCGCAGAACGGCCGCGACATCCTGGCCCGGATCGCCTACGGAGCCCGGATCTCGCTGCTGATCGCCGTCTCCGCCACCGCCCTGACCACCGTCATCGGCGTGGTGCTCGGCCTGCTGGCCGGGTTCTACGGCCGGTGGGTGGACCAGGCCATCTCCCGGCTGATGGACTTCCTGATGGCCTTCCCGGCCCTGATCTTCATGATCGCCGTGCTGTCCGCGCTGCCGGCCGGCAACCGGCCGCTCCTGCTGGTGATCGTGCTCAGCGCCTTCGGCTGGCCGTACCTGGCGCGTGTGGTGCGCGGCCAGACGCTCACCCTGACCGGACGGGAGTTCGTCGAGGCGGCCCGGGCCTCCGGGGCCGGCAGCCGGGCGCTGATCTTCTCCGAGATCCTGCCCAATCTGCGCAGCACCATCATCGTCATGACCACGCTCGCGGTGCCCGGATACATCGGCACCGAGGCCGGACTCTCCTTCCTCGGCGTCGGGGTCACGCCGCCGACCGCGTCCTGGGGACAGATGATCGCCAGTTCGGTCAGCTGGTACCAGGTGGACCCGATGTACTTCGTCATCCCCGGCACCTTCCTCTTCGTCACCGTGCTCGCCCTGACCGTGGTGGGGGACCGGCTCCGGCACGCCCTGGACGCGGGGGAGGCCTCCTGATGCTCCGCTACGTCGCCGGCCGGCTCGCCTGGGTGCTGGTCATCCTGCTGGCCGTCTGCGTGTTCACCTACGTCATCTTCTTCCAGCTCTCGCCCGACCCGGCGGTGATGATCTGCGGCAAGACCTGTACGCAGGAGCGCATCGAGACGATCCGCACCTCCCTCGGGCTCGACCGCCCCTTCTTCCAGCAGCTCGGGGACTTCCTGCGCGGCATCGTGGCCGGCCGCGACTACGGGGCCGGCGCCAACCTCGTCCACTGCCCCGCCCCCTGCCTCGGCTACAGCTTCCAGAGCGGCCAGTCGGTGTGGGAGATGGTCCAGCAGCGGCTCCCGGTGAGCGTCACCGTCGCCGTCGGCGCGGCCGTGCTCTGGCTGCTCTTCGGGATCGTGTTCGGGCTGCTCAGCGGCGTCAAGGAGGGCACCTGGTGGGACCGCGCCACCATGGCCCTGGCGCTCGGCGGCTCCAGCATCCCCCCGTACGTGCTCGCCCTGGCCCTTCAGTACCTGCTGGTGGTCAAGTTGCGGGTGCTGCCGTTTCCCGCGGCGGTACCGTTCGCGGAGGACCCGGCGGTGTGGTTCCAGTCGTACCTGATGCCATGGACCGTGCTCGCTGTCGGATACGCCTGCCTCTACGCCCGCTTGACCCGGGCCAACGTCATCGACACTCTCGCCGAGAACTTCATGCGCACGGCCCGCGCCAAGGGGCTCGGACCGGTCCTGATACTCCGCCGGCACGCGCTGAGGCCGGCGCTCACCCCGATCGTCACCATCTTCGGCATGGACTTCGCCGGTCTCCTCGGCGGCGCCCTCATCACCGAAACGGTCTTCGGCCTCAACGGTGTGGGCAAGATGGCCTCGGACGCGATCGCCAAGAACGACCAGCCGGTGATCATGGCGGTCACCCTGCTGGCGGCGTTCTTCGTCGTGGTCGGCAACGTCGTGGTCGACCTGCTCTACACCGCGCTGGACCCTCGCGTAAGGATCACCACGTCATGACCGATTCCCCACCCCACCGGGCCGGTTCCGACGACTCCGCGCAGCTGCTGGCGGTGGAGGGCCTGACCGTCACCTTCCCGACCACCCGCGGACCGGTGGACGTCGTCCGGGACAACACCTTCGCCCTGCGGCAGGGCGAGACCCTCGGAATCGTCGGCGAGTCCGGCTCCGGCAAGTCCATGACCGCGCTCGCCGTCATGGGCCTGCTCCCGCGCACCGCGCGGACCAGCGGCAGCATCCGGTTCCAGGGCACCGAACTGCTCGGCCGCCCCGACGCGGAGCTGCGCCGACTGCGCGGAAACGTGATGTCCATGGTCTTCCAGGACCCCTTGTCCTCGCTCAACCCCTACTACACCGTGGGCCTGCAGATCGCCGAGGTCTACCGGTGCCACCGCGGCGGCTCGCGCCGCGCCGCGCGCCGGATGGCCATCGAGGCCCTCGGCCGGGTCGGCATCCCGGACCCGGCCGAACGGGTCGACCGCTACCCCCACCAGTTCTCCGGCGGGCAGCGTCAGCGCATCATGATCGCGACGGCGCTGATCTGCGAACCCGCCCTGCTCATCGCGGACGAGCCCACCACCGCGCTGGACGTCACGGTGCAGTCCCAGATCCTCGACCTGCTGGCCGAACTGAAGCGGCAGACCGGCACCGGCATGCTCTTCATCACCCATGACCTGGCGGTGATCGCCTCGATCGCCCAGCGGGTGCTGGTGATGCGCGACGGCCGGCAGCTCGAGTACGCCGACACGGAGCGGGTCTTCTCCGCGCCGCGCCACCCCTACACCCGGCTGCTGCTGGAGAGCATCCCGCGCATCGACGACGAACCGGCCGCGCCCGGCCTCCCGTACGGCCCCGGCGGCCGCACGGCCCCCGCCCCGGCCCGGCCCGCCCCAGCCCAGGAGGACGCCCGGTGACCGGCGGCCGAGACAGCCACGGCGGCCCCGGCGGCCCGGCCCACCCCGGGCCCCTGCTGCGCGCCCGCCACCTCACCAAGCGCTTCACCACCCGCGCCGGCGGCGCGCTGGGGCGCAAGTCGGTGTTCACCGCCGTGGACTCGGTGGACTTCGAGGTGTTCCCCCATGAGACGCTGGCGCTGGTGGGCGAGTCCGGCAGCGGGAAGTCCACGACCGCCCGGCTGGTGGCCAAACTGATGAAGCCCACCGACGGCACCCTGGAATTCGCCGGCCGCGATGTCACCCACGCGCGCGGACCGGACCTGGCCCGCTTCCGCAACGAGGTCCAGGTCGTCTTCCAGGACCCCTTCTCCTCGCTCAATCCCCGCCACACCGTGGCCCGCATCCTCACCGCCCCGCTGGTCTACCAGGGGCTCCCCGTCCCCGGAGGACGCCGGGCCTTCGCCGGCGAGCTGATGGAACGCGTCGGCCTCGACCCGGACCACATGCACCGCTACCCGGCCCAGTTCTCCGGCGGACAGGCACAGCGGATCGGCATCGCCCGGGCCCTCGCGGTCGGCCCGAAGCTGGTGATCTGCGACGAGGCGATCTCCGCGCTGGACGTGTCGGTGCAGGCCCAGGTGATGGACCTGCTGGTGCGTCTGCAGCGGGAGAGCGGATTCTCCTACCTCTTCATCGCGCACGACCTCGCCGTGGTGCGCCGGATCTCGCACCGCGTCGCGGTCATGAAGCAGGGCGTCATCGTGGAGTCCGGCCCCAGCGCGGAGATCTTCGAGCGCCCCCGCGACCCGTACACCGGCGCCCTGCTGGCCGCGATTCCCCGCATCGACCCGGAATGGGACCGCCGCCGCCGCGAGGGCGCCGGCCCCGGCAACGCGTCCACCACCCCCTCGTACGAGGAGCTGCGATGACCGACGACCCGTCAACCCACCCCCGGACCACCCCCGAGACCCCCGCCACCCCCGCCACGGGCGGCCCCGCCCCCGCGCCGCAGTCCGCCCCGCAGCCCACGCCGCGCTCCGTGCCGCGGTCCGCGGGGCAGGACCCGCGCATGCCCCGGCTGGCCGAACTGGCCTCCTTCGCGGCGTTCATGGCGGAGGGCTGGGACCTCCCCGACCGCGCCGCGCGGACCGTCCCGGGAGCCGCGGACGCCGCCGCCCACCACCGGGCGCGGCTCAGCGCCGCCCACCCGGGACAGCCCGTCGTGGTCGCCGCCGGCGAGGCTCCGGTGCGCTCCAACGACACCCGCTACGACTTCCGGCCCGACAGCGACTTCTCCTGGCTCACCGGATGCGGGGAGGAACACGGAGTGCTGGTGATGCGGCCCGTCCCCGGGGGCCACGAGGCCACCCTCCACCTGCCCGAACCCGCCCGCCCCGGCGACCCCCGCTTCTTCGCCGACGCCGCGTACGGAGAACTGTGGGTCGGCGGCGCGCCCGGGCTCGACGACTGGCGCGACGCCCTGGGCCTCGAGGTCCGCCCGCTCGGGGAGCTCGACACCGCGCTCGCCGGACTCGCGAAACCCCTGCTGACCGGCCCGCTCGACCCCGACACAGCACACCGCCACGGCCTGGGCCCGTCCGACGGGTTGGGCCGCACCCTGTCCGAACTGCGCATGATCAAGGACGCCTGGGAGATCGACCAGCTCCGGCAGGCCGTGGACCGCACGGTCGAGGGATTCGCCGCCGTGGTGCGCGAGTTCCCGGCGGCCGTCGCCGGTGGCGGTGAGCGCTGGCTCCAGGGCACCTTCGACCGCTACGCCCGCACCCACGGCAACGGCCCCGGCTACGCCTCCATCGTGGGCAGCGGCGGGCACGCGGCCACCTTGCACTGGGTGCGGTGCGACGGCGCGGTGGCGGAGGACAAGCCGGTCCTGCTGGACCTCGGCGTCGAGACCAACAGCTACTACACCGCCGACGTGACGCGCACCTTCCCGGCCTCGGGCCGGTTCAGCCCGGCCCAGCGCGCCGTGCACGACCTGGTGGAGCGGGCGCACCGGGCGGGCCTGGCCGCCGTCCGTCCGGGCCGCGACTTCGCCGACTTCCACACCGCCGCCATGGAGGTCGTGGCGCGGGGCCTCGCCGACTGGGGGCTGCTACCGGTCTCCGTCGACGAGGCGCTGTCCCCGCAGGGGCAGCACCACCGGCGCTACCTGGTCTGCGGCATCGGCCACCACCTGGGACTCGACGTACACGACTGCGCGCGGGCCGACTACGCGGCCTACCAGGGGGCGCGCATGACGCCCGGCATGGTGCTCACCGTCGAGCCCGGGCTGTACTTCCACGAGCACGACCGCACCCTCCCCCCGGAGCTGCGCGGGATCGGTGTGCGCATCGAGGACGACGTGCTGGTCACCGAGGACGGCATGGAGGTGCTGTCCGCGGAACTGCCGCTCGACGCGGCGGGCCTGGAGCGCTGGATGGCCCGCTGACCGCCGTCGGCCGGGGCCCCGCCCCGCAGCCCCGCCGACCGCCGCTGCCCCCGGCGGCCCCGCTGCCGTCAGAGTCGTATGTAACATTGCACTGTCTTCCAAGGAGGATCCATGACCGCAGACCCCGCCAAGCCCTGGCGAGGTGTTCACGTCGCGACACCGCTGCCGCTGCGCGACGACCTTTCCGTCGACTACGACGCCTACGCGGAGCATGTCCGCTTCCTCACCGAGCACGGCTGCGACGGCGTCTGCCCCAACGGTTCCCTCGGCGAGTACCAGACCCTGACCGACGAGGAGCGGGCCCGCATGGTGCGCACCGCCGTCGAGGCGTCCCCCGAGGGCCACACCGTCATGCCCGGGGTGTCCGCGTACGGCGCGCTGGAGAGCCGCCGGTGGATCGAGCAGGCGGCCGAGGCGGGCGCCGACTCGGTGCTGCTGCTGCCGCCCAACACCTACCGCGCCGACCGCGAGGCCGTGGTGGGCCACTACCGCGCGGCGGCCGGGGTCGGCCTGCCGGTGGTGGCCTACAACAACCCGTACGACACCCGGGTCGACCTCACCCCCGAGCTGCTGGCCGAACTGCACGGCGAGGGCCTGATCGTGGCGGTCAAGGAGTTCAGCGGGGACGTGCGCCGCGCCTACCGGTTGGCCGAACTCGCCCCGGGCCTCGACCTGATCGTCGGCGCCGACGACGTGCTGCTCGAACTGGGCCTGGCCGGGGCGGTCGGCTGGATCTCCGGCTACCCGAACGCCCTCCCGGAGAGCTGTGTCGAGCTCTACCGGCTGGCCACCTCCGGCGACACGGCCGACCTCGCCAAGGCGCTGCCGCTCTACCGCGATCTCCACCCGCTGCTGCGCTGGGACTCCCGGACCGAGTTCGTCCAGGCGATCAAGCTCTCCATGGACGTCGTCGGACTGCGCGGCGGCCCCTGCCGTCCGCCGCGCACCCCCCTCCCGCCCGAGAGCGCCGAGCGGGTCGTCCGGCACACCGAGGCCGCCGTCGCCAAGGGATACCGGTGAGATCGCGCCACGTCTTCCACACCGTCGAATCGCACACCGAGGGCATGCCCACCCGGGTCGTGGTCGGCGGAGTGGGCGTCATCCCCGGCTCCACCATGGCCGAGCGCCGCACGTGGTTCCAGACCCACCGCGACGACCTGCGCACCCTGCTGATGTACGAGCCGCGCGGCCACGCGGCGATGAGCGGCGCCATCCTGCAACCGCCCACCACCCCCGAGGCCGACTGGGGGGTGCTGTTCATCGAGGTGTCCGGCCTGCTGCCGATGTGCGGCCACGGCACCATGGGGGTCGCCACCGTGCTCGTCGAGACCGGCATGGTCGAGGTGCGCGAACCGGTCACCGTCATCCGCCTGGACACCCCGGCCGGGCCGGTGACGGCCGAGGTGGCGGTCCGCGACGGCGCCGCCCGGTCGGTGACCCTGCGGAACGTCACCTCCTTCGCCCACGCCCTGGACCGCACGGTGGAGGTGCCCGGCCTCGGCCAGGTCCGTTACGACCTGGCCTTCGGCGGCAACTTCTACGCCATCGTCGAGCTGGCCGAGCTGGGCCTGCCGTTCGACCGGAAGGCCGGCGGCGAACTGCTGAGGGCCGGCATGGCGATCATGGCCGCGATCAACGAGCACGACGAGCCGGTCCACCCCGAACGCCCCGACATCCGCGGCTGTCACCACGTCTACCTCAAGGCACCCGGCTCGACCCCGGCCCACTCCCGGCACGCCATGGCCATCCACCCCGGCTGGTTCGACCGCTCGCCGTGCGGCACCGGCACCAGCGCCCGCATGGCCCAGCTCCACTCCCGCGGCGAACTGGCCCTCGGGGCGCGGTTCGTGAACGAGTCCTTCATCGGTACGCGCTTCATCGGCCGGCTGATCGAGGAGACTGAGGTGGCCGGCCGACCCGCGGTGGTGCCCACCATCACCGGGCGGGCGTGGGTCACCGGCACCTCTCAGTTCACCCTGGATCCGGACGACCCGTTTCCGGCCGGATTCCTGCTCTAGAAAGAGGCGAACCAGTTGGACCCCGAACGGCCGCTCACGGAGGACCCGACCACGCATCTGCGCACCGTGGGGAAGCGGGAAATCCTCCGCGACCGGGTCGGAAACGCGTTGCGCGCCGCGATCATCTCAGGAGAGCTGACGCCCGGCACGGTGTACTCCGCGCCGACGCTGGCCGCCAAGTTCGGGGTGTCCTCGACCCCGGTGCGCGAGGCGATGATCGACCTGGTCAGGGAAGGGCTGGTGGTGGCGCAGCCCAACAAGGGCTTCCTCATCACCGAGGTGTCCGAGAAGGACCTGGACGAGGTGACGGCCGTACGGCTGCTGGTGGAACCGCCCTCGGTGCGGGCCGTGGTGCCGCTGGTCCCCGCCGAGGACTTCCCCGCCCTGCGCAAGCTGGCCCAGCGCATCGTGGTGGCCGCCGAACAGGGCGACCTGATCGGCTATGTCGAGGCCGACCGGGTCTTCCACCTCGCCCTGCTGGCGCACAGCGGCAACCGGCGCCTGCTGGAGGTGGTGTCGAACCTCCGGGCCCAGACCCGGCTGCTGGGGCTGGCGCCGCTGGTGAAGAACGGCACTCTGGTGGACTCCGCGGCGGAGCACCACCAGCTCCTCGACTTCGTCGAGGCCAGGAACGCCGAGGCGGCCGAGCTGTTCATGCACCGCCACATCGGGCATGTCAGGGGCATCTGGGCGGGCGGCTCGTGACCGGCCGCCCCGCGGGCGGCGGTCCGGCCGCGCCCGGCGACACCGCTGACCTGGTGGTGATCGGAGCCGGGGTGGTCGGCGCCGCCGCCGCGTACTTCGCGGCCCGCTCCGGCCTCCGCGTCACCGTGGTCGACCGCGGCCCGCTCGCCGGCGGCACCTCCAGCGCCGGTGAGGGCAATCTGCTGGTGTCCGACAAGGAGCCCGGGCCCGAACTCGACCTGGCCCTGTACTCCCAGCGGGTCTGGCGCGAGGACCTGGCCGAACACGCCGGGCTGTGGGAGTTCGAGTCCAAGGGCGGCCTGGTGGTGGCCGCCTCCCCGAACGGCGCGGGCCCGCTCGCCGTGCTGCTCAGGGAGCAGCGTGCCCGCGGGATCGAGGCCGTCGACGTGGCGCGGGACGAGCTGCGCGACTACGAGCCGCGGCTGTCGCCCGACCTGGCCGGCGGCGCCTACTACCCCCAGGACGCCCAGGTCCAGCCCATGCTGGTGGTCGCGCATCTGCTCCGGATGGCCCGGCTGGCGGGCGCCCGGGTGCTGACGGACACCGAGGTCACCGGCTTCCTGCGGGCCGGTGAGCGGATCACCGGAGTGCGCACCGGCCGCGGCCGGCTCTCGGCGCCCGCCGTGCTCAACGCGGCGGGCACCTGGGCCGGCGCGGTCGCCGAGCTGGCCGGGGTGCGGGTCCCGGTGCTGCCCAGGAGAGGGTGCGTCCTGGTCACCCAACCCCTGCCGCCCGTGATCCGGCACAAGGTCTACGCGGCGGAGTACGTGAGCGACGTGGCCAGCTCCGACGCGGCACTCCAGACCTCCCCGGTCGTCGAGGGCACCCGCGCGGGCACCGTCCTGATCGGCTCGTCCCGGGAGCGGGTCGGCTTCGACCGCGAGGTCCCGCCCACCGTCCTCGCGGCCCTGGCCCGTAACGCGATCGCCCTCTTCCCGTTCCTGGCCTCCGTCCAGGCCATCCGCGGCTATCTGGGCTTCCGGCCGTACTGCCCCGACCACCTGCCGGTGATCGGACCCGATCCGCGGGCCCCCGGACTCTGGCACGCCTGCGGCCACGAAGGCGCCGGGGTGGGCCTGTCGGTCGGCACCGGCAAGCTGCTCGCCCAGGCGCTGACGGGCCGCCCGACCGACCTGGACCTGGCCCCCTTCGCCCCCGAACGCTTCTCGCCACCGACCGACCCACCGACCGACCCACCGACCGATCCCCCGGCCGATCCCTCGGCCGAGGGGAACGAGCCCTCTCCGACGACGAGGTGACGCGCGATGCCCCCTGAGACCCCCTCCGGTACCCGGTGGCCGGACGGCGGCCACCCGTGCCGCCTGTCCCTCGACGGACGGACCATCCACGCCCGGCCGGGCCAGACCGTGGGGGCGGCCCTGGTCGCCGCGGGGGTGGTCGCCTGGCGCGCCACCCGTGCGGCGGGCCGGCCCCGCGGGCTTTTCTGCGGCATCGGCGTCTGCTACGACTGCCTGATCACCGTGGACGGCCGCCCCGACCAGCGGGCCTGCCTCGTGCCCGCCGCCGACGGCATGCGGCTGGAGACCGGCCTCCCGGGGAGGGCAGCCGATGTGCGCGGCCGGTGACCCGGTGGCCGACGTGGCCGTGGTCGGCGCCGGCCCGGCCGGCCTGGCCGCCGCGGCCGAGGCGGCGGAGGCCGGACTGACCGTGGTCCTCGTGGACGCCGGCGAGCGGCCCGGCGGCCAGTACTGGCGGCACGGCCCGCACGACGACGGCCCCCCTGGCGGGCACGGCCGCCGCACCTTCGCCGCCCTGCGGGCGGGCCTCACCCGCACCAGGACCCGTACGCTCTTCGGCCACCAGGTGTGGCTCGTCCAACGCGACGCCGACCGGTTCACCCTCCATCTGCGCCCCGCGCACGACACCGCCGAGCCCGGCACCCGCGCGCTGACCGCGCGCTCGCTGATCCTCTGCCCAGGGGCGTACGACCGGCAACTGCCGGTGCCCGGCTGGGACCTGCCCGGCGTCATGGCGGCCGGCGGGGTGCAGGCCCTGCTCAAGGGAAGCGGCACCCTCGCCGGGCGGCGGGCCGTGGTGGCGGGGACCGGCCCCTTCCTGCTGCCGGTGGCCACCGGGCTCGCCGCGGCGGGCGCCGAGATCGTCATGGTGTGCGAGGCCAATCCGCTCCGCGGCTGGCTGCGCGACCCCGGCGGCGCCCTGCGGGAGCCCGCCAAGGCGGTCGAGGGGGCCGGGTACGCCGCGCTGCTGGCCCGCCACGCCATCCCCTACCGCACCCGGACGGCGGTCACCGAGATCCGGGGCGAGGACCGGGTGCGGTCCGTCCGCATCGCGCCGCTGGGCCGTGACGGACGGCCGCGCGGCGGGGTGCGGATCGAGGTGGACGCCGATCTGGTCGCCCTGGGCTGGGGGTTCACCCCCTCGCTCGAACTGCCGCTGATGGTCGGCGCGCGCACCCGGCTGGACACCGACGGCTCGCTGGTCGCCGTGGTCGACCACCGGCAGTGGGCCGGTGTCCCCGGCGTCTATCTGGCGGGGGAGGCCACCGGGGTCGGCGGCGCGGCGCTCGCCGTCCGCGAGGGCCGGCTGAGCGGGCTCGCCGCGGCCGCCGACCTGGGGCGGGCCGTCGACGAGGGCCGGGTGCGCCGGCTCCAGCGGGCGGTCCGCAGGGGGCGGCGCTTCGCCACCGCCCTGCACGCCGCCTGCCCGGTCCCGCCGGGCTGGACCGACTGGCTGGAGGCGTCCACGATCGTCTGCCGCTGCGAGGAGGTGACGTACCACGACCTGTGCCACGCGGCCCGCGACCTGGGCGCGCGGGACCCGCGGACGCTGAAGATGCTGGCCCGCCCCGGCATGGGGATGTGCCAGGGCCGGGTGTGCGGCTTCGCCACCGCCCAGGTGGCGGCGGCCCTCACCGGACGGTCACCCCAGGCGGGCGACCTCCTCGCGCTCGCCCGCCGACCACTCGCCGCACCGGTGGCGCTCTCCGAGATCGCCGCACTGGACGAGACCGCCGCGGACGAGGAGAACTGACGTAAAGTCAGCCGATCCACGGCGCCGGGCCGGTGTGCCGGGCCCACTCGGTGAGTTCCCGCCCGTCGAAGCACCGGATCCCGCACGCGGCGGCGTAGTCGACGGCCGGCTCGGTGAACTCGCTCGTGGTGATCACCACGGCGATATGGGCCTCGTGCACGGCGAAGCAGGTCCCGCCGAAGCGCTGCACGTCCTGGGAGCCGACCTTGTGGGGAGCGGTGTAGCGCTTGCACTGGATGACCAGGCGCCGGCCGTCGGGCGCGGTGGCGAGCACATCGGCGCCCAGGTCACCCGCGCCGCCGACCACGCGGACATCCTCGCAGCCGTCACGTGCGCACAGCTCCGCGACCGCCAGTTCGAACTCCTCCGGGGTCATCGCCTCGTACGCGACGTCGTCCTCGATCGCGACCTCGGCCTCCGTCTCGGGCTCGGTCCTGATCCCGGCCCCGGTCCCGTACGGGGCCTCCCCGGCGGGCTCCTCGACGAGCGACGGAACCACGGGGGCGGGCTCCGGGGCAGCCGCGTCGCCCCGCGCCGGAAGTACCTCGGCGGTGCGCCAGGCGGCACGGCCACGGCGGCGGCGCACCGCCCTGACCGCGGCGAGCGCCGGCAGACCCAGCGCCACCCCCGCCACCAGGGCGGCGACGGGACGGTCCGCGGCCTCCCTCGCGGCGACCTTCACCAGGAGGCCCGCGCCGCAGAGCACGATCGCGACCAGCCCGAAGCAGAGGGACAGCTGCCGCAGACTGAACACATGCTGGCGACCGGCACGCGGTCGACGCCCGGAGTCGGCCATGGGCGGCGCCCCCTCACCTCTCGGCATCAAGATCACATCCCGTCTGCCCTGACACACCGCGCTCACACCGGCCCCGCGGCAGGCGGCGCGCGGCGGGGCCCGGGGCCGGGGCGTTTTCCCGGGCCGTACCGGGGCAGACGGGTGACGTCCATCGAGCCGGGAGGTCTCCGTGAGCGTAGCGACGAGAGCGAGGTCGGCCGGGCGCGCGGCGGCGCGCAGCGAGGCGGTCGAGACGGCGGGGCGCTGGGGCATGGGCGCCCGAGGCGTCATCTACCTGCTGGTGGGCCTGCTCGCGGTACGGGTCGCCTTCGGCGGCACTTCGCGCCAGGCGGACCGCGGCGGAGCGGTGGCGGAGATCGCCGAGCGGCCGTTCGGCGAGGTGATGCTGTGGATCCTGGGGCTCGGCCTGGTGGGGATGGCGGTGTGGCAACTCGCCAGGGCCACACTGCGTGACCCCGGTACCAAGAAGACCAAGCGCCTGGCGGCGGCCGCGCACTGCGTGTTCTACGCCGTCGCCGCCTACTCCGTCCTCTCCTTCGCCGTGGGCGGGCGGGGAGGAGCGGGCGGAGGCGGGTCCAGCGACCACCAGTCCAAGGACATCACCGCCCGGGTCCTGCAGCTGCCGCTGGGCCCGTGGCTGGTGGCGGCGGGCGGCTGCGCCCTGATCGCGGCGGGTGGCTGGATCGCGGTGCGCGCCTCGCTGTTCAAGGACCGCCGGAAGCGGGGGCTCGGGGGTTTGCCGCCCAAGGCCCGCCGGACGGTCGAGACGCTCGGCGTCGCCGGAGGCGTCAGCCGTGGGGTGGTGTTCGCCGCCGCGGGGGGCTTCGCCGTGCAGGCCGCCCTGGCCTACGACCCGGACCGGGCGAAAGGGCTGGACGACACCCTGCGCACGTTCCGCGGCACACCGGCGGGCCCCTGGCTGCTCGTGGTCGTCGCCACCGGCCTGATGATGTTCGGCCTGTACTCCCTGGCCATGGCCTGCCGTCGGTCGCCCTGACATCGGCCGCCGTGGGCGGCCGATGTCAGGCGGAGAGCCGGACCCGGGGCGAGGGCGAACTGACGAAGATCGCCCGGCGGGCCGCCGACCATGTGTGCGCCACCTTCGGCCGCGGCGACATCGAGGGCGTCCGCGGCCACCCCGAGATCGAGACGGCCCTGGTCGAACTCCACGCACGGCCTGACCCTCGCCCCGTTCCACATCGCGGACGACGCCCGCTACCACGCCTACTTCAAGCGGGTCGAACCCGTCGTCGTGTTCGGCGCCGCCGACTCCGGTGTGCGGAACCGGGCGCGCGGCGACGGCCTGACCTTCCTGGACGTGCTCTGGGAGCAGGCGCCCTTCGTGTCCTCCGGCCGTTTCGTGGGGGCGGTGCGCGCCCTGGCCGGCACCTGGCTGGCCGAGGGGCTGTTCACCCGCGCCGAACGGGTCCGCGTGGTGGCCGCCGCGGTCGGCGCGGACCTCAGGCGCTGAGGGCCGCGGCCTCGCCGGACCCCGTAGACCGCCTCACCGGGCGGGCTGCGGGGTCCGCTCCACGGGGGCGCTCTCGGTGTGCCGGGTCTCCCTCGCCAGGGCCACCGTCACCACGGTGACGGCGCTCATCAGGGCGATGAACACGACGACACCGGTGACCGAGTGGTCGAACCACAGGAGCAGCGCGGAGGCGAGCATGGGGGCGAGACCGCCGGTGAGGACGGTGCCGATGTTGTTGGCGACCCCGATGGCGCTGAAGCGCACGCTGGTGTCGAAGAGTTCGGCGAAGAAGGCGGGCTGGGAGCCGAGGATGGCGGACTGGCCGATGCCGAGGGTGATGAAGAGGAACAGCCAGACCGCCCAGGGCCGGCCGCCGTCGACGACCTCGAAGAACGGCCAGGCGGCGAGCAGCAGGACCAGCGCTCCGCCGATCGACACCGGCCGCCGCCCCACCCGGTCCGAGAGGGCGCCGAACGCCGGTACGGTCACCAGCTTCAGGGCGGCCACCAGCGAGATGCCGCTGAGCAGGGCCGTGGTGGCCAGGCCCCGGTCCTCAGCGTAGGTGACGGCGAAGGTCCCGAAGATGTAGTAGCCGGCGTTCTCGGCGGCTCCGGCGCCGATGACGATGAGCATCTCCTTCGGGTAGCGGCGCCAGGCGGTGACGAAGCGGCTGGTGGCGAGGCGGCGGCGGAGCGGGAGCCGGACGGGCGGGGCCGGTGAGGCGGTGGCGTCCCCGGTGGTCTGCCGGAACTCTGCGGTCTCCGGCAGGGAGCGGCGTACCCACAGGCCGAAGAAGGTCAGCGCGGCGCTGATCAGGAACGGTATCCGCCAGCCCCAGGACAGGAGTTCGCCCTCGGACAGCAGGCTGGTACACAGGGCGAAGACGCCGGTGGACAGCAGGGTGCCGGTGCCCGTGCCGATGGCGGGCAGACAGGTGGCCAGACCGCGCCATTTCGGAGGCGCGTTCTCGAAGAGGATGATGAGCGCGCCGGTCTTCTCGCCACCGGCGGCGAAGCCCTGGACGAAGCGGAGCAGGGTGAGCAGGACCGGGGCCGCCACGCCGATCTGCCCGTAGGTGGGCAGCAGGCCGATGGCGGTGGTGGCCAGCCCCATCAGCAGCAGGGTCGCGACCATCACGCCCTTGCGGCCGCGGGTGTCGCCCCGTTCACCGAAGTAGGCGCCGCCGAGCGGGCGGGCGAGGAAGCCGATGGCGAAGGTCCCGTACGCGAGGATCGAGCCGACCAGCGGGTCGCTGTCGGGGAAGTAGACCTTGTTGAAGACCAGCGCGGCGGCCGTGCCGTAGAGCGCGAAGTCGTACCACTCGATGGTGGTGCCGAAGACCGCGGTCAGGGCGATTTTCGGGTCGAACGCCCGCTGTGGCGGAGGGGCTGGGCGCGCGGATGCGGCCTCGGTCATCGGGGGACTCCTTCATTCTCGCGCAGTACTGCCAGATGGCACGCTTGTGCCGCTGTGTGGTTCGGTGATGTTATGGACAGGCACTCCCCGTGGCAAGGGGTCGCGCCCACCGGCTGTGCGCGGCCGCACCGGGCCACCCCCACGCCACCCCGCCATCCGCACCGCATCGGAGGTTCGCGCCCTTGACCGAGACCCAAGCAGCCCCGCAGACCCCGGAGTCCGACCCTGCCCCGCCCCAGGGCGCGGCGGACACGCCGGCCCTCCTCGACGGCATACGGGTGCTGGACCTGACCAACGTCCTGGCCGGCCCGCTCGCCGGCTATCAACTCGCCCTGCACGGCGCCGACGTCATCAAGGTCGAGATGCCCGGCAGCGGAGACCTGGCCCGGCAGCTGGGCGCGGACCGGGCGCTCGGCGACGACCTCCTCGGCGCCTCGTTCCTCGCCCAGAACGCGGGCAAGCGCTCGCTCACCCTCAACCTCAAGGACGAGCGCGGCCGCGCGGCACTGCTGCGCGCGGCACACGACGCGGACGTGCTCATCGAGAACTTCCGGCCCGGCGTCATGGACCGACTGGGGCTGGGCTGGGACGTCCTGAAGCAGGAGAACCCCCGCCTGGTGTACTGCGCCGTCTCCGGCTTCGGCCAGACCGGACCCATGCGCACCCGCCCCGCCTACGACCAGATCGTGCAGGGCCTGTCCGGCATGATGAGCGTCACCGGCACCCCGGGAGGCGACCCGCTGCGCGCGGGCTTCCCCGTGGCCGACACCCTGGGCGGCATGGCGGCCGCCTACGCCGTCGCCGCCGCGCTCGTCCGCCGCGAGCGCACCGGGCGCGGCGCCTTCCTCGACGTCTCCATGCTCGAGGCCGCGCTCACCGCGATGGGCTGGGTGACCTCCAACTACCTGATCACCGGCCGACCGCCCCGGCCGATGGGCAACGAGAACTTCACCGCCGCGCCCTCCGGAACCTTCCGCACGGCCGACGGCCACCTCAACATCGCCGCCAACCGACAGCAGCAGTTCGCCACCCTGTGCCGCCTGACCGGCCGCGAAGACCTCCTGACCGACCCGCGCTTCGCCCACCCCGCCGGCCGCAAGGACCACCGCGAGCAACTGCGCGACGAACTGGAGAAGGCCCTCGCGCCGCGCACCGCCAAGGAGTGGGAGGAGATCCTCTCCGACGCCGGCGTCCCCGCCGCCCGCGTGCTGTCCGTCCCCGACGCCCTCGGCCTGGAGCAACTGGCCGCGCGCGACTTCGTCCGCGCCCTGCCCTTCCCCGACGGCCGCGACCGCCCCCTGCGCGTGCTCGCCAGCCCCTTCCGGGTCGACGGCCGGGCCGTCGACACCCCAGCACCGCCCCCGCTCCTGGGCGAGCACACCCACACCGTCCTGGCCGAACTCGGCTACAGCGACGACGAGATCACCGTACTGAAGGAACAGGGCAGCATATGACCATCCGCACCGCCACTACCGAACCCGCCCCCGCCCCTGCCGCGTCACCGTCGCTCGACGACGTCACCGGCTGGTGGTCCACCGCCGTCAGCCGCATCCGCCCCGGCGAGATCCTGCTGCGCGGCTACCCCGTCCAACAGCTCATCGGCCAGGTCAGCTTCGCCGAGCAGATCTGGCTGATGCTCCGGGGCGACCTGCCCACCGCCGCCCAGGGCCGGCTGCTGGAGGCCGCGCTCGTCGCCGCCGTGGACCACGGCCCCCAGGCCCCCTCCATCGCCGCCGCCCGGATGGCCGCGACCTGCGGCACCGGCCTCAACAACGCGGTCGCCACCGGCGTGAACCTGCTCGGCGACGTCCACGGCGGGGCCGGCCAGCAGTGCATGGAAGTCCTCGCCCGCCTCGAAGAAGAAGTGGCCGATGGCGCCGGCCCCGACGAGGCCGCCACCCACCTGGTCGCGGAGTACCGCGCCGCCCGACGCCACATCCCCGGCTTCGGCCACCGCTTCCATCCCCGCGACCCGCGCCGCGACCCACTGCTCACCCTCGTCGACCAGGCGGCCGCCGACGGCGACACACCGGGCGGCGCCCTGCGCGCGGGCCTCGCCCTGGAACGCGCCCTGGCCGTCGGCCGCCCCCGCCCCGTCCCCATGAACATCGACGGCGCCACGGCCATCGTCTACCGCGAACTCGGCTTCCCGCCCGAGCTCGGCCGCGGCCTGTTCGTCCTCTCCCGCAGTGTCGGCATCCTCGCCCACGCCTGGGAGGAAAAGGCCGCCGGCGCCCGCATCAAGGGCCCCCTGCCCCGCCCCCTGCTCCCCGCCTACGAGGGAGCGGCCCCCCGCGACCTGCCCCCGGGGGAACGCCGATGACCGACCCGTGCCCCGCGCCCCCGCGCCGGCCCGCCGGGCGCCGCGGGGTCAGCGGCCGCCGATGAACCGCAGCCGCGACAGGGCCCGGCCCGCGTCGGCGAGCAGGGGAGCGAACCGCTCCACCCGCTCGTCGGTGAACCGGCTCGTCGGCCCGCCGAGGCCGACCGCGGCCACGACCCGGCCGTCCTCGTCGGTGACGGGCGCGGCGATCGCCGAGACCCCGTCCTCGCGCTCCCCGTGGCTGACGGCCCAGCCCCGCTCGGCCGCCCGGCCCACCCGGGCGGCCAGCTCCTCCTCGAAGGCCTCCCCCCGCCCCGCGGCCGCGGCCACGCGGCGCAGCTGCCGGCCGTCCGCACCGGTCAGCAGCACATGCCCGGAGGCCCCCGCCCACAGCGGCATCTCCTCGCCCACGCGCACCACATGGCGCAACGGCTGGGTGCCCTCGTGCTGGGCCACGCACACCCGGAAGGTCCCCTGCTGGACGTAGATGCGGGACGACTCGCCGCCGGAACGCTCCGACACCTCGCGCAGACACGCCTGAGCCTCCGGCGGCAGCCGCCAGGCGTCCTGGGCGAGGGCCGCCCACCGCAGCAGCCCCGCGCCGGGCGTCAGCCGGCCGTCCCCCCTGCTCCACAACAGCCCGCGCTGCTCCAGCGTGGCCACCAGGCGCACCACCGTGGACTTCGCCAACCCGGACTCGTCGATCAGCTCCCGCACCGTGCGCGAACGGTGGGTGTCGTCGAACAGCGCCAGCAGATCCAGTGCCCGCAGCACGCTGCGCACACCCTCGCCACCCTCACCAGACGTCTTCTGCACGCCGCCTCGCTCCACCCGTACATCCCGTCAGCTCGTCACAACGGTCTGAACGTACCACCAGACGGTACGCGGAACCCGTGGAACGCCCTCAGTGGATGCGGCGCCCGCGGGCGTCCGGCACGCCGGACTTCCGGAAGAAGTACGTGTTGATGTGATCCCGCCACTCGCGGGCGCCGCGGAGCTGCTCCTCGTAGCGCTCCGCCACCCTGGCGTGGCGCGCCGCACCCATCAGACCCGCGAGCCCGGCCCACACCCGGCGGGCCTCCTCGACCTCCGCCACGCCCGCGAAGTGGGTGTCGTAGATGTGCTGGATCACCGTGTCGCCGCTGTGCAGCACATGGCCGTACGGCACGTGGTGGAAGAAGAGCAGCAGCTCGTCCGGGCAGGTCTCGGGCGACTCGTACACCTCCGCCCACGGCTTCGGGTACTGCCCCGCGAACCCGGTGCCGGTCGCCCGGCTGCGGTCGACGCCGACCCCGTCCCGGTCGGCGAAGTGGTACGTCCCCCACGGGCTGTACTCGTAGCCGTCCACGCTCGGGCCGTAGTGGTGTCCCGGCTGCACCATGAAGCCGACGCCCAGGGGCGCCGTGTACTTCTCGTACATCGCGCAGGCCAACCTGTACGCGGTCGGCCGGCTGGCCTGGCAGCCCGACGCTGATCCGGGCGCCGTGCTGGACGAGTGGATCGAGCTGTCCTTCGTGCCAGGCCAGACCGCTGGCGTCCGCCACTTCCGCGTGGACCGTGTCCACCAGCGGGCCCGCGCCGCGGATCAGCGTGCGCCGGGACCCGAGCGGACGGAACACCTCGGGCGGCAGCCACGCCGGGTCCACGCCGCCGGGCAGCGACGGTACGGAGGGAAGCACGGATGCGGATGCTGTCACGGACACCCCTGAGCAGTGAGTATCGAGCGCGCTCGAGAGCGCCCAGGCGGTCGGGCGCGGGCGGGCGGCCCAAGTATGCCGGGAGAGGGCGCCGCCGGGAGAGGGCGGCGCCGGGAGTGGGGCCGCCGGGAGAGTGGGGCCGCCGAACCGCTTCCGGGGCAGCCGCCCCGGGGGCCACCGCGGGCCGACCCGCGGCGCCGCCCTTGATCATCGCGTCGGGGGTTCGTACGCTCGCGCGATGGGACACGACGACCTTCCGACTCTTGAACTCGCCTTTCCCGGTCCGGAGCGCGACCGTGGGGTGGCGGCGATCCTGAGCGGTGAGAAGACCGCGCTCACGGGCCTCCTGGAGATCTTCGAGCACGCCGGGGAGGCGGTACCGCGGGTCGGCCGGCGGTTCTCGGTGCTCGACTCCGAGGGGCGTCCGGCCGTCACGATCGAGCTCGTGGACGTGCGGGTCGTTCCCATGAAGGAGATCGACGACGACTTCGCGCGAGCGGAGGGCCGTGGCTACCGCGACGCGGCACAGTGGCGGGCGGCCCACGAGGAGTTCTTCCGGAGCGACGGCGTGACCGAGTTGCTGGGCCGTACCCCCGTGGTCGACGACGACACGCTCGTCGTGGCCGAACGCTTCCGCGTGGTCGAGCTCGACGACCCGGGCCTGACAGTGGTGACCCGCCTGGTCACTCACGTCGATCTGGACGACGGTCCCACCGACACTCGGCGGCTGTCCGTGTCGGCACGGCTCGCGGCCGTCCTGGCGGACGGCCGCGAACTGGTGTTGCTCGACGACCGTGGCTGGAGCTCGACGGCACACGGCAGGGGAGTGGACATCCGGGCGTCCACCTCCGTCGAGGACATCGAGCGGACGGCCCGGACGGTGGTCGGGCCGGACGAGCCGATGGACGGGGAGACGCAGGAGCAGACGGCGGCCGCCCACTGGAGCGCGCTGGCCGGCCTGCTCGGGCGGCAGGGTGTGGAGGTGGACGCACACGAGCTGGAGCGGCTGCCGCACGATGTCCAGCTCAGCGAACGCCTTCGCGCGTGGCTGGCCTGACAGACCCCCGCCCGAGCCGGGCCCCCTCTGACGGGGCTCTCGCCCGGCCCGGGCCCTGCCCGGGGAGACCCTCCAGCCCGGCCCGGGCCTTCGCCCGGGCCGGGCCACCGAGTCACCGCTGCGGCGCGACCGCCTCCGGGGCCGGCGCGTCGGCCGCCGGCTCCGGGAGGTGTGCCGTGTCCCGCCGGGCCACCAGCCAGTACAGCAGCGCGGGGACGATCAGGCCCACGATCCACGACACGTCCGCGCCGCCCAGCGGCTCGACGCATGGGCCGGTGTAGAAGCCCGTCGCCAGGAACGGCAGCTGCGCGAGCAGCCCGACCGCGTACACCGCCAGCGCGCCCCAGCGCCAGGTCCCGTACCGGCCGCGCGGGTCGGAGAGCGCGGGGATGTCGTAGCGCTCCTTGGAGATCAGGTAGTAGTCGACCAGGTTGATCGCCGACCACGGGGTGAAGAAGGTCAGCAGGAACAGCAGGAAGTCCTTGAAGGAGGACAGGAAGCTGTCCTTGCCCAGGAGGGCGATCGCGGTCCCCGCCACCATGATCAGGGCGATGTACGCGGCCCGGCCGCCCCGCGACAGCACCCGCCGCCCCTGGAAGCCGCTGACGCCGGTCACCAGCGACATGAAGCCGCCGTAGGTGTTGAGGACGTTGATGGTGAGCTTGCCCAGGGCGATCACGAAGTAGAAGAACGAGGCCACCGCGCCCGTGCCGCCCAGCGCGACGACATAGCCGACCTGGCTGGCCAGGAACTTCTCCCCGGCCGTGGCCGCCACCAGCACGCCGAACGTCATCGACCACTGGGAGCCGAGCGCCGAGCCCGACAGGGTCCACCAGAAGGTGGCCTTGGGCGAGGTCGTACGGGGCAGATAGCGCGAGTAGTCCGCCACGTACGGGCCGAAGGCCAGTTGCCAGGACGCCGACAGGGACACCGCCAGCAGGAACATCGGGAACGAGAAGTGCGCGTCGCCGAGCAGCGCCCCGACGTCCGCCCGGTCCAGCAGCCGGATGCCCAGGTAGACGAAGGCCAGGGCGCAGATCACGCTCGCGACCCGGCCCAGCGTGTGGATGACCCGGTAGCCGACCGCCGCCATCAGCGCTGTGACGACGGCGAAGACGACGATGCCGGTCGTGTCGTCGGTGTGCGTCAGCTCGCCCACCGCCTGCCCCGCCAGCACACTGCCGCTCGCGAAGAAGCCGATGTACATGACGACCACCAGCAACAGGGGCACGACGGCGCCGTACACCCCGAACTGGGCCCGCGACTGGATCATCTGCGGCAACCCCAGCTTCGGCCCCTGTGCCGAGTGCAGGGCCATGACCGCGCCACCGAGGAGGTTCCCGACCAGCAGACCGACGATCGACCAGACCACGTCGCCGCCGAACACGACGGCGAGGGCGCCGGTGACGACGGCCGTGATCTGGAGATTCGCCCCGAGCCAGAGCGTGAACTGTGAGAATGCCCTGCCATGTCGCTCGTTGTCGGGGACGACATCGATCGAGCGGAGTTCGACCAGCCCGCCTGCCATCACTTCACCAGCCTCTGCTGCTCACCGTGCGTGCGCCGAGCCACGGGCCCCCGAACATCGCGGTGTCCCGTGCGCATCGACTGCATAACATCATGCAGAGTTCTCGATGGCTGAATAAGTTGTCAATGGTTCGGCGTTAATCCGAGGTAACGGATGGCGATGTGGCGCGGATAAATGTCTGCTTGGCGCCGGTATGCGGCTCACGAAGTGGCCGAACCGTGACGTTGCGTGAGCGGGGTCGTCGACGGGCGGCGAAGGCCACGCCGAGCAGGTCATTGGCGCGGAACGACTGCAAGGTGGCCTTGGTGCCGCTGTAGCGCCGCGTCAGTTGCGGGTCCTCCCAGTGGATACGGCCCAGGGTCACGCCGGGGGTGCCGACGTTCATGGCGACCGGTCGCGGCGCGGACTCCAGTACCTCGCGGAGGCCGTGGCTCAGGACGTATCGGCTCAGATAGGCGAGAGCGAAGCTGTGCTCGAATCCCTCGGGGGTGACGGTCCGGGGGCCGAACAGCCGGTACCGCTGGGCGCACAGGACGAGCTGGTCCACCGAGGGGCAGGTGCCCTTGATCGTGGTGACGAGTTCCTCGGCCGCCGCGACCGAGGTCAGGTCGGCCCGCAGGAAGGTGACACGGTCGAGGGCCGAGAGGGCCGCCGCCTCGGCGAGCAGCGCCTCGCCCTTGGCGGGCGTGCTGCCCACGGCGAGTACCCGCGCTCCTTGGCGCAGGTGGTGCAGGGCAAGCCCCTTGCCGAGTCCGTCGGTTCCTCCCGTGATGACCACGGTCCGCATCCCTGGTCCTCCCTCCCTCGGGGCCGTGCGACGGACATACGGCCCGACGCCGCGACCCGCTATGTGGATATCTTGTATCCGCTTATGCGGGGGACCGTACCACGGAAGCGGATATGCTGTATCCGGTTGATGGCCGGTCCGGCCACGCGGGCGGAGAGGGGTCGTTCATGGGCAGGCGGACGGAAGGCGAGGAATCCGCCGCGCCGGGGGCGCGCCCGCTGCGGCGGGACGCCGAGCTCAACCGACGGCGCATTCTCCAGGCCGGGCGCGAGGTCTTCGCCGCACGCGGCCTTCAGGCCACGCTCAACGACGTCGCGCACCACGCCGGTCTCGGAGTCGGCACCGTCTACCGCAAATACCCCGACAAGCAGACGCTCGCGGAGGCCGTCTTCGGCGAAGAGCTCGACGAGATCGCGGCGATGGCGCGGGAGGCCCGGGCCGAGGACGACGCCTTCGCCGCCCTGGCCGGCTTCCTCGAGCGCGCCCTGGCGCGGGCCGCGCACAACCGCGGGCTGCGCGAACTGATGCGCCACGACACCCTCGAAGGCGCCGCCCTCACCCGAGCGCGGCGGGAGATCACCTCACACTGCGAGCATCTGGTGGCGCGGGCCCGTACCCAGGGCGCGCTGCGCGACGGCGTCACCGAGGCCGACATCGCACCGATCGCCGCGATGATCGACGCCGTCATGGCCCTGCCCGCCGAACACCCTTCCGAGACGTGGCGGCGCTATCTGGCGATCATCCTCGACGGCCTCCGCGCCCACCCGCGCCAGGCACCGCTGCCCGGCCCTCCCCGCACACCGCCCGCGCGGATCCCGGGCGCCGATCAGCCCTGACCCGGGCCGGGCAGGGCCATCGGCACGGTGGCGACGCTGTGGCCGCGGCCGTCCAGGACCCGGCCGACGTTCTTCTCCGTACGCAGCACCACCGCCCGGTCCTCGACGCGGAAACCGACGCGGACCAGGTGCTGCTCCAAGTGGGCCTCCAGGCGGTGCACGTCGTGGATGCCGCGCAGGGTGCTGTTCGTCCTCGTCGTCTCGCTCCTCAACCTGCTGACGTGGCTGGGCACGCTGCTGTCCCGGCTGGCCGTCTACGTGCTGCCGTTCATCGTGTCCTGGCTGGCCGTCCTGGGGCTCTTCTACGCCTTCGACCTCCCGCTGGGACCGGGGGCCGGCATCGGTCAGGCCCCCTGAGGAGACGTACATCCCGGCGCCATCGCCGGGGGCGTCACGGCCCCGCCGCGTGGTGTGGAGGTCCGGCTAGTCGGTGGTGTCCTCGATGAGACGCCCCAGCGAGGAGGCCGAGGCGGTCAGGTCGGCGCGGATGGCCTCTTCCCTCGGCCCCAGGTCCGTGTGCCGGCCCAGCACCGCGAGCGCCGCGAAGATCCGGCCCTGACCGTCCCTGACCGGCACGGCGTACTCGGTGACGCCGTGCTCGAACTCTCCGTGCGCGGCGATCATCCCGCCCGGCCGGTCACGGTCGTTGGCCGCCGCCACCTCGGCCGCGGAGTGCGCGGCGTTGGGCCCGCCGACGCCGATCAGTTCGTAGTCCCGCAGCAGCTCGGCGATCTCCTCCCCGGAGTGGTCCAGAAGCAGTGCGCGGCCGGCTCCCGTGCACCAGCAGGGGGTGACCAGGCCCACCCGTACGGGCCATGGCTCGGTCGCGGCCGCCGCCTCCGCGCGCAGGAGGCGGACCAGGACCCCGTCGCGCACCGAGAGGCGGGCACCGGAGCCGTGCTCGATCGCGAGGCGGCGCAGGACCGGACGGGACCCGCGCAGCAGCCCGTGGTTCAGGGCCCGGGCCAGCTCGTGGAAACCGGCGGCGACGCGAAGGGTGGAGTCCTCACGGCGCTCCAGGAATTCCCGGTCGCACAGCTCCTGGGTCATCCGGGAGGCCTTGCTGGGGTCGATGCCCATCTCCTGGGCGAGCCGGGCGACGTTGTACCCGGTGCGCCCGGAGGTCTCCCGCTCCAGGACCGCGTTGATGATCCGCAGGCCGGTGCGCAGCGAGGACGCCGCCTGGGGCTTCGGCGGGTTCGCGGTCACGGCCTCACTCTAACAGCGTGATCCGCGGCGGCCGCGGGGCCGGCGCTCGCTCATCCGCTCCGCGGACGGCTGACCACGCGGGAGAGCGTCAGCGCGGTCACGGTGTCGCGTACCCCGGGCATCTGGGCGATCTGCTCCCAGATGCCCTGGACGCGCTCCAGTGACCTGGCCTCGATCCGCACCATCAGGTCGAACTCCCCGCTGAGCACCTCGCAGATGACCACCTCCGGGATGCGCTTGAGCGCCGCCAGCACCTCCCCGCCGCGCAACCGGTCCTTGCGGTAGACCAGGACGAGCGCCGAGACCAGCTCCTCGTCGTCGGGCCCGCCGCGGACCAGCGTGTAGCCGCGGATGTGCCCCTGCCGTTCCAGCCGTTCGATCCGCTGCCGCACGGCGTTGCGGGACAGCAGCACACGCTGCCCGAGCTCGGCGTGCGACAGGCGGGCGTTGCGGGTGAGTTCGGCGATGATCTTCTCGTCGATCGCGTCCAGGGCCGTCCGTTCCATCGCGACTTCCGTTTCCCGCACGGCGACACCCCGGCGGACCGGTGTCCGCCGGGGTTCCGTGCGCCCTCTCAGTGGTGCTGTCAGCCGTTCGGGCACAGGGCGAAGACACGGGCCGGGAACCCGGAGCCGCCCAGGGGCTTGGGCCAGGTGGCGACGATCAGCGCGCCCGCCTCCGGGACCTGGTCGAGGTTGGCCATCAGCTCGATCTGCCACCGGTCACGGTCGAGGACGTACCGCTCCAGGCTGAAGTCCCCCACGGAGGTGGCCGACCCGGGGTCGGTGTCGGTCTGCTCATGGCCTATCGCGGCGACCCCGGCCTCCTCGAACAGATAGCGCAGGACCTCGGCGGACCAGCCGGGGGAGTGGCTGACGCCCGCCGCGTCCCTGTTGGCCATCGCGTCCCGGTCCGGCCACCGCCGACTCCAGCCGGTGCGCAGCGCCACGAACGAACCCGCCGGAACGGCGCCGTGGCGCGCCTCCCAGGCCGCCACGTCGGCCGCCGAGGGGGTCGCGTCCGGGTCGGCCGCCACCCGCTCGCTGATGTCGAGCACCACCAGCGGCAGGATCATCTCCGACACGGGGATCCGGTCCAGGGTGCGCGCCCCGGCCACGAAGTGCACGGGCGGGTCGACATGCGTACCCCACTGGCCCACGAGGGTGTACCGGTCGACATTGAAGCCGTCCCCGCGGTCCATGTCGAAGATCTTCTCGCGCTGTTCGTCCGGGAACGCCGGGAAGTGCGGCTGGCCGGGGTGGAAGGCGTGGGTGAGATCCGTGTACGTCACCTTCCCGGCCAGCTCGCCCCAGGCCGCCCACAGGCCGGGGGCGGCGGTGCCCACGTCGGTGCTGGTGCTGGTGTGGTCCATGTACGGGGTTCCTTTGCGCGTCGTCACGTCTTCAGGGTTCATGAGGGGGTCTCGCTTGTCCTGCGGCCGTGCCGCAGGTGGTAGTACAGGTAGCAGGCGGCGACGAAGGGGATGCCGAAGTACAGGGCCGTGGCCTGGGCGGGATCCAGGGCGACGCCGACGAGGGAGACCAGGCAGAGCAGGAACGCCAGGACGGGCACGGCCGGATAGAGCGGGGTGCGGTAGGGCAGCGTCCGCACATCGCCGCCGTCGCGCAGGAACGCCCTCCGGTGGAAGAACTGCGAGGCCGCGATCGACATCCACACCGCCACCGCGGCGAACCCGGCGATCGACACCAGCACGAGGTAGACGGTCTGGGCCGCCACCACGCTGCTCAGCAGGGACGCGAGGCCCCCCAGCATGCTCACCACGAGCGCGGCCATCGGGATCTGGCGGGCGTTCAGCCGCCGCAGCGCCTGCGGGGCCTGGCCCTCCTCGGCGAGTGAGAACAGCATCCGCGCGCAGGAGTACAGGCCGCTGTTTCCGGCGGACAGCAGGGCCGTGATGATCACGAAGTTCATCACATCGGCCGCGTAGGGGATCCCGATGGCCGTGAAGACGGTCACGAAGGGGCTCTCGTCCAGGCCGACCTTGTCGTACGGGATCATCGCGGCGATCACGGTGATCGCCCCGGCGAAGAACACCAGCAGCCGGACCACCGTCACCCGCAGCGCCTTGGGGACCGCCCTGGCCGGGTCGTCCGTCTCGCCCGCGGCGACGCCGATCAGCTCGGAGCCGGAGAAGGCGTAGAATGACGCGAGCACGGTGACCAGGACACCGGACATCCCGTGCGGGAAGAGGCCGCCGGGGGTGTCGAAGTTCTCGAGCAGGTGCGGGAAGACCTGGTGGCGGTCGGCCAGCGGGTGGAAGCCGGCGATGGCCGCGCCGCCGAGGACGATGAGGGCGACGACCGCGGCGACCTTGATGAGGGAGAACCAGTACTCGGTCTCGCCGAAGACCCGGGCCGAGATCGCGTTGACGGTGAACACCACGGCGGCGCAGACCAGGCACCACACCCAGACGCTGACGGAGGGGAACCAGCGCTGCATCAGCAGGCCGCAGGCGGTGAACTCCGAGCCCAGGGCGACCGCCCAGGTCAGCCAGTACAGCCAGGCGGTGGTGAAGCCGGTCGCCGGGTTGATCGAGCGCGAGGCGTAGATGTGGAAGGCGCCGGAGACGGGATAGGCGCAGGCGAGTTCGCCCAGACAGGTCATGACGAGATAGACGACGAACGCGCCGATCAGATAGGCGAGGACGGCGCCGAGCGGACCGGCCTGGGAGATGGTGTAGCCGGAGCTGAGGAACAGCCCGGAGCCGATGACACCGCCCATCGCGATCATCACGAGGTGGCGGCTGGTCATCGAACGGCGCAACGTCTCCCGGGGAGGGTGGTCGGGCGCTCTGGTGGGGACCGACGGGCTCTCCGCCGGTGGTGATGGGGTCGGTGGTGATGTGGCCATGACATTACTTCCTCGGGGTGGCGGTGACGGGAACGACACGGCGTGGCGGAGGGTGATGCCACCTCTTCGGCGATCGCGGCGCGCGCGGGGTCCGCGCGCCATCGGCCGCCGGGAGCGCGGAGGACTCACGCGCGGGAGACGAGCTCCAGGGGTGCGGAGAGCTCGACGACCGGGACCTCCCACGGGTGGGCGGCCACGATGCGCGCGAGGACGCGGGACACCTCGTCGTCCGCGACGGAGGCGTCCAGATACGTGGTGAAGGTGAGCGTGGGGGACAGCGAGCGGCTGCCGACCGCCCCGAGGGCAGGGGTGGACCCGGGTGCCGCGGTGAACCCCTCGACACCGACCCCGACCTCGAAGACATCGGTGTAGAGACCGAAGTCCCCGAGCTCCGGCGAAGCCTCCAGGGCTCGGAACAGCCCGGCCAGGGACTCGTCCTCGTGCAGCACCGCGACCTCCCCCTCGGCCAGGGTGGCCAGGGTCTGCCGCGAGACGGGCCAGTACACCTTGATCGCGCGCACCGAACGGCGCCGGATCGCCGATTCGGCACGGCGCGGCCCCTGTCCCTGGGTCGCGGACGTCATCGTCGCCGTCATGGCAGTCGCTGTCCCTTTCTCATGCGCCCCGATGGGGCGGTTCTCATGCGCCCCGATGGGGCGGTTTTCACGCGCCCCGATGGGGCGGTTCTGGTGTGCCCCGGTGGGGCGGCTCAACCGTTGGCGAGATGCTATGCGTGCACATGCTGCATGGCAAGATGCAAATAATGCACGGCCCTCCGGGGAGGGGTCGGGCAGTAGAGTGACGGCGACAGCGATCGCGCCGCGCGGACGGCGCGGGACACGGCGTGGCGACGTGGCTGAGGGGTCATGGAATCGAGCGTGGGCAAGGGGCTGGACGTACTGATGGCGCTCGCCCACCGGACCGCGGCGGGGCATCGCCACACCTCGGCCACCGACCTGGCACGCGAGCTGGCCCGCGATCGCAGCCAGCTCTCCCGCGGCCTGGCCGCCATGCGGGAAGAGGAGTTCGCCTCGCACGGGGCCGGGGGAGGAGCGCCCCGCACCCTCGCCCTGCACTGGAGGCTCTACGCCGACGCCCTGGAGCTCACCGCCCACCGCCTGCGCACGGACGGGCAGACCGCGCTGGAAGGCATGGTCGACGAGACCGGCGAGAGCTGCTACCTGGGCGTCCTGATCGGCGACGCGACGGTGACGATCGCCGAACGCGTCCCGCAGGGCAGCAAGCAGGTCGGCTCCTGGATCGGCCGCCCCTACCCCGCCTACTGCAGCGACTGCGGGCAGGCGCTGCTCAGCGACGCCGACGACGAGGAGGTCGCCGCCGTCTTCGCCCGCACCGACTTCGTGCGCCACGGGCCCAACACCCCCACCGGCGTCGACGACTTCCTGCGCCGGCTCGCCGCCACCCGCGAGCGGGGCTACTCCATCGTCGACGAAGAGGCCGAACCCGGCCTGTACTCGGTCGCCGCCCCGGTCCGCGACTTCCGCGGCGAAGTGGTGGCCGCGCTCCAGGTCGTCGGCCCCCGCGTGCGCCTCGCCCCCCGCACCGAAGAGCTGGCCGCCACCGCGCTGCGCTGGGCCGGCCGCCTCGAGACCGCCCTGCGCGGAAGGGCCGGTGCCGCCGAGGGGCCCGCCTGAGCGGTCCGCCCGGCGGTATCGTGCTCGTACGGCAGGCGTTCCCGACGGCCGGGAAACCACCGACCGGGGTTCGTCGACGGCGGAACAGGAGTTGGGTGTGCGGGCGCGTGACGTGGCGACGGAGTACGAGACGGTCGGCCTCGACGTCGACGCCCTGGACGCCGCGCGGCTGATGGCCGAACACCGGCTGCCCGCGCTGCTGGTGGTGGACGAACTGGGGGTGCCGAAGGCGATCCTGCCCGCCTCTCAGATGATCAAGACGCTGGTCCCCGAGTACGTCGTCGACGACCCCACCCTCGCCGCGGTCGTCGACGAACGCCACGCCGACCGCCTGTGCGTGGCGCTGCGGGGCCGCAAGGTCCGCGACTGCCTGTCGAACACCACGCCGCCACTCGTGGTCGCGGCTCCGGACGACACCGCCCTGGAGATCGCCGCGCAGATGGCGCGGTCCCGCAGTCCGTTGGTGGCCGTCGTGGACCACGACAAGGCGGGCCCCCGGCTGCTCGGTGTCATCACCGCCTCCCATCTGCTGGAGCGCCTCCTCGCCGTCACCTCTGACTGAGGACGGCCCGCGCGACGCGACCGCCGCCGACGGCATCCTGCCGCGGAGGCGTCAACAACCTTTCCCGCGCGGCCGCGGCAGCGGACCGGGAGCGCGGTGGCTCCCGGCCGCTCGGCGTGATCGCCGCAGCGCATCTGTGGGAACGACTCCCTGGGGTGACATGAACTGGCACAGCTGGGCGGCGATCGCCGTCTTCGTGACCGCGTACGCGGCGATCATCAGCGAGCGCGTCCACCGGACGGCCGCCGCCCTCACCGGGGCGGCGGCCATGCTCGCGATCGGCGCCTCCGACGACAAGGCCGCCTTCTTCGACGAGCACTCCGGGATCGACTGGAACGTCGTCTTCCTGCTGCTCGGCATGATGGCGATCGTCGGGGTCCTGCGGCAGACGGGGCTGTTCGAGTACGTGGCCATCTGGGCGGTCAAACGAGCCCGCGGCAGGCCCTTCCGCGTGATGACGATGCTCATAGTGATCACCGCGGCCGCGTCCGCCCTGCTGGACAACGTCACCACCGTGCTGCTGATCGCCCCGGTCACCCTGCTGGTGTGCGAACGCCTCGCCCTGCCCGCCGCGCCCTTTCTGATCGCCGAGGTGCTGGCGTCCAACATCGGCGGCACCGCGACCCTCGTCGGCGACCCACCGAACATCATCATCGCCAGCCGCGCCGGACTCACCTTCAACGACTTCCTGGTCCACCTGGCGCCGCTGGCCGCCGTCCTCACCGTCGTCCTGGCGGTGATGTGCCGGCTGATGTTCCGCAAGCTGTTCGTCTACGACGAGGAACGCGCCGCGGAGGTGATGGCGCTGGAGGAGCGCGAGGCGATCCGCGACCGCCGCCTGCTGTACCAGGGCCTGGCGGTCCTCGCCCTGGTCGTCGTCGGCTTCGTCGCGCATCCGGTGCTGCACTACGCGCCGAGCGTGGTGGCCCTGCTCGGCGCGGGGCTGCTCATCGCCCTGTCCACCGTACGGGCCGACGAGGCCCTCAAAGAGGTCGAGTGGCCGACCCTCGCCTTCTTCGCCGGGCTGTTCGTCATGGTCGGCGCGCTCATCGAGACCGGAGTCATCGGCGAGGTCTCCCGGGCCCTGGCGGACGCCACCGGCGGAAGCCGGCTCGGCGCGACGATGTTGCTGGTGTTCGGCTCGGCCGTGCTGTCCGGGATCGTCGACAACATCCCGTACGTCGCCACCATGGCCCCCATCACCGCCGACCTGGCCCACGGCTTCGGCGGGGGCCACGGCACCCAGGTGCTGTGGTGGGCCCTGGCCCTGGGCGCCGACCTCGGCGGCAACGCCACCGCCATCGGCGCCTCGGCCAACGTCGTCGTCCTGGGCATCGCCGAACGCAACCGCCAGCCGATCTCGTTCTGGCAGTTCACCAAGTACGGCCTTGTGGTCACCGCGGTGACGGTCGCTCTGTCCGCCGCCTACCTGTGGCTGCGGTACTTCGCTCTGGCCTGACCGCACGAGCCCGCCGCCGAGCGCACCACCCGCCCCGTCAGCCCACCCGGCGGGCCAACACCTGCCCCGGCCAGGACCCGGACCGGAAACGATCGGTGGGGGTGAAACCGTTGCGCACGTAGAACGCGACCAGTTCGCCCCCGCCGCCCGCCCAGCAGTCGACCCGCAGCAACTCCACGCCCGCCCGCCGGGTCTCCTCGACGGCATGGGCCAGCAGCGCCGCCCCGATGCCCCGACCGGCGTGCCGGCGGTCGGAGACGAGCAGCCGGACGTACCGCTCGGGCTCCCCGGCCGGCGCGATCGGCACCTGGGGGCTGGGCCCGGAGTGCAACACCATGGCCCCCACGGGTGTCCCGCCCAACTCCGCGACGTAGGGGGAGTTCTCGGTCAGGTACCGCTCGACCCGCTCCACCCCGCCGGGCTTTTGCGAATACGGTGTCGTGCCCCACTGTTCCGTGTTGCCCCGATCGTTCATCCAGGCCACCGCGGCGTCGAGCATGTCCAGCACCGCTCGTGCGTCGGTGAGGTCGCCCGGTCTGATCCGTATGCCATCTGGTGTGCCGTCCACGGCGGAAGCCTAGACCCCGCTCCAGACCTGTGACTTCCCAGGCCCCGCGAGCGGCCGTCCGGCGGGTGGGCGCGCGGATTGTGGCTCGTTCTGTTCGGGTTCACTCGCCGGTCGCTGAGCGAGGCTGGGTTCCTCCCTCGCCGAGTGGCTCCCGCCGACGGCACCTCAGCAGTCGCCCTGATGGAGGCATCGCATGGCCGCTCGCCCGAATCTGTCGCGTCGAAGCGTTCTCGCGGGGGCGGGTGGGCTGGCCTCCGCCTTCGCCATCGGCGCGCCCGCCTTCGCGTCGGACGCCGCGCGCGGAGGCGCGACCGGTGATTCCCTCGCCGTGCAACTGCTCAACATCACCGACTTCCACGGCAACCTCCGCACCCCCACCTCGGCCGCCGACGGCTGGATCCCGAACCCCGACGGGCCGGGCACCATCAACGTGGGCGGCGCCGCTTACCTCGCCGCGCACCTCAAGCGGCTCCGCGCACCGCGCAATTCGATCCTCTTCGGCGTCGGCGACCTGTGGTGCGGTGCCGAGCCCCTGGACACCAAGCTGCTCCGCGACGAATCCGCCATCGAGGTGCTCAACCGGCTCGGCCTCGGATTCTCCACCCTCGGCAATCACGAGCTCGACTACGGCCTCGACTACCTCCTCGACCACATGGTCCACGCCCGCCCCGTCGGCGAACCCGGTCGCGACTCCAGCTTCCCCGACTCCACCGGCCGCAGGTTCCGGGGGCTGGCGTTCCCCTACTACTCCGCGAACATGCTCTCCAGAAAGACCGGCAAGCCGGTGCTGCGGCCGTACAACATCGCATGGGTGAAGGGGCCGGACGGGCGGCGCCATCCGATCGGCTTCATCCACCTGACCGTGACGAACACCCCGGTCGGATCGAGCTCCTACGAGCCGCGGCTCATCGGCTACGACCAGATCGAGATCGCCAACCGCTACGCCGCCCGGCTCAAGAAGCGCGGCGTCAACGCGCTCGTCATCAGCGTGCACGACGGCGCCCAGCAACACGACAACTGGAACGCGCCTATCAACGGCGGCGACATGAGCACCGGCCCCGCCCTGGAACTGGCGGCCCGGATCGACCCGGACATCTGCGCGATCATCACCGGGCACTGGCACTGGTGGTTCAACGCGATGCTGCCCGACCCGAACGGCGCCCTGCGCCCCGTCGTCGAGGCGAGCCACGCCGGACAGATGATCAATGAGATCAACCTGTTCCTGGACCCCGCGACCGGCAAGGTGAAGCGAGACCTCACCGTCTCCACCAACCACGCCGTCACGCTCGACATCGAGCCCGACGCCGAAATGCTGCGGGTCGTCAACTACTGGACCGCCTACGGAGAACGCCGCTACGCGGAACCGGCCGGCCGGCTCACCGGCGACTTCACCCGCACACTGAACGAGCACGGGGAATCCACCATGGGCGACCTCGCCGCGGACTTCGTCCACTGGGACGCCAACTCGTACGACGCCGGCCGGGCCGACTTCGGGCTGTTCGCCGTACGACCCGCGCAGGGCTCCACCGCGCTGCGCGGCGACTTCCTCTACACCAAGGGCCGGGACGCCGCCGACAAGGACGGTCTGATCCTGTACGGCGAGGCGTACGCGTACCTCGGCTACGAGAACCCCGTCCTGACCGTCACGCTCACCGGCGAGCAGATCCGCCAGGCGCTGGAGCGGCAGTGGCAGCCGCAGCGGGACGGGACGGTGAAGTTCGCCCCGCTCGCCGTGTCCTCCAATGTCCGCGCGACCTACGACGCCTCCCAGCCGGTCGGCCGGCGGGTGGACCCGGCGTCCTTCCTCATCGACGGCACGCCGCTGGACCCGGCCCGCCCCTACCGCGTCGCCGGACTGGCCTACACGCTCATCGGCGCCGACGGATTCGGCGCCCTGGCAAGCTTCACCGACCCGGTCCGCAACGACCGCGACCACGAGGGATTCATCAGGTACCTCCAGGCCATGGGCGCGATCAGCCCGTCCCCGCGCGACCGGATCACGATCAGGTCCTGACCCCGCACATCGCGGGCCGCTGTCAGGCGGCGAAGTCGTCGATCGCCTCGGCGATGTCGTCGCCGGTCAGCGGCCGCTGCATGGCGCTGAGCAGCCGCGCCAGGGCGGACAGGGCGCTCTCCTGGCCGGAGAGCGCCACGCTCACGTAGTCCCGGTCCGGGACCAGGACCATGGCGGCCCGGTAGCCGGGCAGCCGGCCGTTGAGATACATCTGGCCCGACGGTCCCAGTGCCCACCCGAGCCCATAGGTCATGGCGTCGTCGGGCCGGGTGCGCGCACGGCGGACCTCCGTCACGAGGGCCCGGTCGGCGAGCAGGACCTCGCCCGCGGTCAGGAGGTCCGACACCGACGACCACAGGCCCCCGCTGGGCCGGCGGGTGCGCGGGTAGCCGAGCGGCGGGAGCTCGGCCGTGCCGTTCCACCCGGTGATGGGCCCCGCCGGGGTGGCGAAACCCGTGCGCGAAAGTCCCCACGGGACAAGGATGTTCTCCTCCAGCGCGCTCTCGTACGTCGTGCCGCTCAGAACCGCAAGGAGAGAACCGGCCAGGAAGTAGTTGCCGTTGTAGTAGGACCACCGCTCCCCGGGCTCCCGCTCGTTCCCGGCACGGACCACGAGCCGCGCGGCTTCCAGGAGCGCCCCGTCCCCGGAGCCCAGCGCCGCCACCGTCGCCGCGTCCACCGATGCGCGCAGGCCGGAGACCTGCCCCAGGATCTGCTCGACGGTCAGACGCGCGTCGGCCCGCCAGTCCGGCGCGAGGCCGGGGAGCAGTTCGACGGCAGGTGTGTCCAAGGGGACCCCCTTGTCCCGCAGCGTCCGAACCAGCCCCGCGCAGGTAAAGATCTTCGTCAGCGACGCGATACGGAAACACGAGTCCGCCGTCACCGCCACCGACCCGCGCGCGGCCGTCGTGCGCACTCCCGCCACCGAGGACCCCGCCACCACGGCCGGGACATCACGAAGACCCGCCTGCTCGTCCATCAACTCCTGAAGGTTCACGGTCCGCATGGTAGAGCGTGTTGTGGCAGGCCGGGCCGGCCTCGGGGAGACCCGTCCCGCAACCGGTGGGCGCCCGCCGTGTCCTGGGTGGGCGCCGACCGCGTCCCGCTCGCTCAGACAGTGGATCGTTCCGCGGGAATCCACAGCGTCGCGTCCGCCCGCGTCCCGTCCTGCGACAGCCGCACCCGCAGGATCTCGGGTCCCGGCCTGCTCTGGTACGGGTTCGACGGGAACCACTGCGTGAACACATCCCGCCACAGGTGCTGGAGCGCCTGTGGGAACGGCCCGGAGTTCTCGAAGACGGCCCATGTCCCGGCCGGGACGGCGAGGACGTCCATGTCCTCAGGCGCCTCGGCGCCCGTCACCACGCCGTGGTAGTAGTCGAGTTCGGTCCCCTCCGCCCGGCTCGGATCGAGCCGGTCGCTCACCCCGACGATCCCCGCCGGCTCCTGGTCGGACAGCGCCGTGATACGCCCCAGCGTCTCGGGGCCGATGCTCCGGATGAACTCGGCGATCGCCGGGTTGACCCCCTCATGGACGAGCGGGACACGGGCCTTCCTGCCGACCACACGGAACTCCTCCTTCTCCACGATCCTGTACCGCATACTGCTGCTCCCTTCGACGATGAGGCGGAAGGACATCCGGGGCTGGGAGCGCAGAGCCGCACCGGTCCGCCGGGCCTCGCCGGGCCCCACTCCGTGGACGGCCCGGAACGCGCGGGCGAAGGCCTCTCCCGAGCCATAGCCGTAGCGCGTGGCGACATCCAGCAGCGTCCGTTCACCGGCGAGCACTTCGGCGCCCGCCACGGTCAGCCGTCTGCGGCGGATGTACTCCGACAGCGGGATGCCCGCCAGCGCGGAGAACAGCCGCCGGAAGTGATACTCCGACACCACCGCGATGCGCGCGAGATCGGCCACCTCGATCTGCTGGTCGAGGTGCGACTCGATGTGCTCCATGGCCTGGTTGAGCCGCTCCAGCATCCCGGTCCCCTTCCCTTTCGATCACTCACGTTAGGAAGGAACCACCCTGCCGGACCCGACATCCTGTGCCCGGCCCGGTCGGGTCGGGGCCGCACGGGCGGTCAGCGGGCCCGTGTGCCGGGTGCGGTGATACGGGCGATCGCCTCGAGAGTCAGCGCGCGGCCGTGGGGCTCCCGGGCGAGGGCCCGGTGCAGGATCAGCCCCTCGATGAGGGCCGGCGGGCGGCGAGGGTGTACAGCTCCTGGGTGAGGACGAGGTCGCGCCGACTCCCCTCGGACAGGGCGTGGACGAGGTCGGCCACCGCCTCCGCTGCCTGGCCCGGGGTCGGCCGGTGTGCTGAGATACGCGTCGAACACCGCCACGATGTGGTCGGTGAAGCGGTCGAAGGCCTCGCGCAGCAGGTCGTCCATGCCGCTGAAGTGGTGGGTCATCGACCCCAGCGGCACCCCGGCGCGGGCGGCGATCCTCCGGTGGGAGACGCGTGCGATGCCCTCGTCGGCGATGAGGTCCAGGGCCGCGGTGAGGATGCGCTCGCGCCGCTGGGGGTCGGCGTGTCCGGTGGCCAGGGTGGTAGTTGACGAAGGTGCGCGCTCCGATGGTGATGTTGCTGCCGTAGTCGACGTACAGCGGCGGCCGCACATGTGCCTCCTCGCCCAGGGAGCCCAGCAGTTCGGCGAGGATCGGCCGGGCCGCCTCGGCGTCCTCGGCGTACGCGGCCTGGTAGCGCGCGGCCAGACGTATGGCCTGCTGCAGGCGGCGGGCGTGCCGGAGCGCGTATCGGTGGGATGACCGATGTGCGCCCGGCGGGGGCGCGGCCATAGTCCTCGGGAGATCGTTCGCGGGCGGCCGTGAGGCGCCCGGTTTTCGAAGGGACCTTCCATGGATACGTACGCGGATCTGGTGTTTCTCGGCGGGCGGGTGGTCACGGTCGACGCCGAGTTCTCCGTCGCCTCGGCCCTGGCGGTGACCGGTGGTTTCATCAGCGCCGTCGGCGGGCGGGACGACGTCGCGCCGCTCATCGGACCCGGCACCCGCGTCGTCGACCTGCGGGGAGCGACGCTGCTTCCCGGTATCAACGATTCCCATCTGCACGGATGCGCCTTCGGCATGGCGACGCCGCCGCTCTCCCTCGACCTCGGCCACCCCGCCGTGTCCTCCCTCGCGGACGTGGCCGAGGCGGTACGGGAGGCCGTGGCGCGGGTCCCGGCCGGGCAGTGGATCACGGGGCACGGCTGGGACACCGGTTACCTCGACGAGTGCGTGTCCGACGCGTCGCGGCTGCCCTCGCGGCAGGACCTCGATGCCGTGAGCCCGGACCACCCCGTCGTCCTGTACTCCTTCTCCGGGCATGCCACCTGGGTCAACTCCAAGGCGCTGGAGCTCATCGGGATCGACCGGCACACCGTCGCCCCGCCCGGCGGGGCCATCGTTGCGGACGAGTCCGGGGAGCCGACCGGGCTGCTCCACGAGGGGGCCCAGGCCCTCGTCCAGAACGCGCTGCCGCCGCTCAGCCGGCAGGAGCGGACCGACGCGATCAGGTCGACCCTCGCCACGCTCGCCCGGCTCGGCGTGACCAGCTACACCGAGCCCGGGCTCGGCCCCGGCGGCGACGGCATCATGCGGGGCGCGCTCGGCGCGGAGACCCTCGACGTCTACCGCGGCCTGCTGGCCGACGGCGAACTGACCGCCCGCGTCGGGGTCCTGCTCCTGCCCACCGGAATGGCGAGCACCGCCGAGGAGTTCGCCCGCACCCTCACCGCCCTCGGCGAGTCCGGCGACACCGATCCGCGCCGCCTCGCCATCCACGGGGTCAAGATCTTCGCCGACGGCGTCGTCCCCAACAAGACGGCCTGGATGCACGAGCCGTACGTCGGCGGCGGCTGCGGCTCCCTGTGCGTCGGCGGCGAGACCGACGCCGAGCGGATCGCCGTGGTCAACGCCATGATCCGGCACGCCCACGCCGCGGGGCACCAGCTGGGCGTCCATGTCACCGGCGACCGGGCCATCGACACCGTGGCGGACGCCTTCGCCGCGGCCCTGGCCGAACACCCGCGGCCCGACGCCCGCCACTACGTCATCCACGGCGACTTCCTCACCGCGCACAGCATGAAGGTGCTGGCCGCGCACGGCTTCGGCGTCAACATGAACCCCACCATCAAGTGGACCGTCGCCGACATGGAGGAGGAGTTCGTCGGCGCCGGACGGGCCGCGTACGCCTGGCCCTACCGCGATGCCCTCGACGCCGGCGTGCGGGTCGCCAGCGGGTCCGACGCCCCCGTCACCTACCCCGACTGGCGCCAGGGCGTCGCCACCATGGTGCTGCGCGAGTCGAAGGCGGCCGGCCGGGTCAGCGGCCCGGAGCAGCGCATCGGGCTGGCGGAGGCGATCCGTACGTACACGATCGACGCGGCCTGGCAGGACTTCGCCGACGACTGGAAGGGCTCCCTCGAGCCGGGCAAGGTCGCCGACCTCTGCGTGCTCGACGGGGACCTGCTCACCGCCGACCCCCACGACATCCCGGAGATGCCCGTCGTCCTCACCGTGGTGGACGGGCGCGTCGTGCACGACACCCTTCACGATTGACGTATTCCGGGCACATGATCATCCTTGGAGGATGACAGCGGAGCGGAGCACGGCGGACATCCTGGACGCGGCCGTCCACGTCCGTGAGGCCGCCAGGAGCGCCACGACCGGCGCGACCGGCGTCGACACGGTCCTGGCGGCGCTGGCGGAGGTGATGGACTACGACCACGCCTCCCTGGCCCGCTGGGACCCGCGGCGTGGGCGCCACACCACCCTGGCCGGGAGCTACCCGGACGACGCCACGGCCTACATCGAGACCCGCCTCCACCGCGACCCGGTGTTCCCCGTGCTCCGCAGCCCGGCCCGAGGCGGTCTCTGGCTCAGGGACGTCCCCCGGCATCTCCTGGCCGCCTCCCCGGGCTTCCAGAAGGTCCTGCGCCCCCTCGGCATCGAGGACGGCGTGGCCCAGTGCCTCTTCGCCCCCGACGGCCGGTACGTCGGCATGCTGAACGTCAGCACCCGCCGCCCGCGGCGCACCCCCGATCCGGCGCGCGCCGTGGTCACCCTCCTCACCGAGACCCTCGCCGCGGCCGTCGCCCCCCGCGTGGGCCCGCCGCCCGAGGAGCCGGCGGCGGACGCCCGCGCCGCACCCGCGCGGCGCCCGGACCCGGCGCGGCCCGGCGGACTCTCGCCCCGGGAGCTCCAGGTGCTGGCCGAACTGACCGCAGGCCGCACCAACCGGGAGATCGCCGAGCGGCTGTATATCACGCCGCGCACGGTGGGGACCCACATCGAGCACCTCCTCGCCAAGCTCGACCTCCCCAACCGCGCGGCCGCCGCCGCCCGGGCCGCCGCCTGGGGAATCGAGCCTCCCGCCGACGCGAGCCCGGCAGCGGGGCCCGGACGGTCCCGATGACGTCTCAGCCGCGGCGCGCGTACTCGGTGGCGAGGCCGGGGCCGAGAGTGCGGGGGGTTCCGACGACGAGGGCGGTTTTGGCGTTCATGCCTGGACCGCGGGCTTGAGGACGTCCTCGCACCACTGCCGGAAGGTCGTCGGGCTCGCGGTCCGGGGCGTGCGCGCCACTCCGGTGTCCAGGCCGTCGTCCTTGGCGCGCATCATGGCGATGTAGCCCTCCACGAGCGCTTCCGCCATGCCGTGTCCGGCGAGCGCGGCGCGGCAGTCGTCGAGCGACTGCCGCTCGTAGCGCACCGGGCGGCCGAGCACCTCGGACATGATGCGGGCCATGTCATTCGCCGACAGGTCCTCGGGGCCCAGCACCGGGACTTCGCCCGTCCCCGTCCAGGAGCGGTCGAGCAGCAGGCCGGCGGCGGCCGCGGCGATGTCCCGGGTGGCCGCGAGCGGTGCCTTGCGGTCGGCGGCGACGACATCGGTGAACACACCGTCGTCACGGATCGAGGCAACCTGCCGCAGCAGGTTCTCCATGAAAGCCGGGTTCGCGAGCGCCCGGTAGGCCACGCCGGTGTGCGCGATGAGGTCGTCCATGGCCAGCGACGCCGTCACATGCCCGGCGCGGTCGGCGACCGGAGTGCCGCGGCCGAGCGCCGAGACCCCGACGACGTGTCCCACTCCATGGGCCGTGAACGCCTTGGCGGCGGCGCGAGTGAACTCCGAGTAGACGGAGTCCAGGCTCGGTGCCCGCGGGTCCGGCGGGGCCAGCCAGAAGACCGCGTCCGCGCCGGCGAAGGCCCGGTCGACGACCTCGGCGTCGCCGTGCGAGCCGGTGACGACGTCGACGCGGGCGCGGACGGCCTCGGGGAGTTTCCCGGGGTCGCGCACGATGACGCGCAGCTCTTCGCCGCGCGTGGGGGCCTCGTTGAGCAGGATGTCCAGGAGCCGGCTGCCGATGTGGCCGGTGGGGGCGGTAATCACCATCATGCGTGGAGTCTCGGCGCGGCCACCCGCGGAGGTCCAATACCTTTGATGGCAATTGATACCTTGAAGGTATGGATCTCGACCTGCGCAAGCTCCGTTACTTCGTCGCGGTGGCCGAGCACCGGCACTTCGGCCGAGCGGCGGATCAGCTCTACATCGCCCAGCCCGTTCTCAGCCGTCAGATCAAGGCGCTGGAGCAGGAGTTGGAGTGCGCCCTGCTCGTGCGGACCACCCGCAGGGTGGAGCTGACCGCCGCCGGGAAGCAGCTCTACGGAGAGGCGCAGGGGATCCTCGCGACCGTCGCCGCGGCGGTGCGGCGCGTGCGGGACATGGACCAGGGTGTCCAGCGGCTCGTTGTCGCCTTCTCTCCCGGGCTGCGGGTGTCGGACGCGATCCGGGCGTTCACGGAGCGCCACCCGGATGTCGAGACCGATGTCGTCCCGGCGCGCTGGTGGGAGCAGGACGCGCCGCTCCGGGACGGCCGGGCCCAGGTCGGATACCTGCGGCGGCCGTTCAACGACTCGGGGTTGCACACCATCCCCATCGGCCATGAGCCCAGGGTCGCGTGCATGCCGGCGGCCCACCCGCTGGCGGGCCGCCGGAAACTCACCACCGCGGACCTCGACGGCGAGCGGATGCTCGACGCGCCGACGCGACGCACCTCCTCACTGGAAGAGAAGTTCGAGCTCATCGCCTCCGGGCACGGCATCGCGCTCGTCCCGCGGAGCGTCGCGCGATCCTACTCCCGCCCCGACCTCGTCCACCTCCCCGTCACGGACGCCCCGGAAGCCGAGACCTACCTGGCTGTTGCCGGGGACCGGCGGGAGAAGCCGCTACGCGACTTCCTGGAGATCGCCACCGCCACCCTGCGGCCCACCTGACCGCTCAGTACGTGAGGCCACGGCCGGCGACGGCCGCGGCCCCCGGGTGTCAACACGCCCGTTCGTACTCGACCTGGTCAAGGGGGTTCCCATCGCCGAAGTCGTAGGTGCGTGCGGTGCCGCACTCGGTGAAACCGCACTTGGTGTAGAAGCGGCGGGACCGTGGCGTGTCGCGCAGTGTCCACAGGTGCACCCGGGCGAACCCGTCGTCGCGCAGATGGCGCAGCGTCTCGGTCATCAATGCCGCGGCGACACCGCTGCCCCAGCTGTCGGGGTGACTGTAAAACGTGAGGATCTCGGCGAGCCCCGGACGGGTCGAGGACGGGGCGAAGGCGGACAGCGCCAGAGGACAACGATCGTGTTCGGCCAGCAGGATCGTCGCCGCTCCCTGCGCGATCCTTTCGTGCCACCGCGTTCGCCTGCTCCGGACCGCACGTGCGGCGAACTCCGGATCGAAGAAGGGGGCGTACGCCGCCTCCCAGGCGGCGGCGTGGATCTCGCCCAGGCGGTCCCCGTCGTACGGGCCGGCGCGACGAACGGTGAACATCCCCTCAGCCTATCGGGCAACGGGCCTCAGCCGTGCGGTTCTCCGGCACGGACCAGCCCGGTCTCGTAGGCGATGACGACGAGTCAGGCCGTGCCGCCGTCCTCGCTGATCTGCGCCCTGCCCGCCGGTGTGTACGGGCTGCTGACGGAGGCGACCCCCGGCGCGTCGGCGATGCGGTCGAGCGCCCCGGCCATCGCCCGTTCGGCCGCCGGCTCGGTGACCTTCCCGCCTCCGACCTGCCAGACGACCCGGCCGCTCTTGCCCGCCGCGCTGTTCGACGCCCGCTCCAGCAGCGCGGTGGCCTTGGCCGAGTCGGTGTTCTGCGAGGTCGGGCTGTTGCCGAAGGCGCTGCCGGCCGCACCCACTCCCGCGCCCAGGGCGAGCAGGAGGCCCACCCAGAGCAGGACGACGGCAAGCCGGTGCCGGTGGCACCAGCGGGCGAGAGGGGACATCGACGAGCCTTTCCAGCAGTACGCCACACGAGGGTGGGCCGGGGGCCCGGCCCACCCTCACGCTCGCATTGCCCCTGGTCCGTCGTCGTTGGCCGGGCGCAGACACTTTCGCCTACTGCGATCGCAGTAGATGGGTCATCGATCCGCTCGACCCCGCGTCGCTGCTCGCGAGGAGCGGTCAGGTCCGCCCGGACCCTGCCGGGCCCGTCCCTGCCGCGGGCCCGGCGGGCGCCAGTCGGCTATGCCGTCGAAGCCCCGCAGCAGCAGGCCGGGGACCAGCCGGCTGACCGCGGCCACCACGGCGTCGCGCAGGGCGACGGCGGGGGCGCTGGACAGGGCCGGCATGCGGCTGCTGAGCGCCGAGCGGCGCACGATGTCCATCGTGCGGGGCAGCCGGTCGCGGGTGTAGGCGGCCAGCGCGCCCGGCAGGTCGGCGGCGTGCGCGGCGTCGCCGGCGGCCACGTGGTGGGCGAGGACGACGGCGTCCTCGATGGCCTGGTTGCCGCCCTGCCCCAGGGTCGGGGCCATCGCATGGGCCGCGTCGCCGAGGAGGACGGTGCGGCCCCGGTGGTAGGCGGGCAGCGGTTCGGTCTGGTGGCGGATGTCGTGGCGCAGCACATCGCCCGGTTCGACGGCCGCGAGGAGATCGGGGATCGGCCGGTGCCAGTCGCCGAAGAGCCGGAGCAGTTCGGCCCTCTCGTCGTCGGGCGCGCGTCCGCCCTCCGGGGTGAAGGCCGCCGCGTAGGCGTAGACGCGGCCGTCCAGGAGCGGCTGCGTGCCCCAGAGCCGTCCCCGCCCCCAGGTCTCGTGCGGCGTGAAGGGCCGCGCGGGGGCGGGGGCGACGATGCGCCAGGTGGTGAATCCGGCGTAGCGGGGTCCGGGCCGGCCGGGGAAGAGGACGCCGCGGGCCGCCGAGTGGATGCCGTCGGCGGCGACCACGAGTTCGGCCTCGAGCTCCTCGTCCGCCACGGTCACGCGCGCGGGGCGGTCGGCGGCCCCGGGGTCGGCCAGTTCGGCGGCGGCCCCGGTGCGTACGAGATCCCCGGGCAGCCGGGAGGCGAGCAGGTCCACGAGGGTCGCGCGGTGGAGGAGGACGGTCGGTCCGCCGAACCGCCCGTTCGCCGCCGCGCCGTCCATCCGGGCGAGCCGGCGCCCGCCGGGGGTGCGCAGCTCGCCGTCGCCCCGCCAGGCGGCCAGGGCGCGTATGTCGTCGCCGAGCCCGATCACATCGAGGGCGCGTTGGGCGTTGGGGGTGAGCGAGATCGCGGCGCCGACGGGTTCCAGGGTGGCGGCGCGTTCCAGGACGGTGACGGCCCAGCCGCTGCGGTGCAGGGCCGCGGTGGCGGTGAGTCCGCCGACTCCGGCGCCCATGACGACGGCACGGGGCTGCTTCATGATTCCTCCCGACACTACAGGTGTAGTAACCGCCAAGCTACTACACCTGTAGTCGGGCAGATAGGTTGGGGGCCATGACCGCTGATCAGACCCCCGCCGCCCCGGCCGGCGGATCCCGCGCCGAGCTCATCGCCGACACCGCCCTCGCGCTGCTGGCCGAGCGCGGCATGCGGGGCCTGACCCATCGCGCGGTGGACGAGGCGGCCGGGCTGCCGCAGGGCTCGACCTCCAACCACGCCCGCACCCGCGCCGCCCTCCTCGCGGCGGCCGTCCGACGGCTGGCGGAGCGTGAGGCGCGGGTACTCACACCCGACGAGATGCCGCACCCGGGCGGCAGCCCCCTCGACACCGCCGACGGCCGGAACGGCGACGCGCTCGACGCGGTGGCCGACGCCCTCGCCCTCGCCCTGCACCGCGCCCTGACCGGTCAGCGCGCACTGCTGATCGCCCGTTACGAACTGGCCCTGGAGGCGACCCGCCGACCCGAGCTGCGGGAGTTCTACGACACGGCCGGACGCGGCTTCCGGGAGCCGCTGGAGTCGCTGCTGACGGCCCTGGGATCGCCCGAACCGCGACGCCATGCCCAGTCGCTCGCCGCTTGGTGCGAGGGGCTGATGTTCCTCTGCGCCGCCGGGGTCGACCATGCCGCCGTGCCCGGCCACGCGGCGCTGCGCAAGGGGTTCGCGGAACTGCTGCGCGGCATGCTCGACACCTCGGCCTGACGACGTCGGCTCCTGCCGCGCCCACATCCTCGGGCGGGCCCCTCTGGGCGACGGCCAGCCCCCCAGTGGCTCGATGAGCGGCTGTGACCGGCGCGTTCGATGCGTTGGCCGCCTGGAAGGCTCATGAACCTTCCAGGCGGGAGGCGACGTGGCCTTGTCACCGCGCTCGGGGTGTCCTCGGCCGCCGTGGTGGGCATCGACGCGGGCACCGCGCCGGCCTTCCTCCTCGCCCTGCGCCGCCCCGGCCTCGTCCGGCGCCTGGTCGTCATGGAGTCCCTGCTGGGCAGGCTGCCCGGCGCCGAGGACTTCCTCGCCGGCGGGCCGCCGTGGTGGTTCGGCTTCCACTCCGCCGCGCCCGGACTCGCCGAGACCGTTCTGGAGGGCAACGAGGCCGCTTACATCGACTGGTTTCTGCGCGCCGGCACGCTCGGCGACGGCGTGCGCCCCGCCCTCCGGGACGCCTTCGTCCGCGCGTACACCGGCCGTCAGGCGTTGAGCCGCGCGTTCTCGTACTACCGGGCCCTGCCCGAGAGCGCGGTGCAGATCGAGCAGGTGGTCGCCACCGACCGCCTGACGGTGCCGACGATGGCGCTGGGCGCCCAGCCGGTGGGTGCCGCCCTGGAACACCAACTCCGCCCGTTCACCGACAATCTCACCGGACACGTCATCGAAAACTGCGGCCACATCATCCCCCTGCACCGGCCCCGCGCCCTGCTCGCGCTGTTGCGTCCGTTCCTGGCCGGTGAGGAGGCGAGAGCGGCGCGGTCATTCGGGACCCGACCCGACGGGCGGGAATGACGCGAGCTATTCCATTCCCCCCATGAGCCGCATTGTGACTTGCGCCACACCCCATCCCGCAAAGGATCACATCTCCGCACCCCTGTGAAATGATGCGGACTTCTTCGAAGTCTTGGCCGGCCGTAATCCGGGGAGGCAAGAATGCCGACGATGATTGTTATCGGATACAGAGGCGATCTCGATCAGGCACTGCGGCGCCGAGGACTGGATCCCTACTACATCGCGCAGGCGCCGGCAATCCCTCCGAATGGCACGAGATTCAGTCGTGTCGCCGATATCGAGGATGTCCAGGAAGTGCTGCGGGCGGTACTCTCCGCGCGCATCGATGACGTGGCCGGGGCGCTGAGCGTCCATGAGATGGGCGTCTTCGGGGCAACCTATTTGCGGCAACAGCTGAACCTGCCCGGGAACACGGACTCCAAGACGGCCCTGTATTTCCGGGACAAGTACCTTCAGAAGAGCAGGCTGCCGTCCCATATCAGGCGGGCTCGCTGCCGGTACGCGTCACAGGACACGTCGTTCGCGGAACTCGCCGACGACCTGGGGGACGTCTTCGTGGTCAAACCGGCGACCGGAGCCGGCTCGCTCCGTACGAGCATTGTCCGTTCCCCGGAAGAGTATGCGCGAGCCCTGGAGCCGTTCCCGGGCCGATCGGACGTCCAGATCGTCGCCGAATCCTTCATCGACGCCCCGGAAGTTTATGTCGACGGGGTCTGGGAGAACGGCGGCCTCCGGTGGTCGTCCATGAGCAGCTACCACGTATCACCGCTGAGGGCCGCGCAGGGCGGCATAATGGCCGCCTATCTGCTCGACCGAAGGCGGCATTCAACACTGTTCGATGAGTCGGAGGCGATCGCCACGCAGGCACTCGCCGGCCTGAACGCACCCGATTGCGTATTCCACCTGGAGATCTTCCAGGCGGAGGCGGGGCTGACTTTCGGCGAGTGCGCCATCCGCATCCCAGGCGGCCTGGCCCCCCAGATCAACGAGCTGACATACGGCGTCGACCTCTTCGACATCGAAATCAGCCTCGCGCTCGGAGAGGGAGCGTCCAAAGCCCTGAGTAACCAAAGGACGCCGGATCGCTTTCACGGATGCATTCTGCTGCGCGCTGCCAGCGACGGCAATCTGACCCAAAAGGACTTCGAACGCAACTTCACTTTCGATCTGATCGACTACGATTCATCGCCCGATGCGCCGATCGGGCCGTACGGCCGCGTCGGCCAGGCAATCGTCTCCGACCCGGACGAGCTGAAACTGCGGAAAACGATCGAGGAGATCGTGCGATTCAACGAGTTCGGACCCAACTGACGCGCCATCCGGGTCACAGTGGCCGCAGTCGGTGATACGCGCGCCCCCCGCGGGTACCGATACCACCCTCCCCGCCGCTGACGCGAAGGACCTCACGATGCGGAACAGCGCCCGCCCGCTCGGTTGTGCCCGGCCCGCCAGGCTGGTGGGCGCGCTGCTGTGTCTGGCGGTGGCCGTCGTCCATGTGGTCGATCAGGGCGGGTTTCCCGGGTCCAAGGCCCCGCGCTACGTGGCGTTCCTCTTCTACGCGCTGGAGGCGGCCGGTGTGCTGGCCGCGGTCCTTGTGCTGGCGCGTGCCGTCAGGCCGGGGTGGTTCCTCGCGATGGGAGTCGCCGCGGGCCCCATCGCGGGCTATGTGCTCTCGCGCGGGCCGGGCCTCCCCGACTACAGCAGCGACATCGGCAACTGGACCGAGCCCCTGGGGCTGCTCAGCCTCGCTGTGGAGGGGCTGCTGCTGGTCCTCTCTGTCTCCTGCTGGTGGTCGGTGGTGCGGCGCCGATAGCGAAGCTGGGCGGGTGGGGGCGACCGGCGCCGCTGCGGTGGACGGAGTCGACGGCGGGAGAGGTGTGTTCAGGCGCATCACCACCCAGGCCGGGACCGGCGCCGATGAGGGCGAACGTGGTCATGGCAGGACGCTCTCCTGGAGATCGGCAGGCGCCCGGCCCGGGGCGGGCCGGGCGGTGGGTTCAGGGCTGGGGGCTCAGGCGGAGCGTGGTGGCGCGGGCCGGCTCGGCGACCATGGGCTCGACGTAGCCGCTGTAGCGGCCGTACTTGGCCCGGTAGGCGCCGTCCACGCGGTCGTTGACCGCCGGGTCGCCGACCGGGGTGAAGGTGACGTCGGTCTCGACACCGCCGGCGCTGATGTGCCCGGTTCGGCCGGCGCGGGCGGTGTTCCACCACGTGCCGGCCGCGCCGCGCCAGGAGCGGACGTACAGGTCGTCACCCTCGCGCACGACCCAGATGGTGGTCGGCGTGCGCAGCGTTCCGTCGGCGCGGCGGGGCGCGATGCGCAGCTCGTCGGCGTCGGCGATCCGCTGAAGCGTCTCGGGGGTCCAGGTGGTCACGGGCCGTTCTCCTTCACGGTGCGAGGGCTTTTTGGAGGGGGAATGTGTTACCAGGCGTATGCCTCGGGGGCTTCGCCGCCGGGGCCGGGCCAGATCTCGTCCAGCTTGCCCAGCGTGTCCTCGGAGAGGGTCATGCCGCCGTAGACGTCGGCCCTTTCCGTGGGCGCGGATCTGTGGGCGCGGACGGATACGTACCCGTCCGGCGGAGCGGCGGCCGGTCAGGAGGCGGCCGTCACCCGGTCGACCGGTTTCCCGCCGGCGACGACGACCTCCGCGGTCCGGGCGCGGGGGCGGACCGCGAAGGCGTAGGCGATCACCGCGAGCGCGGCGCAGACGAGGGTGACCAGCCCGAGCGGGACGGCGGTGCCGGCGCCGCCGAGGCCGACGAGCGGGGCGGCCAGCCCGCCGAACGCGAAGCGCGCCATGCCGAGCAGCGAGGAGGCGGTGCCCGCGATGCCGGGGTAGTGGGCCAAGGCGAGCGAGGTGGACGGCGGGGTGGTGGCGGCCACGCCGCTGACCATGGTGAGCAGGGACAGCACCATCGCGGCCAGCGGCAGCCGCAGCGCGGCGGTGACGAGCAGCCCGGCCGCGCCGAGCAGGGTCATGGCCAGACCGACGACGAGGGTGCCCTTCTCCGACCACCGTTCCGACAGCCGTCCCGCGACGAAGCCGAACACCATGAATCCGGCGGAGTTCAGTCCGAACGCGAAGGAGTAGCCCTGCGGGGAGAGCCCGTAGACGCCCTGGAGGACATAGGTGGCGCCGCTGAGGTAGGCGAACAGGGCCGCGTTGACGAAACCGGTGATCAGGACGGCGCCGAGGAAGAGCCGGTCGGACAGCAGCCGGCGGAAGTCGCGCCCGCTCCGGCACAGCCCGCCGCCGGTGCGCTCCCGCGGCGGCAGGGTCTCACGGAAGACGGTGAGACATGCCAGCAGGATGACCGCGCCGAGCAGGGCGAGGAAGAGAAAGATCCCGCGCCAGTCGGTGAAGGCGGCGAGCTGCCCGCCCGCGACCGGTCCGATGATCGCGGCCAGTCCGCCGATGACGGTGAGGCGGCCGTAGTAGCGCACCAGCTTGCCGCCGGAATACAGGTCGCGCCCGGCGGCCTGGGCGATCACGATGCCCACCGCTCCGGCCAGACCCTGCACGAAGCGGGCGGCGACCAGCGACTCGACGCTCGGGCTGAGCGCACACAGCACCGAGGTGGCGATGTAGGCGACGGCCCCGACCACCATGGGACGGCGCCGGCCGAACCGGTCCGACAGTGGTCCGGCGACCACTTGCCCGAACGCCAGGCCGAGCAGACACGCGGTGACCGTCAGCTGCGCGGCCGAGGTCGACGCGTTCAGCTCACGGGTCAGCGCGGGCAGCACCGGCAGGTAGAGGTCCATCGAGATCGGCCCGAAGACGGTCAGCAGCGCCAGAACGACGGCCAGGGCGCGGCCGACCGCCCGCTCACGCGGCGCGCTCGGGATCACGGGGGTGCTCACACAGCTCCCATCGAACAGCGGAGGGAAAACGGGTTCAGCGGCGGTGTCCGGGAGCGGCGGCGTACTCCTCGTCGGTGACGGGGGCCAGCCAGTGCACGACGTCGTGGTCCGCGTCGCCCTCGTTGATGGCCAGGTGGACCATCAGCCGGTTCGGCGCGGCGCCGTGCCAGTGCTCCTCGTCGGCCTCGAACAGGACGCGGTCGCCGGGCCGGATGACCTCGACCGGTCCGCCCCGGCGCTGGCACAGGCCGACCCCCTCGGTGACGAAGACGGTCTGGCCCAGCGGGTGGCGGTGCCAGTGGGTGCGCGCGCCGGGCATGAAGTGCACCAGGGCGGCGCTGACCCGGGACGGGGAGGGTGCGGCGGCCACGGCGTCGATGTAGACGTCACCGGTGAACCAGTCGTCGGGCCCCTTGAAGGTGTCGATGGAGCTTCGGGTGATCTGCAAGGTCGTGTCCTTCTCTGTGAGCCTCATGCCGCGGAGCCGCGGCGCGGGGTCAGGGCTTGAGGAGCGCCTTGATGGCGCGGCGCTCGTCCATGGCCTGGTAACCCTCGGCGACCCGCTCCAGCGGCAGGGTGAGGTCGAAGACCTTGCCCGGGTCGATGTGGCCGCTCAGGACGCGCTCGATCAGGTCGGGCAGGTAGCGGCGTACGGGGGCGGGGCCGCCGCGCAGGCCGACGTGGGAGAAGAACAGCTCCTGGCCGTCGACGGCCACGTCGTGGGGGACGCCGACGAAGCCGACGTTGCCACCGGGACGCGCGGACTGCAGGGCTTGCCGCATGGCCTGGGCGGTGCCGACGCACTCCAGGACCGAGTCGGCGCCGATGCCGTCGGTGAGCTCCTTGATCCGGGCGACGCCCTCGTCGCCGCGCTCGGTGACGATGTGGGTGGCGCCGAACTCCCGGGCGAGCTTCTGACGGGGCTCGTGACGGCTCATCGCGATGATCCGCTCCGCGCCCATCTCCTTCGCGGCGATCACCGCGCACAGGCCGACCGCGCCGTCACCGACCACCACGGCGGTGGAGCCGGGCCTCACCTCGGCGGCGTCGGCGGCGTACCAGCCGGTGCCCATCACATCGGAAACGGCCAGCAGGCCGGGCCAGAACTCCTCGCCCGGCACCTCATCGGTGGCGACCAGAGTGCCCTGAGCGTGGGGGATACGCACGTACTCGGCCTGGCAGGTGCTCATGAACTCGCGGTCGAGGCAGTTGGACTGCCATCCGTTGCGGCAGTTGGCGCAGGTGTTGTCCGAGGTCGCGAACGAGCCGACAACGAACTGGCCGGGCTTGACCGCGGTGACCTCGGCCCCGACCTCCTCGACGAAACCGACGTACTCGTGCCCCATGGGGTGCGCCTCGTCGGTCGCGTCCAGGCCGCGCCAGGGCCACAGGTCGGAGCCGCACACACAGGTGACGGCCGTGCGGATGATCGCGTCCGTCGGCTTCAGGATTCTCGGGTCGTCCAGGGTCTCGAAGCGCACATCGCCGGGGGCGTGGATCACTGCTCCGCGCATGGGGGAAGTCCTTACGTTCGTTGCTGGGAGTTGCTGGGAGTTGCTGAGGGTTGCTGGTGGTTGCTGGGGGGTGGTTCTGCTCCAGGTAACCGCTCATCCCGACGGCTAGCGAGATACCAGCGAAAGGTGTACTGGCAGTACATCCCTCCCGCGGCGGGCAGGCCGTACGGTCGAAGGCATGGACAACCGTGAGGAGGTCCGCGAGTTCCTCACCTCGCGGCGAGCGAAGATCAGCCCGGAGCGGGCCGGCCTGCCCGCCGGTTCCCGGCGCCGCGTGCCCGGGCTGCGCAGGAGCGAGGTCGCCGCGCTGGCCGACATGAGCGTCGAGTACTACGCGAAACTCGAACGCGGCAACCTCGCCGGGGCCTCCCCGGCCGTCCTCGAAGCCGTCGCCCGCGCCCTGCGGCTGGACGACGCCGAACGCGCCCACCTCCTGCACCTGGCCCAGGCCGCCGACGGCTCCGACGCCCTCACCCGCCCCCGTCGCCGCACCACCACTCGGCAGTGGACCCCGCACCGCAGCCTGCAATGGACCCTCGACGCGATCACAGCGGGGCCCGCGGTCGTGTGCAACGGCCGGATGGACATCCTGGCCGCCAACCCCCTCGCCCGCGCCTTCTACACCGACCTGCTCGCCAACGTGGACAACCAGAAGAACCTGGCGCGCTTCAACTTCCTCGACCCGGCCTCCCGCCGGTTCTACCCAGACTGGGACCTGTTCGCCGACATGGCGGTGGCCATCCTGCGCCGCGAAGCCGGCCGCGACCCCCACGACAAGGACCTGCACGACCTCATCGGGGAGCTGTCCACCCGCAGCAAGGACTTCCGCACCCGCTGGGGCGCCCACGACGTGCGCCGCCACGGCACCGGCACCAAGCGGTTCCGCCACCCCGCGGTCGGCGACCTCACCCTCGCCTACGAATCCCTGGACCTGGCCGCCGAACCCGGACTCGGCATGACCATCTACACCGCCGAACCCGGTTCCCCCTCAGAAGAGGGACTGCGGCTGCTCGCCTCCCTGGCCGCCACCGAGGACGCCGGCTCGACGGCACGGCACCCCACCGCCTGACACCACCGCGCACCCCGACGCCGGCGGACGGAGCGGGCGGGCCGTCATGCCGGTCATCGGGGCCCCTTTTTCTCGAGTTCTTCTCGCGTCAGCCGGTTTTCCCGCGTCAGCCGATGGGCGCCGGCATGGGCTGGACGTCGTAGTCGAGGCGGATGGCGTCCCCGGTGGCGGGGTCGCCCAGTTCCACGCTCCAGCCGTCGGCGAACTGGTCGACGCCGGGGGTCATGGGGATGGTGCCGGAGATCAGGACGGTGCCGGGCGTGAGGGTGCCGCGTGAGCGCAGGACGTCGACCCAGTAGGCGGGGGTGAGGAGCTCGGCGAGGGTGCCGCTCTGGATCTCGGTCCGCGTGTCGCCATGGGTGACCCAGGCGCGCAGGGTGAGCTCGTCGACGCGGGACTCCACGTCGGCCAGGCGCCAGGCGCGGCGTGCGAGGACATCGGGGCCGGCGTTCTTGCTCCACGCCACGCCGTGCACCTCGAGGTCGCGGTCGGTGTGGTCGCAGGCGGCCGTCAGCAGCAGCTCCCCGCCGTCCGCCACGACCAGCGCCCACTCCGCCTCCCCGGAGGTGCGCCCGTGCTGCACCTGGACCCGGTCGGTCTGCTGGGCGAGGTAGGGGGAGACCGGGTAGAGGGCCGGCGTCACGGACGGGCCGGGCACCCCCAGCTCGGCGAGCTCCGCCACGTGCGCGGCGACGTCCTCCTGGCTGCGCCCGGCGTACCCGGCGTTGAGGACCTGGACGACGTCGACCTCGCGCGTCGATCCGTCGGGCAGTTCGAAGGTCAGCACGGCCATGAGGGCACTCCCAGAGATCGGGTGACGGACCGCGGGTGGGATTTCTCCGCGGTTAAGTTCTCGCGCAGGACTTGCGCATACGACCTGTATACAAGAAGTATGCCGGAAGGTCGATGTCCCCCGAGCAAGGATGGGAACCATGCACGACATCCCGATGGACGGCGCGAAGGCGCCCGACAGGCACTCCGGCGTCCGCCGGGCCTTCGTCGCGAGCCTGACCGGCACGGCACTGGAGTGGTACGACTTCGCCGTCTACTCCGCCGCGGCCGCCCTGGTCTTCGGCGACCTGTTCTTCCCCTCGGAGGACCCGCTCACCGGCACGCTCCTGGCGTTCTCCACCTACGCGGTCGGCTATGTCTCGCGCCCGCTGGGCGGCTTCGTCTTCGGCCGCCTCGGTGATGTGATCGGCCGCAAGAAGGTGCTGATCGCCACGCTGGTCCTCATCGGCGCGGCCACCTTCCTGATCGGCGTCCTGCCCGCGTACTCGACGGCCGGTGTGGCCGCTCCCGTCGCCCTGGTCGTGCTGCGCTTCGCCCAGGGCGTCGGCGTCGGCGGCGAGTGGGGCGGCGCCGTACTGCTGTCCAGCGAGTTCGGGGACCCACGCCGCCGCGGCTTCTACGCCTCCGCCGCGCAGGTCGGCCCGCCCGCCGGCAATCTGCTGGCCAACGGAGTCCTGGCCGCCCTCGGCGCGCTGCTGACCGAGGCGCAGTTCGAGTCGTGGGGCTGGCGCGTGGCCTTCCTGCTCTCCGGCGCTCTCGTCGCGTTCGGGCTGTGGATCCGGGCGAAGCTCGAGGAGACCCCGGTGTTCAAGGCGATGGAGGCCGAACACTCCCGGCCCGAGGCGCCGATCCGCGAGGTCTTCACCACCCAGCCCCGCGCCCTGCTCGCCGCCATCCTCTGCCGCGTCGGCCCCGACGTGCTGTACGCCATGTTCACCGTGTTCATCCTGACGTACGCCACCGAGGAGCTCGGCATGTCGCGTGGCTCCGCCCTCGCGGCCGTCCTCATCGGCTCCTCGCTCCAGGTCTTCCTCATGCCGCTGGCCGGCGCACTCTCCGACCGGATCAACCGCCGCCTGCTGTACGGCGGCGCCGCGCTGGCCGCCGGCGTGTGGCCCTTCGTGTTCTTCCCGATGATCGGCGGCGGCACCTGGCTGCCCCTCGCCACCGGTGTCGTCGTGGGCCTCGTGATCCACTGCTGTCTGTACGGACCGCAGGCCGCCTTCATCGCGGAGCAGTTCTCGCCCCGACTGCGCTACACCGGCTCCTCCCTGGCCTACACCCTGGCCGGGATCATCGGTGGCGCCGTCGCTCCGCTGCTGTTCACCAGTCTGCTGAGCGCCTACGACAGCTGGGTGCCGCTGGCCACGTACATCGCCCTCGCCTCGGCCGTCTCGCTCGCCGGGGTCTGCCTGGGACGCGACCCCGAAGCCGCCGTCGACGAGGACACCCGCCTCGCCTCGCCGGAGGCCCCGGCCACGGCGGACGCCACCCGCGTCGGCTGACCACGAAGCCGGCGCTCTCCCGCCCCCTCGATCCCTCATCCCGTCCTGTGAAGGAGGAACCGCACCGTGCGGATCGCCCTCAGTCAACTCACCACCGGCCCCGACCCCGACAAGAACCTCCGGCTCGTCGAGGAGTGGACCCGCCGCGCCGCGGACGCCGGAGCTCGGGTCGTCGTCTTCCCCGAGGCGTCGATGGCCTGCTTCGGCACCCCCCTGGCACCGCTCGCCGAGCCGCTGGACGGTCCGTGGGCCGACGGGGTACGGCGGATCGCCCGGGCCACCGGCATGGTCGTCGTGGTCGGCATGTTCACTCCGGCCGACGGGGGACGGGTGGCCAACACCCTGCTGGCCACCGGGCCCGGGGTCGAGGCGTCCTACGACAAGATCCACCTCTACGACGCCTTCGGCTACCGCGAGTCCGACACCGTCGCCGCGGGTTCCGCCACGACGGTGATCGAGGTGGACGGCGTAAGGCTGGGCCTGGCCACCTGCTACGACGTGCGCTTCCCGGAGCTGTTCCGGGCCCACGCCGACGCCGGAGCCGTGGCCACGCTGCTGGCCGCCTCCTGGGGCGCCGGGCCCGGCAAGCTCGACCAGTGGGAGCTGCTGGTGCGGGCCCGTGCCCTGGACGCCACCGTGTGGCTGGCCGCCGTCGGCCAGGCCGATCCCGGCACCGAGCCGGGCCCCGCGCCGACGGGCATCGGGCACAGCCGGGTCGTCGGCCCCGACGGAACGGTCCGGCACGCTCTGGGCGCGGAGCCCGAGCTGCTGGTGGCGGACCTGGACATCGCCGAGGTCGCCGCGGTCCGGCAGAAGACCTCCGTGCTGGCCAACCGGCGGCCGGAGGTATGGCGGTGAGCAAGCCCGAGCCGGACCGCTCGGCCGGGCCTTCACCGCGGGCATGTACGTCTGCCGCCCGCCCGGGATGGCGCACGGCCCCTGGACCTCGCGGGACGGTGTCACCATGCTGGTGATCACCTACCCCGAGCCCGGCCGGCGGTGATCGACGGGGTCAACCCTCGAGCAGCACCTTGAGTGTCGACTCCAGATGGTGGTCGATGGCGGCGCACGCGGCCTGTGCGTCACCGGCGGCCAGGGCGTCCAGGATGGCCTTGTGTTCCTCCAGCACGGCTTCCTGACGCCCCTGCTGGTTGAAGAGGGCCACCACTCCGGCGCGGACCTGGCGGCTGCGCAGTCCGTCGTAGTGCCGGTCCAGGAGGGCGTTGCCGACGGCGGACACCAGGACCGAGTGGAAGCGGTGGTCCACGGCGATGAACTCCCGGGCCTGCTCGGCCCCGGTGAGCTCGCGCTGCCGTTCCAGCAGGGACCGCAGCTCCGCCACCGGGGCCCGTCCTTGGGAGACGAGCTGCTGGGCGGCGTACCGCTCGACGATGCCCCGCAGCTCCATCAGCTCGCGGATCTCCCGTCCCGCCAGGGGCGCCACCCGGGCGCCCCGCTTGGGCACGAGCTCGACCAGGTCCTCGGCCGCGAGCTGCAGCAGCGCCTCCCGGATGGGCGTGCGGGAGACACCGATGCGGTCGGCGAGCTCCTGCTCCGACAGGAAGGCCCCTTGCATCTCGGGATCCGTCAGCACCGTGTCCTTGAGATACGCGTACGCCTTCTCCCGACCGGACGCCACGGCAACCCCCAGACATCGCATACAGTTTGTATACAGACGCTACCACGCGTCTTTCCGCCACGGCACGCGCGGCGACCGCCAAGGTCCCGCGCTCAGCCGTGGGCGTCCAGGGGGTTGTGGTCGAGTGCTGCCCGGATCCGGCTGAGCCACTCCGCACCCAGCCGGCGGCCGTCGGGGAGCTGGTCGTCCCGATCCCAGCGCCATGTGGTGATCATCGCCAGCACGAGGATCCGGCACTCGCGCAGCAGGTCTCGATCGACGCCCGGATAGTGCTCGCCGACTTCTTCGGGCGCATGGGCGAGGTCGAATTCGACGGGCCCACGGCAACACGTCTCGAGGTCTATGAACAGCAGTCCGTTGCTCGTGGTGAGCACGTTGCCCGGATGCGGCTCGCCGTGCAGCAGCTGCTGGGCACCACCGCGCTCGCCGATCACTCGTCGCAGACGTCGTAACGTGTCGCCGAGCAGCTCCCGGTCCGCGTCGGCGAGCGCCGGAGTGCGGTCACGGTCCGCCAGGAGTCGTTGGGCCTGCTCGACCCGGTCCGTGAAGTGCGGCGTCGGGACATCGACCTCGCGCATGCCGGCGTGCAGCCGCTCGAGCGCGTCGGCGTAGTCGGCTGGTGAGACCTCTTGGGGCGCCACGGGTTCGTACCAGGTCCACAGCGTGACCACGAAGCCGTCACGCTCATAGGCGCGTGGCTCCACCCGAGGCTCCAGAGCAGCCACAGGGCATCCGGATTCGGCGAGCCGCTGAGCCAGCTCGACTTCGAACTCCGCCACCTGATGCGCCACGGGTGCCACCCGGGCCAGGACGTCACAAGGCAGCAGACGCAGGGTGAGCTTGTTCGAGTCGTTGAGAACGACCGCGCCTTCGACTGCCAGGCCGAGTGAGGAGGCGATCGACATGGCCGCGGCCACCGCACGCGGGAACTCCGACGCCTGCATCGTCGCCTGGCCCCTCTCCCTTGGCCGCTGCCATGACTCCCCAAGCGGTGCAACTCGCGCACCCTACCAGGGCCGATCGCGCCGGCCGGAGGATCGCGGCAGCACCGGGGCCGGCATGCCCGGTGGCTAGGGTTGCCTCGTGGAGTTTGACGTGCGGGAACGGTGGGGCCGCCAGCCGTTGTGGGCAAGGTGGGTCCTTGGGGTGTACCTGATGGGTTTTCTCGTCGGCTTCGGGAGCCATGCCGCCGATCTGGCCCGTGGCGGTATCCACGCCTATGCGGGGTTTCCTCAGGTTCCCTTTCAGGTGTTCTTCGTCGGTCTGGTGGTCCTCGATCCGCTGGTCGCCGTCATGGTGGCGCTGATGCGGCGGGAAGGGGTGTGGCTGGCAGTGGCGGTGATGGTGGTGGACGTCTGCGCGAACTGGTGGGGCAATCGGCACTGGCTGCGTGACGATCCGGGGCAATTGGCGGGGCTGCTGCCCCTCACTCTGTTCGGTGTCTTCGTCATCGCGTCCTGGCTGCCGTTGCGCCGCGCGATCGCGAAGGCGCTGAGCGGGCCGTCTCCGGAGAGGGACTCGAGAGAGAAGGGCACCTTCGTCAGCCACTGAGATCCCGCTGTTCACGGAAATCCGTTTAGAGGGTTGCCCCGGGGCCTCTACTGTGGCGCCGTGATGACTCAGGTGATCGTTGTCAACGGTGGTTCCAGCTCGGGGAAATCCGGGATCGTTCGATGTCTGCAGGCGGTCCTGCCGGATCCCTGGCTGGCCCTCGGCACGGACACGCTGGTTGAGGCGATGCCGGCGTCCATGCAGGCTTCGGACGGCGGGATCGAGTTCGCTCCGGACGGAGAGGTGACGGTCGGTCCCGAGTTCCGGACGCTGGAAGCGGCATGGATCGAGGGGGTCGCCGCGATGGCCCGCGCAGGCGCCCGGGTCATCGTCGATGAGGTGTTCCTCGGCGGGGCGGACTCACAACAGCGCTGGCAGAAGGCCTTGGGCGAACTGCAGGTGCTGTGGGTCGGCGTCAGGTGTGACGCGGCGGTGGCCGCGGGCCGTGAGGTCGCGCGAGGCGATCGGACCATCGGGATGGCCGCGTCCCAGGCGGAAGTGGTCCACCAGGGCGTGTCCTATGACCTCGAGGTGGACACCACACACGCGGAGGCGATGGAGTGCGCCCGGACCATCGCCGCGCATGTCACGTGATCGATGGCCGGGCGGGCCGTCTGCCGCTGGGGCCTCGCGCGCTTGGCGGTCAGGATGGCTGGACTTGGTCGAAGAGGGCGACGGCCTCGGCGGGGTCCGGGCTCACCAGGCGTTCCAGACCGGCCATCGTGATCTGCGCCCACTTGCCGGCCCGTGTCCACATCTGTTCCTCGAAGGCGCGGACCGCCTCGTCCAGATCACCAGGGCCGGTGGCGATGGACTCGGCGAGTTCGGCGCCTTCCAGCAGCGCGAGGTTCGCGCCCACCCCCAAGGGGGGCATCAGATGGGCGGCGTCGCCCAGTAGCGTCACCCCGGGGACGTGGGTCCAGGTGTGGGACACGGGCAGGACATAGCAGGGGCGGTGGACGAAAGCGGTGCCGTGGCGGAGGAGGTCGAGGACGGGAGCGGCCCAGCCGTCGAACAGACCCAGCAGGCTCGATCGCACGGCCTCGACATCGGCCAGGTCCAGATTCGCGTGCCAGTCCACGGGCGCGCGGAACCTGGCGTACACCTTGACGTGGCCGCCGCTGTTGCGCTGGGCGACGAGGGAGCGGTTCACGCCGTACGCGGCCACGGAACCGTCGCCGATCAACCGCGCGAGGTCGGGGTGGCGGGTGTCCACGTCGTCCAGAGAGGTCTCGACCGAGGTGACGCCGGTGTAGTGCGGCGTCACCGACGAGACTGCCGGGCGGGTCCGGGACCAGGCGCCGTCCGCGCCGACCACGAGGTCGAAGGTCTCCTGGCCCCCGTCCGCGAAATGGACCGTCGCGCCATCCTGGGTCCCCGGCACCACCCGCGTCACGCCCTGCCCCCAACGGACGTCGAGGGGGCCGAGCAGCAGGTCACGGAGTTGCCCGCGGTCGATCTCGGGATTGGCCTGTTCATCCGGACGGGGTCGCCAGTCGCGCAGGACGGTCCCGTCCGTGTCCAGGATGCGCATGGCCTGCCCCTCGCGACGAGACAGCGCGTGGAACTCCGCCAGCAGCCCCGCCTTGTCCAGCGCGAGTTGGCCCAGCCCTTCGTGCAGGTCCAGCGTGCCGCCCGGGGGGCGGGAGTCGGGGGCGGGATCGCGTTCGAGGACGGCGACGGGGTAGCCATGGCGGTGCAGGACGCGGGCGAAGGCAAGGCCGGCGGGGCCGCCCCCGACCACCGCGATGCGGTGTCTCATGGCGATACACCGTATTGCTTCATTACGGTGAATCGCAACCGTGCGGCGTGACCATCACGGTGGGGGACCGGTCGGAGCCGCCGGCCCGCTCCGGGAAAGCATTGGACGAGGTGATGCCGGGGCTTGTAGCTTGCAGGGGACCGTGACACCGCCCGAGGAGGTGAGACCCATGAACGCTGTATCGACGTGGGTGCTCCCCCTTCCCGTCACGGCCGGCGATTGACGTAGGCGTCGCCGGGAGCGCCTCGACAACAAGGCACTCCCGAAAGGCAACACCTATGGACTCTCCGCAGTGGGACGTGATCATTGCCGGGTGCGGGCCGACCGGCGCGATGCTGGCCGCCGAACTCCGGCTGCACGATGTGCGGGTACTCGTTCTGGAGAAGGAAACCGAGCCCGTTTCGTTCGCCCGCATAGTCGGTCTGCACATCCGCAGTATCGAGCTGATGGCAATGCGCGGACTGCTGGATCGCATGCTCCAGCACGGAAGACAGCGTCCGGCCGGCGGATTCTTCGCCGCCATCGCCAAACCCGCGCCCAAGGGCCTGGATTCCACGCACGCCTATCTGCTGGGCATCCCGCAGCCGGTCGTCGTTCGCCTGCTCGAAGAGCATGCGATCCAACGGGGAGCGCAGGTCCGGCGCGGTTGTGCGGTGGCCGATGTCGAGCAGGACGACGAGGGCGTGACCGTCGAGCAAGCCGACGGCGAACAACTGCGTTCGCGCTATCTCGTCGGCTGTGACGGCGGGCGCAGTACGGTGCGCAAACTGCTCGGCGTCGGCTTCCCCGGCGAGCCCTCGCGGAACGAGACGCTGATGGGCGAGATGCAAGTGGGTGCGCCGCAGGAGGAGATCGCCGCCAAGGTGGCCGAAATCCAGAAGACCAACAAGATTTTCAGTCTCAGGCCCTTCGGCGCAGGTGTCTATCGCGTCGTCGTCCCCGTCGCGGGAGTCAGCGATCGCGCGGAACCGCCCACCCTCGAGGATTTCAAACAACACCTGCGCACTATCGCCGGAACCGATTTTGGCGTGCACTCACCGCGCTGGTTGTCCCGCTTCGGGGATGCCACCCGGCTGGCCGAACGTTATCGGGTCGGGCGGGTGCTGCTGGCCGGCGACGCGGCACACATCCATCCCCCCACCGGCGGGCAGGGCCTCAATCTGGGGGTTCAGGACGCGTTCAACCTCGGCTGGAAACTGGCCGCACAGATCCGCGGCTGGGCGCCGGAAACACTGCTGGACACCTACCAGGCCGAACGCCATCCGGTCGCCGAGGACGTGCTGGACAACACCCGCGCCCAGATGGAACTGCTGTCCACCGAACCGGGCCCGCAGGCCGTGCGCAGGCTGCTCACCGAACTGATGGACTTCGACGAGGTGAACCGCTACCTGATCGAGAAGATCACCGCGACCGGCATCCGCTACGACTTCGGCGAAGGCCCCGACCTGCTCGGCCGCCGCCTGCCCGACATCGACGTGCAACAGGGCCGCCTCTACGACCTGCTGCATCGCGGCCGCGGACTGCTGCTGGACCGCACCGGACGCCTGACCGTCGGCGGCTGGTCGGACCGGGTCGATCACCTCGCGGATCCCACCGCGCCACTGGACGCTCCATGCGCCCTGCTACGTCCCGACGGCCACGTCGCCTGGGTCGGCGACGATCAGGAGGACCTGGACGACCACCTCTCCCGCTGGTTCGGCAACCCCGCCAACTGATGTCGCCTGAGCGACCAGCCCCCGGCACCGAACCCCACCGTCCAGCGGGTCCTCAGCCGGGGCGCTTGGCCATGACCACCAGGCCCGGCCCGCTCTGCTCATCCGCGGGGAGCCGGAGTTCGGCGACCGGACGCAGTCCGGCCTGCTCGATCAGGTCCACGAGTGGTTCCGGCCGCCACTTGTGTGTCGTCCACCGAACGGGTACACCCCCGTAGGCCTCGGTGCGCACCACGTCTTCGTCCCCGACGTGGGTCGCGGTGATGAAGTGCTCTGTCACCGGGGTTGAGCAGGATGTGCCCCCACGCGCTCGCACGGTCCGAGCTGATCTATTCCATCCTCGACCGGGCCGGGCTCCAAGGCCCCCACAACAACGACTTCGACGGCTCCTTCCGGCTCGGGCTGGACACCGTGCTCGACGGGATCGCGGCCCACATCGGCGCCTGGGCCGGACGGTCGGAGCGCCTGGCTGTCGAGGGCAGAAGTACGTCATGATCGAACCACGTATCAGCGCATTCAAGTTTGGTGAGGACACATCGGCATGGCCATCATCCACCGCACCACCCTCAAGCCGACCAAGCTGGAACTGCTCACCTCCTGGCTGCCCTCGCGCCCGTGGTACGGGGGCGGCGCCGGTGAAGCCAGGCTGGCGAAGGCGGGAGGCTTCCGGCTGGACGACCCGCGGGGCGCGGTGGGGATCGAGTTCATGGTGGTCACCGACGCCGCCGGTGCGGAGCCGGTCAGTTACCTGGTGCCGCTGACCTATCGCGGTGCGCCGCTCGACGGGGCGGAGCACGCCCTCGTGGGGACCATGGAGCACGGGGTGCTGGGACGCCGCTGGGCCTATGACGGCTGCCACGACCCGGTGCTGGTGGCCCAGTTGTGGGCCCTGATCGAGGGGCGGGTGCAGGCTCAGGCGCAGAGCACATCCGACGCCGTCGACCGGGAGGTCACCCGCTCCTACGCCGGTGCGGGCCTGGCGTCGGAGGAGGCCACGGCCCCTGTCACCGACGACTCCGAGGGCACCGGGCTGACCGCACCGGATGGCGCGACCCTCCGTGTGCACCGGGTCCTGAGGCCCGCCCCGGACGGCGCGTCGCCCCTTCCCGAAGGAGCCATCGGCCATGTCGGCGGTGTCTGGCAACTGCCGGACGGCACCCGCGCCCGCGGGCTGTTCGCCGTCCTGCACCCCGGCTCGTGAACACCGGGGGCCTCCCCGGCCTCGGCGCCGGCTTCCGGCCCCAAGCCCGTTCCGCCTGAACCCGAACGGTCCGGGGACATCCGGGCGCAGCCCGCCGGAACAGCCCGGACACGCGTGAGGGCCCCCGGGCGGCCAACGCCGCGCCGGGAGCCCGTTCACCCCCGCTGGTCGGTGCCGGCTAGAAGCCCTTGCAGCGGCTGCCCGACTGCCAGGGAGCCTTGGCGCCGACGCAGACGTACACCACGACGCCCTTCGAGGAGGAGTCGCCCCACTGGAAGTGCTTGACTCCGCGCGAGGGCCCGTCCGTGGCCAGCGGACCCGACCACTGGCGCACCCAGCGGCCGGTGTGCTTCTTGTCGTACCTCACGTACGCCCGGGCGGCCTTGCGGTCCCTGCTGCTGGTGTCCTGCACCCAGGAGGACGAGTAGTCGATGCGCGCGTTGTACCGGTTGTCCCAGCAGATGTGAGTGGCGGCGCGGGCCCCCGACACACTGCCACGCGCGGAGCGGTGGTGCGGCCAGTTCCTGCCGCACTCCAGCCCCGCGGTCGGGGAGGCAGCGGTGATCCTCTCTCCCTTTGCGGCCTTGGCGTCCGAGGACGCGGCGAAGGAACTGGTCGCCTGGGGGAGAATGAGGCTTCCCCCTAACACCGCTGTACCGACAGCGAGTGTCAGCCTCTTGCTGATGGACATATCGCTCGATCCTTTGTGACTCCGTTGGTCCTCGACCCGCGGGAGGCTGTTCTCCGGCAGGCCCTGTTCCGTACTCCGGTTCATTCTGCGGAGCGGGGGCGGTGGAGTCGTTGGCCGTGCGCGCCCGGTAGTTAACCCGGCGCGCCAGTTCCGGTGAGCGCCTGCTGCCGGTATTCCTGCGGAGAGCAGCCGTACCCGCGTCGGAAGGCGCGGCTGAAGGCCGCGGGATGGCTGAAGCCCCAGCGCGCGGAGATCCGGCACACCGCGGTCCCGCGCTGCGCAGGATCGGAGAGATCGTGCCGGGCTCCCTCGAGGCGCTGTCGGCGGATCCAGTCGGAGACGGTCAGCCCGTTGCTCTCGAAGAGCCGGTTCAGGGAACGGGGCGAGATGTGCAGCGCGGCGGCGACCTCGGCCGTACTGAGCGCCGGATCGCCCAGACGCTGCTGGATGACGCTCTTGCCCTCCAAGAAGAGCGCGCGTCGGCGGCTCTCGGCCGGCAACTCGTGCTCGGCTTCGAGACGGTGCGCCAGTAAGCCGCTGAGCAGGTCGACCAGGATCGCCGACAGGCGGGCCCTGTCGGATGTCCGGTACTGACGGGCCCTGTTCGTCACCTGGGTGAGGAAATGTGCCAGCAGCTCACCGAAGGCATCGGCCGCCGGTATCCGGGTGGCGAAGGCCTGGTCGAGGGTCTGCGGGCGGACAGGGATGAGGCTGCGCGGGATCTGCGCCAGGATCTGCGACACGGGCCGGTCCTCGGCCCTGGCCGAGCCGTGGAACGGTCGGGAGGAACTGAACACCAGCAGCTGATGGACGCCCGCGGTCGCCTCCCGGCCGCAGTGTGACAGCGTCATGGTCCCGTGGACGGTGAGGGAGAGCAGACACGACTCGGGGTCGCGCTGTCGGATGAGCTTCGGCGTCCTCAGGGAGGTCAGTGAGTGGTACGTCATCGCTGTGACCTGTGCGCCACCGAGATCCACGAGATCGGCTGTCGCCCGGAAGCGGGACCGCCGGTCGGTGTCCAACAGGGAGGGAAGCATCGCCGACGCCGTCATCTCCCGCCACCAGCCGAACCGGTCGGCCTGTGGCAGGTCATCGGTGGTGAGGCTGGTCAAGATCACTGTTCTCCCCCTGAGGCCGCTGAAACCACTGCTCGGTCAGGGCCATGCTGGGGCGGGGTCGTCAATGTCCGGATGACGTTCGATAAATGCCGATGAGATCCCTCAGGCTCACCGGCGGGAACGGCCACAGCCGTTCCCGCTCGGCATCCGGTAAGTCGCCTCGGTCAACACCCGGCACCACGGTCCGACAACCCGACGGTCACAGCAACGGGCGGACAAGTCCTGGCGGGCCACCCTGGCGGGCGCCGCGTCAGTCAAGGTTGGCCATCAGCCAGTCCTCCGCCTCGAACAGGCGCCGCTCCACCTCGGCGGTATCGGCTCCGGCGACGATGACGAAGCACAGATGGGACGCGCTGTGCAGGGTCACGGCGTCGGGCCCGGCCTGCTCGTTGACCTCGTAGTGGCGCACCCACGGGAAGGGCGGCCTGCCGGGTATCCGCACCGGACGGCCCTGCGGCAGGATGGATACCGAGCCATGCACCTCGGCCGGGAGGGCGGCCGGCGGCGGGTCCACGGGCAGGCCGCACATCAGACGCAGGGACACGGCGTGGAGATCGACGCCGTAAGTGGCCCGGGTGAGCGCGGGGATACGGTCTCCGCCCACGCGCGACGCGATCTCGCACAGCACCAGCTCGTCCTGGGGGGTGTGGAACACCTCCAGGTGGTAGGCACCGGCCTCCGGGGTGTCGAAGGCATCCAGCACTCGATCGAAGAACTCCTCCAGCCTGCGGGCGAAGGGGTCGTCGGGACGCAGCTGGAGCGAACCGTTGTTCTGCCCGGAGAACACCCCCAGACAGCTGCGCAGGTACCGTGAGGACGCCACGAAGCGGTAGCCATCGGCCAGCACCGCGTCGATGTGGTACATCCGCCCCTCGACGAACTCCTCCACCATGAGGTCCTCGCGCCAGGCGCGGCGGGTGAACTCGATGAGGTCGTCCTCGCCCCGCAGTACCGTGATGTCGCGCGAGCCCCCCTGCTTCACCGGCTTGACGACAACCGGGTACGCGCACGCGTCGATGAAGTCGGTCAGGTCGACGATCGTGTGGAGGCGCGCGAAGCGGGGCGTGGGGACGGCACGGCCGGCCACCTCCTTCATGACGACCTTGTCGCGGAAGGAACGGGCGCTGGCGGAGGACTGCCCCGGGATCCCGAGGTCCTCGCGCATCCGGGCCACCCGCTCCAGGTCGTACTCGTTGTCCGTGATGATGTGGGTGAACGGCTTCTCGCGCGCCAGCCTGCGGATCATCAGTTCCGCATAGGGCACCGCCTCACAGTTCTCGACGTACTCGTAGCGTGCCAGGGCTTCGGTGTTCTTCAGCTCGTGGTGGCTGAACACGTGCAGCCGTTCGGCGAGTTCCGGGAACACGGCCTGGTAGTCGAGGCGCGGGTTGTAGTTGATCACTGCGATGTCGGTCATGAGGGATCGGCTTTCTGTTGTGCGAGCTGCAGGGGGGTGTGCGATAAAAAGCACGTCAGTGCAGAATAATGTCCACCCGAGGGGGTGATGGCGCTCCCTGCAGCAAGCTGCACCCATGGCGCGTCAACGCGTGCCCGGCAGGTCCGGACGAGGCGCCCACGGGAACCCACGAACGGGGGAAATCATGCGAACGCACTGTGGTCCGCCGAGCCCGGAGCGACGGAGCGACCCGCCGGACCGCTTCCGGCCCCTCGCCGACCAGGCCGCCGTCCGAGCGTGGCTGGCAGCGGCCGTCCGCGGCTGCTCCCAGGAGGTCCTCGTCTCCCAGCCGGACGCCGGCCGGCGGGTCGCCCCGGGACTGTGGGACGGGCCGGGGCCGACCGCGTCGCTGGCGGGCCGCGGCGTCGTGGTGCGCGTCATCCACCGGCACACCGCCCGCTTCGACAACGCCTTACGCGCCGGTATGGGACGAGTCGTCCAAGGCGGCGGCGAGGTCCGCACCCTGGCCGACCCCGTGCCGCCACTGATCATTTTCGACCGGGAGACGGTGCTCGTCCCCACCGGCGAGGAAGGTGCCGCCGTGGCCATACGGCATCCAGGGGTGGCGCACTTCATGGTGGAGGCGTTCGCACGAGCCTGGGCGGTCGCCGTGCCGTTCGAGGACGGCCTCCGCGCGACCGGCGCGAGCGAGGCGGCCTCCCGCGTGCGCGCGACCATCATCCGGCTCCTCGCCGAGGGGCAGACCGACGCGGTGATAGCGCGGCGCGTCGGCGTCAGCGTGCGCACCTGCCGCAACCACATCGCCCGGATCTACCAGGAGCTGGGCGCGCGCAGCAGGTTTCAGCTCGGGGTCCTCGTCAGCCGCTCCGGCCTGCTGGAACGGTTGAATGACGACCTCAAGGACACCCCCGCCCGGACCTGACCCTCCTAGGATGCACCCATGCCCGCTCCGTCCTCCGCCACACCGCCCTCCGGCCCGACCACCCGTGATCCGGAGCTCGACTACCCCCGCCCTGGGGAGGTGCTGCACCGGCTCCGCACCCACCAGGGCATGTCACTGCGCCAGGTCGCGGCCGAGTGCGGGCTGTCGGTGTCGTTCCTGGCCGCCCTGGAACGTGGTGAGACCGATATCGCCCTGGAACGGCTCAGCCGCCTGGCCAAGGTCTTCGGCCACGACGTGGGCTCGTTCCTGGGCTTCTCGCGGGGGCGCGCCACTCCCTCGATCTTCCCGGCGCGGGATCAGGAGTCGTTCGAACGGGCCCCCGGGGTCCATTACCGAATTCTCCGGGAGCCCCGGCTCGGCTACCAGGTGGTCACCGCGGACTTCGAGCCGGGCTGCGGCCTCCTGGAGGAACTGCGACACGAAGGGTCCGACCTCATCCTGATGACAAAGGGCGTCCTCATAGCCCGCTACAACGGGAGCGACCACGAACTGCACGCCGGTGACTGCGCCCAATGGTCGGCCGGTTACCCGCACAGCTTCCGCAACGACAGCGACGAGGCGGCCCAGTTCATCGGCGTCCTCTTCTCGAGCCTCTACTAGGGGCGTCACCGACCTCCGCGGCCTGCGATTCAGAGAGATCCGGGACGCGCAAAGTGGCTGCTCCGCCGGGGTAGGCCCCCGAGCGGTCGGCGCCGTTCACCGGAGTATCCGGTACCGGCGCCTATGTTGGTCCGGTGAGCAGTTCTCCGGCCCCGGCGGGGCGACCCGCGCGCCAAGAGCGGGCCCGCGCTCCTCGGACGGACTACGCGGGTGCGGTCTACGGTTCGCTCCTCGCCGCATCGGTGGTGGCCACCGCCGGCACGGCCGGCGACTTCCCGCGGCTTCAGCTGATCGTGCTGCTGCTGGTGACGGGCGTGGTCTTCTGGGCAGCGCACGTATACGCGCACGTAGCCGGTGAACGGATCGTCGGCAGGCCGATCGACCACCGGGAGGTACGGCGCGTGGCCCGGCGCGAGTGGCCCATCGTGGAGGCGGCGGTGCTGCCCGCGGTGGCGGCGGCGGTCAGCCCGGTGCTCGGCCTGGGCCTGTCCGGCACGGGCTGGCTGGTGCTCGCCGTCGCGATCGCCCAACAGGTCACCTGGGCGACCCTCGGCGCGATCAGCGCGGGCGCGACCCGCCGCATGGCGGTCGGCGAGGGCGTCGTCAACCTGCTACTCGGCCTGGTCATTGTGGCCGCCAAGGCCGCTCTGGGACACTGACCCCCGCGCTGACCTTCGCCGCCCGGCCGTGACCGAGCAGGTCACCGACCGCCGCGATCCCCTCCGCGATCGCCCGCTCGGGAACGTCGCCGAAGCCGAGCACGAGTCGAGGCGGCTCGGAATCGCCCGAGGCCCGGCACGCGCTCATACCGTACAGACCGACGCGCCGGGCCCGCGCCGCGGCGATGACCGCCGATTCGTCCGCCCCGTCCGGCAGGTGGGCCACGGCGTGGAACCCCGCCGCGAGGCCGGTCAGGCGCACCTTTGGGGCATGCTCGGCGAGGGCGGCTCGCAGTGTCCTGCAGCGGGCCCCGTACAGAATGCGCATACGGCGCAGATGGCGGTCGTAGCGGCCTGATTCGATCAGCCGGGCCAGGGCCAGCTGATCGAGGGTGGGCGTGCCTCGGTCCGCGATCCGTTTCGCCTCGGTGAGCGGCGCGACGAGCGCCGGGGGGCTCAACAGCCAGCCGATGCGCAGGGCAGGGGCCAGGGACTTGCTGACGGTGCCGATCGAGACGACCCGGTCGGCCGCGAGGCCTTGGAGAGCGCCGACCGGCTCCCGGTCGTAGCGGAACTCGGCGTCGTAGTCGTCCTCGATGACGTACGCGTCGCGGCGCCGGGCCCAGGCGAGCAGCGCGTGCCGGCGTGCAGGGGCGAGGAGGACGCCGGTGGGCCACTGGTGGGCGGGGGTGACGACCACCGCGCGAGCGCCGGTCGCCTCCAGGGCCGCCACATCGACGCCGTGCGCGTCGACCGGGACGGGGACCGGGGTGAGGCCCGCCGCGAGGATGGCCGCGCTCACCGTGGCGGGACTGCCGGGATCCTCGTGTGCGACGGCACGGACCCCGCCGCGGGCCAGCGCCTGGAGGGCGAGGGCCAGCCCCTGGGCGTAGCCGGAGCAGATGAGGGTGCGGTCCGGTTCGGCGTCGGCCGCGCGGATCCGGCGCAGATAGGCGGTGACGACCGTGCGCAGCTCCCGGCTGCCGCGCGGATCCCCGTAGTCGAGGTCGGCGGTCGGCATCCGGCGGGCCGCCTCGCGGACCGCCCACAGCCAGTCGGCACGCGGGAAGGAGGCCAAGTCGGGCACGCCGTGCCGGAAGTCGGCGATCAGACGCGTGGGCTGCGGAGGGCGCTCGGCCGACGGCTCGACGGGGGCGGCGGGTGCGCAGGCAGCGACACGGGTGGCCGAGCCCACGCGGGTGACCAAGTAGCCCTCGGCCTGCAACTGGGCGTAGCAGTCCTGGACCAGGCCGCGGGACAGGCCGAGGGAGCGGGCCAGTTCCCGCGAGGAGGGGAGGCGTTCGTCCACGGCGAGGCGGCCGCCGCGGATCGCGTCCCGCAGCTGCCGTTCCAATTGGACACGCAGTTGCTCACCGCTGCTCCGGTCGATGGCCAGCAGCAGCTCGGGCGACAGACCGGTCCACTGCACAGGCATGAAATTGGATCTTACCGGTGATCCGGTCCCTGCCTAGCGTCAACGGCATGACTCGTCCTGACCCGACCGCGAACCCCGTCCCGGACCCCACCGTCCCGGACCCCACCGTCCCGGACCCCACCGCCGCGACGGCCACCGCCCCGATGGCCACCGCACCGTCGCGGCCGCCCCTGCTGAGCCGCGCCCTGCTGCTGCGGCTCGTGAGCGTGGTGGCTGTGACGGTGAGCTTCTTCCTGTTGCTGTCGGCGGTCCCCACGCACGTCGGCCGCGGTGCGGCGGGCCTCGCGACGGGCGCACTCATGCTGTCCACGGTGCTCGGCGAGCTGGCCGGGCCCCGGATCGTCGGCCGGTACGGCCACCGGGGACCGCTGGCGGCGGGGTTGTTCCTGCTGGGCGCCCCCGCGCTCGCCCTGCCCCTCGACGACGGCGCTGCCTGGACCGCGTCGGTGTGCCTGGTGCGCGGCCTCGGGTTCGGTCTCACGATGGTCGCCGGCGGCGCCCTGACCGCGGTGCTGATCCCCGCCGAGCGCCGAGGCGAGGGACTGGCCTTGGTCGGCCTGGTGGGTGGTGTGCCCTCGCTCGTCACCCTGCCGTTGGGGGTCTGGATGTCCGGACACCTCGGGTACACCACGGTCACCATGGCCGCGGGCCTGGCGGCCCTGGCGGCGATCCCGACCGTCCCGGGACTCCGGGAGACGCAGCCGCCGAAGACCCACGGAACTGAAGGCACGAGTGCCGATGCCGAAGCACTCGGCATGGTGGCCGCCGTGCGTGCCGCGGGGCTGCGGCGTCCCGCGTTGGTGTTCTCCGCCACCGCGGTCGCCGCCGGGATCCTGGTGACGTTCGTGCCGCTGGCCGTACCGCGCGCATCGGCAGGTGTCGCGACGGCGGCGCTGCTGGTGCAGAGCACCGCTTCCACCGTGGCCCGCTGGCTGGCGGGCCGGTACGGCGACCGCCGGGGCTCCGCGCGGCTGGTAACCCCGGGTCTGCTCGCGTCGGCGGCGGGGCTGTCGACGCTGGCCGCCACTGCCGGCCCGGTCGCCGTACTGATGGGCGCGGCGGTCTTCGGCACCGGCTTCGGCATCGTCCAGAACGCCACCCTCACCCTGATGTACAGCCGCGTCTCCCGCCCGTCGTACGGCACGGTCTCCGCACTGTGGAACCTCGCCTACGACGGCGGCATGGGAGTGGGCGCCGCAGGCTTCGGCCTGCTCGCGGCGCACACGGGGTATGCGTGGGGGTTCGCGCTCACGGGGGTGCTGATGATGGGCGCCCTGGCCCCGGCGGTGCGTGACAGGCGGTCAAGAGCGTGACCGGCTGAACCGGGGGAGGGCACCCGTCCGACCGCCCGCCCGCGGCATGGAGAACCGCGCCGCCGTCCAGAGGTTTCGCGGGACGTCGCACCATGGAGCGACGTCGGCCTCGCAGCTGTGGCAACCTGCCGACATGCCAGCAGAGCTGCGAGAACACGCGGGCCTCGGTCCGCGAGGCCGGACCTGAACGTATGGCGACGGATACGGCACCCAGCACACCTCCCGGGGCACCGGCTTTGCGGCGCTGAGGCACGTGCGACCCCGCTCGGCTGCCCCGTCGCACACGTCACAGAGGACGGGATCAGTGTGAGACTGGGCAGGGAAGGGGTGATCTCCGTGTCGGAGCCATCACACGCGCCCGCCCATCCCGGCCTCCCCGTCGACGAGAATCGGCTGGAACAGCTGATCACTGAGGCGCAAACGGCCCTGCCGGTCGAACTGCCTGCCCTGGCCGACCAATGCGCCTCGGCCCTCGGCCTGGGCACCGCGCTGATCTACCTCGTCGACCTGCAACAACGGCTGCTCATTCCACTCGGCGAAGCGTGGGAGCCGCTGTCGGTGGACCACTCGTCGGCCGGCTGGGCGTACCGCACGGTCTCCCCGCGGGTGGTCGATGCCGATGAAGGCTTGATCGTCTGGATGCCTCTGGTCGACGGTGCGGAACGGCTGGGCGTGCTGGCGGTGCGCACCGCCTCGCTCGACGGGGTGCTGATGCGCCGCAGCCGGATGCTGGCCTGTCTGTCCGCCATGATGATCTCCTCGAAGCGCGCCTACAGTGACTGGCTCGCCGCCCGCACCCGCACCGCGGCCATGGGGTTGCCCGCCGAGATGCTGCGGACCTTCCTTCCGCCACGCACCATCGGCAGCAGCAGGTGCGTCTCCACGGCGGTTCTCGAACCGGCGTACGGCATCGCCGGCGACGCCTTCGACCACTCGGTGGCCAAGAACGAGCTGCACACCATGATCCTCGATGGCATGGGTCACGATCTGATCGCCGGCCTGACCACATCGGTCGCCATGGCCGCGGCGCGCAACGCCCGCCGCGGCGGTGGCGACCTGGCTGATGTCGTCGGCTCCGTCGATCAGGCGCTGGCCCAGTGGCTGCCCGACCACTTCTGCACCGGCGTACTGTGCCGACTCTCCGCCGAGACCGGGATGCTGCGCTGGGTCAACTGCGGTCACCCCCCACCGCTGCTGGTCCGTGACGGGCGCGTGCTCGCCGGAGCGCTGGACAGCCCCCCGCAGCCGCCGATCGGCCTGGCCGGCCCACTCGCCCCGGCAACCCGGCAGGTCCACGAGACGAAGCTGGAACCGGGTGACTGCGTCCTGCTGTACACCGACGGTGTCGTGGAAGCTCGCGACGCGGACGGTGCGGAGTTCGGCCTCGACCGGTTCACCGACTTCATCATCCGCTCCAACGCCGCCGGTGAGCGCCCGGCCGAGGTACTGCGGCTGCTCATCCACGCCATCCTCGACTACCAGCGCAACCGGCTGCGGGACGACGCGACCATCCTGCTCTTCGAATGGCGTCCGCAGTACCAGTGACGCGGGCCACCCTCTCGCTGCGGTCGCCGAGCGGCAGGCGCCGGGGTGCTGGGGTGCTGGGGGGCAGGTGGGGGGAACGCCCTGGTTGTCCCGGTCATTGTGCCGCGCCGCACCCAGTCCGCGGCGCGCGGCCCGGCCGACCCGCGCGCCACGTCCCCCTGGTCCCGGGCAGGAGCGGGTCGGCCCTGACCGGGGACTGCCGCGGGGCCCGGGTCGGCCGTCCGGCGGCCTGATGCCCTGCCGTACCGTGCGGCTGTCGTTGCCGCGTCGGGCGGTCGGGGGAAGAATTCTGCTGGTGAGTTCATCTGTGGCGGAGGTCGTCTCCGTCGTTCTGCTTCTGGCGGTGCTGGCGTGCGCTGTCATTCGTCCGTTCGGGTGGCCGGAGGCGGTCGTCGCGGTGCCGGCCGCGGGCGTGGTGATCGCCACAGGGGCGGTCTCGCTGGGGCACGCCCGCGAGGAGGCGGAGCGGCTCGGGCCGGTGATCGGGTTCCTCGCGGCGGTCCTGGTCCTCGCCCAGCTGTGCGATGACGAGGGTCTGTTCCACGCGTGCGGGGCGTGGATGGCGCGTAGCGCGGCGGGTCGCCCGCGCCGCTTGCTGGTGCAGGTGTTCGCGGCTGCGTCGGTGATCACTGCGGTGCTCAGTCTGGATGCCACCATCGTGTTGCTCACGCCGGTGGTGTTCGCCACCGCCGCGCGGCTCGGCGCCCGACCGAAGCCGCACATCTACGCATGCACCCATCTGTCGAACACCGCGTCGCTGCTGCTGCCGGTCTCCAACCTCACGAACCTTCTGGCGTTCGCCGCCAGCGGGCTGAGCTTCACCCGGTTCGCCGCTTTGATGATGCTGCCCTGGCTGGTGGCGATCGCCTGCGAGTACGTGGTCTTCCGCCGGTTCTTCGCCACCGACCTCGGTGCCGGGGCCCAGGCCCCGCCCGCTGCCGAGCCGCGCGAGCTGCCAGTGTTCGCGCTGGTCACGGTGGCCTGCACGCTGGCCGGGTTCGTCGTCACCTCGGCGGTGGGGATCAACCCCGCCTGGGCGGCCTTCGCAGGCGCCGGCGTGCTCGCCGTGCGGGCGCTGGCCCAGCGCCGTACCACGCCCAGGGCCGTCGTACGCGCCGCGGCGGTGCCGTTCCTCGTATTCGTCCTGGCCCTGGGCATCGTGGTCCGTGCGGTGGTCGACAACGGGCTCGCGACCGGGCTGGGGCACCTGGTTCCCGGCGGCACGGGCCTCGCGGCCCTGCTGGGCATCGCGGTGCTGGCCGCGGTGCTGGCCAACGTCATCAACAATCTGCCCGCCGTACTGGTGCTGCTGCCGCTGACCGCGCCGTCCGGGCCGGGCGCGGTGCTGGCGGTCCTGCTCGGTGTGAACATCGGCCCCAACCTCACCTACGCCGGTTCCCTGGCCACGCTGCTGTGGCGGCGCATCGTGCACGAACACGACAGTGAGGTCGGGCTCGGGGAGTTCACCCGGCTCGGTCTCTGCACCGTGCCTGCCGCTCTGGTGCTGTCGGTGGTGGCACTGTGGACCTCGCTGACCCTCATCGGAGGCTGATCGCCATGCACGTCATCGCCTGGATCACCGAGGGCACCTGGCCCGCCGGCATTGACGCAGCCCGCACTCACGCACCCGAGGACGCGGAGATCGTGCTGCTCCACGTCACCCCGGCCGACGTCCCGGGCGCGGCGCACGGCGCGTTCGCCGGCCTGCTCGGCCGAGGTCACCCCGAACGCGACCCCGGCACGAGAGTGGAGCACCTGGCTGCCGTTTCCGCCGACCAGCTTCTCGCTGACGCCGCGCGGCGTCTGGGCCGCCCGTGTACCCGTGTCGAGCGCACGGGCCGTGTCGAACGGGAGGTCGTAGCCGCCGCCGAGGGCGCGGACCTGCTCGTTCTCGCCCGCGACGGCGACCGCACCCGCCTCGGGCCGCACAGCTTGGGGCCGGCCACCCGCTTCATCGTCGACCACGCTCCGTGCCCGGTGCTGCTGGTGTGGCCAGAGGCCGCACCCGACATCGCCACCATCCCGCACCCGCCACCCCACCCGCCACCACCTCCGCACCCGCCACATCACCGGTAGCAGCAGGCGTCGAGCGGGTACCGTGATCAGATGCGGGCCCAGATCACGTCGGTCGAGTTCAGGCTGAGACAGAGCTCCCGGTCATGTCGTGTAGTCCGCGTTGATACGGATGTAGCCGGCGGACAGGTCGCAGCCGTAGACCGTGGCTTCCGCCTCCCCGAGACCCAGCGTGATGACGATGTCGACCTCGTCCTGGCTCATGATGCCGACGAGTTTGCCGAGGGTGTCGGCCTCGGGCTCGTCGGGGTACACCTCGATGTCGCCGAATCGCACGGTGACGTCGCCCGGCGCGATGTCGGTGTCGTCGGTGTTCTTGCCGATGGCCATCACCACCCGCCCCCAGTTGGGGTCGGCGCCGTGGACGGCGGTCTTGACCAGCGGGGAGTTCACCACGCTCTTGGCGATGCGTTTGGCCTGGCTGTAGTCGCCGGCCTGGCCGACTGTGACGCGTAGGAGCTTGGTGGCGCCTTCGCCGTCACGGGCCAGTTGCTGCGTGAGGTCCAGGCACAGGTCGTCGAGGGCTTCGGAGAACCGCGCCGGATCGACCGGTCCTGCAGCGCCGTTGGCGATGACCGCAACAGTGTCGGAGGTGGAGGTGTCCGTGTCCACGCTCAGGCAGTTGAACGTGCGGTTCACCGCTCCGCGCAATGCTCTGTCCAGGTCGGTCGGGGACAGGGCCGCGTCGGTGAACACGTAGGCAAGCATGGTGGCCATATTGGGTTCCAGCATGCCGACACCTTTGGCGACGCCCACGATGCGGGCCTGCCCGACGGTCCGTACGGCGGTCTTCGGGCGGGTGTCGGTGGTCATCATCGCGCGGGCCACATCCAGCGGTCCGGCCGTGAACGCCGCGAGGCCGCGTTCGGGGGTCCCGTCGAAGTGCGTACGGATGGTGCCCATCGGCAGTGGGCGTCCGATGACCCCGGTGGAGCCGATGAGTACCTCGTTCTCCGGGATGCCCAGAACCCCGGCGACGCGGCGGACGACCTCGGCGGCGTTCTCCTCGCCCTGACGCCCGGTGGCGACGTTCGGGGGCCGGGCACGGTGTCGGAGCTGAAAGTGGCGAACGACAACGACCTGCGGAAGGCGTCCACCAGCCGCATGCCGAAGTCTGCCGGTGGCTGCCCCCCGACCACGCCGACAGCCACATACCGCCCGTTGGGGTTCAGCTTGTCCAGGAAGAGAGGAAGCTGAGGACCTGCCACGACATCGATCACGATGTCGAAGCCCGCCGGTGCGTCCGGGCCGCTTCCGCCGGAGCGGTCAAGGGTGTGGGTTGCGCCCAGGTCTCGCAGGCGGGCGCCTCGCTCCGCGGACGAGGTGGTGACGGCCACGGCGCCGGCGCCATTCCTGGCCGCGAGCTGGATCGCCGTGATTCCGATGCTGCCCGCCGCCCCGCGCACGAGCACCGTCTCACCGGGCGTGAAACGGGCACGGTCGAGGGCGTAGTGGGCGACCACGCCGGAGCCGCCGAGGGTCACCGCGTCGGTGTCGGTCAGACCGTCGGGCAGCGCAAGGACGTCCTGGACCGCGGCGACGGCTTGCTCGGCGTACCCACCGGACAGGCCGGTGAACGCCCACACCCGCCGCCCCATCCACGAGGCGTCCACGCCCTCTCCCACCGCGGTGACGATTCCCGCGACTTCGCTGCCGAGGAGATGGCCCTCTTGGAAGCCGTGGGCGGCAAGCGTTCCCCGGCGGATCACGGCGTCCACCCCGCCTACCCCGATCGCCTCCGTGGCGATCTGCACCTGCCCGCGGGCAGGAACGGGCACGGGCACATCGACGACCTCCAGGCCATCGGGGTCTCCGAACGTCCTGATCACGACGGCTTTCATCTTGGCTCCTCGGGTCGGTGGAAGGGACGGGGCGCAACTGCTGCGGTCTTGGGCGTCGAGCCGGCCCCCGCAGCCGGGGCATCACCGGTGAAGTGCGGGGGCGGGGTGGCGGCACCGCCATCGGACCGTAACGGACGCCTCCGTCCGTTTGGCCGCCGTTTGGCTAAAGTGAGAAACGATGACCACCCACTTGCCTCACCCTGTGCGCTCCGACGCCCGCGACAACCGGGCCCGCATCCTGCACGCCGCGCGCGCGGTGTTCGGCGAGGAGGGCCTGAGCGCGCCCATGCGCGAGGTCGCCCGGCATGCGGGCGTCGGCCCCGCCACGCTGTACCGGCACTTCCCGACCAAGCAGGCACTGATCGCGGAGACATTCGCCGAGCAGCGGCGGGCCTGCCATGCCGCCGTCCGCGACGCCCTCGCGGACTCCGATCCGTGGCACGGATTCCGGAGCCTGATCGAGCGGATCTGCGAACTTCACGCGCACAGCCGGGGATTCGCCGACGCCTTCATGACGGCCTTCCCCGACGCCATGGACTTCGCCGCCGACCGGCAGCAGACTCTGCACGCGGTCGGCCAACTGGCCCGCCGGGCCCAGGAGACCGGCCGGCTGCGCCCCGGCTTCGTCGTCGACGACCTGATCCTCATGCTCATGGCCCACCGGGGCCTCCAGGACACGCCGCGTGCCGCCCGGGTCGCGGCCTCCCGCCGCTTCGCCGCCTACGTGATCGAAGCGTTCCGCGCCGCACCAGAGACGGGAGCGCCCACGCCGCTGCCGTCGGCACCGCGCCTGCAGCTCACCCACTCGCCCAGCACGCCGTAAAACACGTCGCGGCGCACCAAGGCGGCTCGCGTTCAGCCGGCCCTGTCGAGTCGGCCGCATCTCCATGCCGGGGGCCGTGTCCCGGAACGGCCGGATGTCCTGGGCTCATCCGCCTGTCTGCAGGCGGCGCAGGGCATCCTCGGAGTCGCGGTCGTCGGGCAGGTAGGCCAGGAAGTGGTGGCCGGGTTCGTCCACGGCGGCCAGCTTCACGTACCGCAGGCGGAGTTCGCCCACGGCCGGGTGCCGGAAGCGGCGGACGGAGGGCTGGAATGCGGCTGTTTCCCGGCGCTCGTACCAGCGGGCCGCGTCGCCGTCGGACAGCAGCTCGCCGATGAGTTCGGCGAACCGCGGATCGTTGGGCCGGCGAGCCGCCCGGGACCGGAACTGGCCGAGCAGGGCGCGGGCCTCGTGTTCCCAGTCGGGGAGCAGGGTGCGGGCCGGCGGCCAGCGGAACACCAGCCACAGGAGGTTGCGCTGCTTGGGGTGCAGCCTTGCCGGATCGGTCAGCAGGGCGGCGTACCCGGCGTTCCACGCCAGCAGGTCCCAGTGCGGGTCGAGCACCACGGCGGGGTGTGGCGTCATGGCCTGCACCAGAGTGAGCAGGTTGCGTGACACCCAGGTGGGGACGTCGACGGTCGGGCTGCTCTCCTCCACGAACGACAGGACGTGCGCGGTTTCCGCGGCATCCAGCCGCAGCACCCGCGACACCGCGCGCAGCACCTGCTCCGAGGTGCGCACCCGGCCCTGCTCCAGCCAGGTGTACCAGGACACGCTGACGCCGGCGAGTTCCGCGACCTCGGCCCGCCGCAGCCCCGGTGTCCGTCGGCCCGGGGCGTCCGGCAGACCCACGCCCTTCGGCGTCAGCCGTTCACGGCGGGACCGCAGGAAGGCCCCCAGTTCATGGCGGGAGGACTCGCCCGGCGGCGGTGTGGGTGCGGTGCTCACCGACCACCGCGCCGGCGCCCGGCCGTGTCCGGCGAGGATCCGTGGTCCGCAGTGGGCGGTGCGGAGGTGTCCAGGGGTGACAGCCTGCCGCGCGTCATGGTGCCCCTCCTCCGGACGGCGGGCGTCCGCCCGGCCGCGGGCGCCCTCTTGTGATGCTGCCGTCACCAGGCCCGATGCCGAACCGGCAGGCTGTGACTGATGGTAATAGCCAGCGGTCTCCGCCCCGAGGGACCCGGTGCTGAACTGGTGGCGGACCGCATCCGACCAGGGTCGGTCCGTCTCTGCCACCCGCTCACCCGCTCACCCGCTCACCGGCTCACCGGCTCATCCGTTCTCGTCGAACCCTCTCGGAAGGGAGCCTCCGCCCCATGACCACCACCGCGTCGACACCGGTGGCGACCTCGCCCGCGGCCTCCCTGCGGCTGTTGCGCACCGCTGGATTCGTCAGCAACTTCGACCGCTTCTGCATCGCGCCCATGCTGGTTCTCATCGGCCGCCGCCTCGGGGCCCCGCTCCCCACCGTGGTGCTGGCCGCCAGCGGCTACTACCTCACCTACGGGCTGATGCAGCCGGTGTGGGGGGTGGCCAGCGACCGATGGGGCCGGGTGCGGGTGATGCGGGTGTCGCTCACCGGCGCGGCACTGGCCGCCCTGGCCTCGGTCCTCGCTCCCAACGCTCCCGTGCTGATCGGGGCCCGCGCCCTGGCCGGCGGGTTCTTCGCCGCCTCCATCGCCGCCTCCTTGACGTACGTGGGCGACACGGTGCCCGCCGCGACACGGCAGCGCGCCCTCAGCGAGCTGATGACCGCGTTCGCGCTGGGCACCGCCGTGGCCACGGTCGTCGCCGGGGTGTTGGCGCACTATCTGACGTGGCGGCTGGTGTTCGCGCTGCCCGGTATCCTCGCCGGCTACCTGGCGGTGGCCCTGCGCCGCCTGCCCGAGCCCGAACGGGCCCCCTCCGGGTCACTGCTGGCGCCCTTCCGCGTGGTCCTGTCCTCGCCGTGGCAGTGGTACGTGATGGCGGTGGCGATGCTGGAGGGGGCGGTGCTCCTCGGCTTCCTGACCTACCTGGCACCGGCTCTGGAGGCGCGTGGCGTTCCCACCACCCTGGCCGGCGCCGTCGCGGCCCTGTACGGGGTCGGGTCCATGGCGGCGGCGCAGGTGGTCAAGCGGCTCGTCGGGCGGTGGTCTCCGGTGGGCCTGATCGTGGCCGGCGGGGTGCAGATGGCCGTGGCGTACCTGCTCGCCGGGTGCAGCCAGTCCACCGGGGCGCTCGTCGTCGTCGCCCTGCTCCTCGGGGGCGGCTGGTCCTTCATGCACTCCACGATCCAGTCGTGGGCGACGGCGCTGTCCCCGACGGCCCGCGCCACGGGCGTGGCCATGTTCGGTGTTGCCCTGTACGTGGGCAGCGCCCTGGCCGGCGGCCTGGCGGCCTCCGCCGCTCAGGCGCACGACTACCGGCCGCTGTTCTGGCTGGCGGCGCTCCTGACCGTGCCCCTGACGACGGCCGCGGCGGTGGGCCGGGCACGCTGTCGCTGAGGGGCGGTCCTGTACGTCGGCCCCGCAGGGCGTGGCCCCGGAACTCGTCCGAAGCCCCGGGGCCGGGCGGGGGACGGGCCGTACGGGCGAGTAGGCTGATCCCCCGTTCGAACCGGTGAGGGGGAGCGGTGAGGGGGAGCATGATCGACATCGACGGGTACCTGGCCGTGCTGGGGGTGGCCCGGCCGGCGGCCCCGACCGCCGAAGCGCTGTGGGCACTGCACCGGGCGCAGGTGGAACGCGTCGCCTACGAGACCCTCGACAACCAACTGGGACGGCCGACGAGCATTGACGCCGCGGAATCCGTGGCCCGGATCCTGCGCGGGCGCGGCGGCTACTGCTTCCACCTCAATGGGGCCTTCGCCGCGCTGCTGACGGCCCTCGGCTACGACGTGACCCTGCACAGGGCCGGAGTGCAGGACGAGGTCGAGGACCCCGAGGGCCCGGGCGGTGACCACCTCGCGCTCACCGTGGGGCTCGACGGCGAGCGATGGCTGGTCGACACCGGGCTCGCCGGCGGAATGTACGAGCCACTGCCGCTGCGCGAAGGCACCTACACCCAGGGCCCGTTCAGCTACGCGATGGCCCCGTCGGCAGTGGTGCCCGGCGGCTGGCGGTTCACCCATGACCCCCGCGGCGCCTTCACGGCGATGGTCTTCGCGCCGGAGCCCGTGGAGCTGTCCTCCTTCGCCGCGGAGCACCACCGGCTGTCCACTTCCCCCGAGTCCGGATTCGTCCGGGTCCTCCAAGCCCAGCTCCGTGACGCCGAGGGCGTGGACATGCTGCGCGGCTGTGTGCTGCGCCGGATCGACGCCGAAGGCACGTACGAGCGGACCATCGACTCGGCCGACGACTGGTACGACGTACTGGCCGACGTGTTCCACCTGAATCTGACCGACGTCGACGCCTCCGCCCGGGCGGCGCTGTGGCACCGCGTCCACGCCGCGCACCAGGAGTGGGCGGCCGCGGGGGAGCGGGCGACAACGCTCTGACGGGAGGGTCGGCGCCCGGGACGGGATGGTCGGGCTGCGGTGGTCGCGCCTCGGCCAGGCCACTGGAGCGGTGGTGACGGTCCGGGCGCGGCGTGGGACTTGTCGCCGATAACCGGTGGACTGACAACGCCGTGGTGCGGTCGTGGCTGTAGCAGGATCCGTTGTCCACCAACAGGGCCGTTCGGGCATGCTGTACCCATGGTCAGGAGAGAGGACAAGGACACCCGCATGGGCGAACCGCCGGGGGCGGAGCGTCCCGGTTCGGTCCCGCCGTTGCGGATGGACGCGCTGCTGAGTGAGCTGCAGGAGCATGTCGAACGGGTGCGCGGCGGCCGGGACCGAATGCAGACCCTGCTGGACGCCGTCATGGCGATCGGCAGCGACCTCGAGCTGGAGGACCTGCTGCGACGGATCGTGCGGTCCGCCGTCGTCCTCGTGGACGCCTCGTACGGCGCGTTGGGCGTGCTGGGCGAGGAGGGCACGATCCGGCAGTTCATCACCGTGGGCATGGATGAGGAGACGATCGCGAAGATCGGGAACTACCCCGAAGGACACGGCATCCTGGGTCTCCTCATCCGTGAGCCCGCGCCGCTCATCCTCGAGGACCTCGGGGGGCACCAGGAGTCGGTGGGTTTTCCACCGGGGCACCCGCCCATGCGCACGTTCCTCGGCACCCCCGTGCAGGTGCGCGGCAAGGTCTTCGGCAACCTCTACCTGACCGACAAGCGCGGCGGGCTGCTCTTCGACGCCGACGATCAGGTGGTGCTCCAGAGCCTGGCCGCCGCGGCGGGGGTGGCGATCGACAACGCCCGTCTGTACGACGACAGCCGCCACCGCGAGCGGCGTCTGTCCGCCAGCGCCGACATGACCCGCGCTCTGCTGTCGGGCGCGCCGCCCGAGGAGATCCTGCGGTCGCTGGCGGACACCGTCCGGCAGATGACCGGCACCGACCTGGTCACGCTTGCCCTTCCCGTCGGGGAGGGCCCCGACCTCACCGTGGAGGCAGCAGCGGGTGAGGCGGCCGACCGGGTGCTCGGCCTGGCGCTCTCGGCGTCCACCCTGGCGGCGAAGGTGTTCACCACCGGAGAGCCGATCACGAGTGAGGCCCTGAGTGATGACCCCCGCGGATCGGGCGGCAGCGCCTCCGTGGTAGGCCTGGGCCCTGCCTTCTTCGTGCCCGTGGGCGACCGCGACAGGGTGCGGGGCGTGTTGCAGGTGGCCAACGTCCCCGGCGGCCCCTCTTTCAGCGACGCGACCATCGACATGGTGTCCACCTTCGCCGACCAGGCCGCCCTGGCGCTGAAGCTGGCCGAGCACCGCCGGGAGGCCGAGCAGCTGACGCTACTCGGTGATCGCGACCGTATCGCCCGCGACCTGCACGACCAGGTCATCCAGCGGCTCTTCGCCGACGGGCTGACCCTGCAGGCCGTACTCGGCCGCGTCCGCGGCGAACCCACCGCGACCGAGCGCATCCAGCGGGTCGTGGACGACCTGGACGACACGATCAAGATCATCCGTGCGACCATCTTCGCGCTCCAGCACCGGGACCGGCAGGAACAGGCCGGCGGGTTGCGCGCCCGGCTGCTGACCGTGACCGACGAATCCGCCGAGGCCCTCGGCTTCTCCCCGGCCCTGCGCATGACCGGCCTGCTGGACACCGAAGTGCCCGCCGCCCACGCCGGCCACCTCCTCGCCGTCCTGCGGGAGGCGCTGTCCAACACCGCCCGGCACGCGCAGGCCACCACGGTGGAAGTCACCGCCGAAGCCTCCGATCGGACACTGCGGCTGACAGTCGCCGACAACGGACGTGGTATCGACCCGGCCGACACCCGCCGCAGCGGACTGGCGAACCTGCGAAGCCGCGCGGAAGAACTCGGCGGCACCTTCGACATCACACGCCGTCACCGGAGCGGCACGCTCTTGGAGTGGACCGTACCCCTGCCCACCGACGGCGAGGCCGCCGAGGAGGGCGGCTGATCCACTCGACGAGGCCCACGCGGCGCCCGGCCGACGTCCGAGCTCGTCCGTGACCCGGTCAGCTCGCCGCGCGCAGAGGGCCTTCCGGGGCTGCGACAGCAAGGGCTTCGGGCAGGCGGTCGTGGACATCGAACACGTCGCTCAGCCCTGCCCCGCTCATGACGCGCAGCACTCGATCGCTGTCGGCGACGAGGCGCAGCCGGCCGTGCCGTCGCCTGATCCGGTTCCGGGCCCGGCACAGCGGGGTCAGTCCCGCGGAGTCGATGAAGGACACGGCGCGCAGGTCCACCACCACGTCCGGGCGCAGGGAAGCCGTCAGGCCGTCCAGACGAACCGTCAGAGAGTGTGCGGCCAGTATGTCGATCTCGCCGTACAGCTCCACGACGGTGGTTCCGCCGACGGTGCGTTCCGTGTGGCGGCATTCGGAGCCGATGTTGGTTTCGGGGGCCATGCTCAGAGGAAAGCCGAGCGGGCGGGCAGGACGGAAGGGCCGTTGGGCCCCCTGCGCCGAAGCGTTTTCCTGGGTCGCTCTCCGGCCGGGGCGGGACCGGTGGCACTCATGGGTGGCCGCGTCCGGGGCTCAGCATGGACAGGACTCCTTGTACCGGCCGGGGGAGGGCTGACCCGTGTACGCGAACGATGGCTTCCGTGAACTCGATCGTGGCGAGTGCCTGCGCCTGCTGGCGACAGCACCCGTGGGACGAGTCGTCCACACGCGGCAGGCCCTGCCGGCGGTGGTGCCGGTCAACTTCGGCCTGGCCACGGACGGAGCGGTGTTGCTGCACACATCGGCGGCGTCCGAGCTGAGCCGCGCGGTCGACGGCGCGGTCGTCGCGTTCGAGGCGGACGCCGTCGACGCGGCGGCGCGGTCCGGCTGGAGCGTCGTCCTGACCGGCCGGGCCGCGGTCGTCACCGACCCGGCGGAACGGGAACGCCTTGAGCGGATGGCCCCGTGCTCCTGGGCCCCCTCGCCCGACGAGGTTCTCGTGCGGATCGACGCCGAACTGGTCACCGGGCGCCGACTCGTCGGCAGCCGGACGCTGTACGGCGTACCGCTGCCGGGCTGACCACCGGGCACCGCCTCGGCTTCCACAGGAACGTCGACGTGCTGACGACGCCGACCACCCGGCCCTCGCCCTCCAGACGGGCAGGCCGCTGACCTTCCAGTCCTGCGTCAGCCGCACCAGCTCCTTGAAGGAGGCGTGGCGGCCGACCGCGACCACCGTGTGGGACATGACGTCGCTGACGAGGTAGGGGGTGCCGCGCATGGTGGCTCCCTCGTGGTTCGGCATGTGGCGAACAGCCGCGCCGGGTCGTCGGCTTCGTCGGCGCCGAGCGGTCCGGCTGGAGTGCGACTCTCCCCGGGACCGGTGAAGTTGACCGACGACCTCAGCGTGGGACGGCGGGCGGGACCGAACCAGGGGCTTCCGGCCCCGGGGCAGGGGTCACCCGTCCCCAACCGCTTGCCGGGCCGGCCGGTGGCGGTGGCGGGCGAGTCCGCCGGGCTGAGCGGGCCCCGGGGACCGGGACCTTCGGGCCGGAGCGGGGCCCTGCGGCCACTGACCTCATCCGGCTCGACGCAGCAGGATCGTTCGCGGATCGACCCGGCCCTGACCTGATCGCGCAAGGAGTACGCCATGCCCGCACCCACACGAGACAGGGAGGGGACGGCGCCGCCTGCGACGCTCGGCCTTCCAGCGGCCTCCGCTCTTGTGATCGGCAGCATCATCGGTACCGGAGTCTTCGCGCTGCCCTCCGCCCTCGCCCCGTACGGACCGGTCTCCCTGATCGCGTTCGTCGTCGTCACCCTCGGCGCGCTCGCGCTGGCGCTGACCTTCGGCGCGCTGTCCAAGCGGATTCCGGCGAGCGGCGGGCCGTATGTCTACGCCCGTGAGGCGTTCGGTGAGTTCGCCGGCTTCCTCAACGCCTGGTCGTACTGGATCACGGCCTGGGCCGGCAACGCCGCGATCGTGGTGGCCTGGGTCGGCTATGTGGAGGTGTTCGTCAACACCGGCCACCACAAGGGGATGTCGGTGCTCCTCGCACTGGTCGGACTGTGGATCCCCGCCGCGATCAACCTCACCGGTGTGCGGAACACGGGCGCCTTCCAGGTCGTCACGACCGTGCTGAAGTTCGTCCCGCTCGTTTTCATGGCCACCGTCGGGCTGCTCTTCATCGACTCCCACAACTTCGGCCCCTTCAACGCGAGCGGCCGGCCGGCGCTGGGCGCGATCTCCGCCGCGGGCGCCATCGCCCTGTTCAGCTACGTCGGTCTGGAAGCCGCTTCGGTGGTCGCCGGGCGGGTCCGGGAGCCGGGGCGCAACGTGCCGCGCGCCACGGTCTACGGCACGCTCGTCTGCGCCGTCATCTACATCCTGGGCACCCTCGCCGTCTTCGGCACCGTTGCCCACGACAGGCTGGGCGGCTCGACCGCGCCCTATGCGGACGCCGCGAACAACATCTTCGGGGGAACCTGGGCCGGTGACATCGTCGCCGTCGCCGCGATCGTCTCCGGGATCGGCGCGCTCAACGGCTGGACCATGCTGTGCGCCGAGATGCCCTACGCGGCCGCCCGCGACGGCCTGTTCCCACGCGCCTTCGCCCGGCTGCGCGGGAAGAGCGACACCCCCGTGTTCGGGATCGTCGCGTCCACCGTACTGGCCTCGCTGATCACCGTGTTCAGCTACACGCGCTTCGACGACGTCTTCACCAAGATCGTGCTGCTGAGCGTGCTGACCGCCGTGATCCCCTACCTGTTCTCCGCCGCCGCCCAGTTGTACTGGCTGCTCGTGCGCAACGGGGAGAAAACGAGCCCCCGACGGCTGGCCCGTGACGTCACGGTCGCCGCGCTCGCCCTCGCCTTCTCGTACTGGTCGATCCAGAGCAGCGGCTACCAGACCGTCTACTACGGCCTGTTCGTCCTGCTCCTCGGAGTGCCGGCCTACATCTGGCTCAAGAAGGGCCAGGCCGTCCGCGAACGGCCGGCCGCCACCCGGGCCGGGGAGAACCCGGCCCAGCAGGAGCGGGCGCCCGAGACACCCCCGCCGGCCCGGCGGCTCTCCCGCGGCACGCGCACCGGCCGCGCCGGCGGACTCCGCCGGCGACACGACCCGCACCCCCACCACTGACCGCACCACCACAAAGGAACCCCCGCTATGCCTACCTTCCACGTCGACTCCGAAGTCGGCCCGCTGCGCCAGGTGATCCTGCACCGCCCCGGCCTCGAACTGTCCCGTCTCACCCCGCGCAACGTCGACGCCCTGCTCTTCGACGACATCCTGTGGGCCAAGCGCGCCCGCGAGGAACACGACGCGTTCGCCCAGGTCCTGCGCGACCACGGCACCCGCGTCCACTACTTCGCCGATCTGCTCGCCCAGACCCTCGACATCCCCGAGGCCCGCGACTGGCTCCTCGACCGGGTCGTCACTCCGGCCACCGTCGGTCCGGCCCTCATCGACCCGGTCCGCGCCCTCTGCGCCGAGCTGGACGGCGAGACGCTCTCCGGCTACCTCATCGGCGGGCTGCTCAAGAGCGACCTGCCGCTGGCCGACCCGCACAGCCTGGTGTGGAGCGCACTCGACGCCGACGACTTCGCCCTCACCCCGCTGCCCAACCACCTCTTCCCGCGCGACAACTCCTGCTGGATGTACGACCGGCTCTCCGTGAACCCGATGGCCAAGCCGGCCCGACGCCGCGAGAGCCTGCACGCGGAGGCGATCTACCGCTTCCACCCGATGTTCACGGAGGTCGCGCCGCGGCCGCTGCTCGACGGTGCCGTGGGCACACTGGAGGGCGGCGACGTCCACGTCCTCGGCAACGGTGCCGTCATGGTCGGCATGGGCGAACGGACCACGGCCCAGGCCGTGGAGAACCTGGCCGCCCGGCTGTTCGCGAGCGGCACGGCAGACCGGCTGATCGCCGTCCACCTGCCCGCCACCCGCGCCTACATGCACCTCGACACGGTGCTGACCATGCTCGACCGCGACGCCTTCGCCGTCTACCCGGGCCTGGCCGACTCCCTGCGTTCCTGGACCCTCACCCCCAGCGACACCCGCGGGACCGGCTTCGACGTCACGCCGAACTCCGACCTGGCCACCGCGCTCGCCGAGGCCCTGGACCTGGACAAGGTCCGCCTGCTCTCCGCGCCGCAGGACGTCCGGGGCGCCGAGCGCGAACAGTGGGACGACGGGAGCAACTTCCTCGCCCTCGCGCCCGGCGTCGTCGTCGGCTACGAGCGCAACGTCACCACCAACACCTACCTGCGCAAGCAGGGCATCGAGATCGTCACCATCGCCGGCGCCGAACTCGGCCGCGGCCGCGGCGGCCCCCGCTGCATGAGCTGCCCCATCGAACGCGGCCCGGCCGCCTGACCCCCGGAAGGGACACCATCATGACCGTCGATCTGCGAGGCCGCTCCTACCTGAGCGAACTCAACTTCACCGCCGCGGACATGCACCACCTCCTCGATCTCGCCGCCGAACTCAAGACGGCCCGCCGCGCCGGCACCGAACAGCCCAGGCTCACCGGCCGGCACATCGCCCTTCTCTTCGAGAAGTCCTCCACCCGCACCCGCTGCGCCTTCGAGGTCGCCGCCGCCGACCAGGGCGCCGCCACCACCTACCTCGGCCCCGGCGACACCCACGTCGGTCACAAGGAGTCCGTCGCCGACACCGCCCGCGTCCTCGGCCGCATGTTCGACGGCATCGAGTACCGGGGCTCCGCCCAGTCGATCGTCACCGGACTCGCCGCCCACTCCGGCGTCCCCGTCTACAACGGACTGACCGACACGGCCCACCCCACCCAGAGCCTGTGCGACATGCTCACCATGCGCGAGCACAGTACCAAGCCGCTCACCGACATCAGCTACTGCTACCTCGGCGACGCCCGCAACAACATGGGCAACTCCCTGCTCTCCATGGGGGCCCTGCTCGGCATGGACGTGCGCATCGCCGCTCCCCGCGCGCTGTGGCCGGACAGCGGGCTGGTCGCCACCTGCCGGAAGCTCGCCGCGCGCAGCAAGGCCCGCGTCACCCTCACGGAAGACGTCGAGACCGCCGTGCGCGGCGCCGACTTCCTGCACACGGACGTGTGGGTCTCGATGGGGGAGCCCGCCGACACCTGGCGCGAGCGCATCGACCTGCTTCTGCCGTACCAGGTCAACGGAAAGACCCTGGCGGCCACCGGAAACCCGGACGTCAAGTTCCTGCACTGCCTGCCGTCCCTGCACGACGACGGCACCGGGCTCGGCAGGGAACTGCTCGCCACCTACGGCCTGACAGGACTCGAAGTCACCGACGAGGTCTTCTCCTCACCCGCCTCCCTCGTCTTCGACCAGGCCGAGAACCGCCTGCACACCATCAAGGCCGTCCTCGTCGCCACCCTGGAGGACTGACCATGCGCATCGTCGTCGCGCTCGGCGGCAACGCCCTGCTGCACCGCGGTGAACGCCCCGACGCGGCCGTCCAGCAGACCAACATCGACCGCGTCGCCACCGCGCTGGCCGCCCTCGCCCAGGAACACGAGCTGGTCGTCACCCACGGCAACGGGCCGCAGATCGGGCTGCTCGCCATGGAGAGCGAGGCCGACCCCGCGCTCAGCGCCCCGTACCCGCTCGACCTCCTCGGCGCACAGACCCAGGGCATGATCGGTTCCCTGCTGGCCCGCGCCCTGCACGAGGCCCTGCCCGGGCGCAGGATCGCCGCACTCGTCACCCACACCCTCGTGCGGACCGACGACCCCGCGTTCACCCGTCCCACGAAGTTCGTCGGTCAGGTGCACTCGCGCGCCACGGCCGAGAAGCTGGCCCGCGAGCGCGGCTGGCACATCGTCCGGGACACCACCGGGTGGCGCCGCGTCGTACCCTCCCCGGCGCCCGAACGGATCCTGGAGACCGACACCGTCCACGACCTGCTCGGCCTCGGCACCCTGGTGATCTGCGCCGGCGGGGGAGGCGTCCCCGTGACCGCCGCCCCCGACCCGGGCGCCCGGACCGGCGTCGAGGCCGTCATCGACAAGGACCTCACCGCCGCCCTGCTCGCCGAGGACCTCAAGGCGGACTTCCTCCTCATCCTCACCGACGTGCCCTGCGTGTACGAGAGGTACGGCACACCGGACCAGCGGCCTCTCTCCGACGTCACCCCCGCCGACCTGCGCCGGGGCGGTTTCCCGGACGGCTCTATGGGCCCCAAGACCGAGGCCGCCGCCCGCTTCGTGGAACGTACCGGAGGACTGGCCGCGATCGGGGCACTGGAGGCCGCGTACGAGATCGTCCACGGGGGTTCCGGCACCCTGGTCCGCCCGCATCTCACGGTCGGCTGAACGGCGGCAGCCCCGTCATACGTGCCGTCAACCGGCCCGCGCGGCAGGGACCTTCAGCCCCGTCGTCAGTGCCCTTCGGCATCCGGCGCATCGCGGCGCACACCGCGAGAGTGAGCAGTGTCAAGCAAACGACACCTGAAAACGCGGAAAGGACCACCATCATGGCCGTGCACCAGCACTCCCACCGCAGCCCGGACTTCCCCCTGTCGCCGCGCCGGAACCGGGCCGGGGCCGCGAGCGCCGTGTCAGAAGGGCTCCACACGCACACCGCGCAGGTCCGCGCCCTCGCGTCCCTGCGCGTCCTGACCGGGTTCGTCTTCCTGTGGGCGTTCCTGGACAAGGCCTTCGGGCTCGGATACGCCACGGCGTCCGGCAAGGGCTGGACCGACGGCGTGTCCCCGACGAAGGGCTTCCTCAGCTCCGTCGCCGCCGGGCCCATGGAGTCCACCTTCCACGCGTGGGCCGGCGACGCGTGGGCGGACTGGCTGTTCATGCTCGGTCTGCTCGGCATCGGCGTTGCCGTCATGACCGGCGTGGCGCTGCGACCGGCGGCGGCGGCCGGCACGGCGATGCTGGCGCTGATGTGGCTCGCCGAGTGGCCGCCGGCCAAACACCTGTCCAACGGTTCACCGAGCATGTCCACGAACCCGTTCGCCGACTACCACCTGATCTACGCCGCCGCGCTGGTCGCCGTGGCGGCAGCGGGCGCCGGCGCCACCTGGGGCCTGGGCCGGCTCTGGGCACGCCTGCCGATCGTCCGCGACCACGCCTGGCTGCGCTGACCGCGACCCCCCCCGCGCCGCGCCCTCCCGCCTGAGGCGCCGCGGCCCCACCCGAACCGAACCCCGAACACGACGCTGGAATCGGGCCGTCGCGCCCGATTCAGGAGGTGGAGAACATGTCCCGCACCATCACCGTGGGCCTCGACGGCTCGCCCGAGAGCCACGCCGCCGCCGAATGGGCGGCCCACGAGGCCGAGCTGCGCGGACTGCCGGTGAAGCTCGTCCAGGTCTGGGGGCCGGTGCCGACCCCGATGGCCGAGGCCCCGTTCCCGGGAGCCGAGAAGAACCAGCACTGGAGCGAACAGATTCTCCGTGAGGCCGCCGATGCCCTGCGCCTGCGCCACCCCGGCGTCGAGGTGACCACCGAACAGCTCACCGGACGGCCCGCCGAGGCCCTGATCGGCGCCGCGGAGGACGCCCACCTCCTCGTCCTCGGCTCCCGGGGCCTGAGCGGGATCGGCGGCTTCCTGGTCGGCTCCGTGGGCCTCGCGGTGGTGGCGCACAGCGAGCGGCCCGTCATCCTGGTCCGCGCCGGTGAACAGGCTCCGAAGGAGCGGGAACCGGCGGCGACCGCTGCCGGTGCCGCACAGCTGCGGCCCGTCCTGCTCGGACTGGACACCACCACCCCGGACCCGGCCCTCATCGAGTTCGCCTTCGAGGCCGCCGCCCGCCGCGCCGTGACACTGCGGGTACTGCACGGCTGGAACCCGCCGTACTACTACGCCTACGCCATGGCCCCCGACCCGGCGGTCACCGAGACGGTGGCCCAGGCCGACGCCGCCGCCTTGGCGGAGACGCTGCAGCCCTGGCGGCAGAAGTACCCCGATGTCGTGGTCGTCGCGGAGTCCCGCTGCTGCAGCCCGTCGCTCGCCCTGATCGACGCCTCCCACGAAGCCTCCCTGGTCGTCCTCGGCCGGAGCATCCGCCGCTCGTCCGTCGGTGCCCACATCGGGAGCGTCACCCACGCCGTCCTGCACCACGCCACCGCCCCGGTCGCCGTCGTCGCGCACGACTGAGCCGCCACTCCCAGGAGAAACCCATGAAAGCAGCTGTCGTACGGGCCTTCGGCGAGCCTCTGGTCATCGAGGAGCGGCCCGACCCCGAGCCCGGCCCCGGCCAGGTCCGCATCCGCGTCGAAGCCTCCGGGCTGTGTCACACCGACATCCACGCCGCCCACGGCGACTGGCCCGTCAAGCCCGACCCGCCGTTCGTCCCCGGTCACGAGGGTGTGGGCCTCGTCGAGGCGCTCGGCGACGGAGTCACCCACCTCCACATCGGGCAGCGGGTGGCGGTCCCCTGGCTCGGCAGGGCCTGCGGACGGTGCGAGCACTGCCTGTCCGGCTGGGAGACACTGTGCGAGCAGCAGATCAACACCGGGTACGGCTGCGACGGCGGGTACGCCGAGAAGATGCTGGCCTGGGCCGACTTCGCCCAGCCGGTGCCCGAGAACCTCACCCCCTTCGACGCCGCCCCGCTCACCTGCGCCGGCGTCACCACCTACAAGGCGCTCAAGGTCGCCGATGTGCGGCCCACCCAGCTCGTGGCCGTCTCCGGTGTGGGCGGGCTCGGGCACCTGGCCGTGCAGTACGCCAAGATCGCCGGTGCCACGGTCGCCGCGATCGACGTCACCGACGACAAGCTGGAACTTGCCCGGGAACTGGGCGCGGACCTCGTCATCGACGCCCGCGAGCAGGATGTCGGGGCGGAGCTGAAGAAGCACGGCGGCGCCCACGCGGCGATCGCACTGGCCGTGAATCGGACCGCGTTCGAGGCCGTCAACTCCGGTCTGCGGCGCGGTGGGAAGCTCGTCATGGTGGCGCTGCCCGCGCACGGCACGATCCAGGTGCCGATCTTCGACACCGTGCTGAACGGCACGGCGATCATCGGCTCCATCGTCGGCACGCGGCAGGACCTCGCCGAGGTCTTCCGGCTGCACGCGGCCGGGCGCACACGGGTCATCCACGAGACCCGGCCGCTCGCCTCCGTGAACGAGTCCATCGACGCCGTGCTGCGCGGCGAGATCAAGGCCCGGATCGTCTTCGACCTGGGTGCCGACGGGTGACCGCGTCCGGCAGCCGCCCCGCGGGGCACCCCGTGGGCCTGGTGGTACCCGAACTGGCCGGCGCCCTCGACGGGATCGCCGTCCGGGTCCCCGTGGATCGGCGGCTTCGGCGAAAGCCGCGTTGATCTCGTCGGCGGCACCGAGCGTCTCGCGCGACATCATCATCGGCGACCCCGCCTCCTGCGTCCTCGACGCCGCGCTGACCCAGGCCAAGGGCACCTTGGCGAAGGTCTTCGGCTGGTACGACAGCGAGTGGGGCTACACCAACCGGCTTCCGGACCTCACCGCGCTGGTCGCCGACGACCGCTCGGACCGGCCGGAGGCTTGAAGGAACGCGTGATGCCGTGGAGGGCCACCGACCGCGCCCGCGCCGCGGCAGCCCGACCCTGCTCGGCGTGGCCGTCGCCCTCACCCCGCGGCGGAGCAGCACCTCCCGACCGGTCTCCGGCAGCGGCGCCGGAGACCGAGTCCCCGGCAGCGGCGCCGGAGACCGAGTCCCCGGCAGCGGCGTCGAGACCGCCTCCCCGGCTCTTTCCGCCTGACCGGGAGAACGGCCACGCCGCCGGCCCGCGGCCGGCAGGGCCCGGCGGCGCGGTTGGTTCTCACGCTCACCGCGGGAGAAGGAGGAGCGCGTCGCAGGTGCCCACCCCCCCCGGTCTTGGTCGTGGGGACGGCCAGGCTGGGCACCTCGGCCTCGGCCATCAGAACAGTCCGAGCTGCGCGGGCCCCGCCCTGGCCGTCGGGTTCAGGCCGGGTACGGCAGGTCGGCCTCCGAGGTGCCGGCGGGGTGGGGGTGCACGGTCGCGTTCGGGCCGCCGATCCGCAGCTGCCACGGGTGCGGGCTGTCGGTGGTCACGTGCAGTCGGCCGCCCCGGCGGCGCAGGTGGAAGCGGGCCGTCTCACCGGGGCCGTCGGTGCTGGGGATCACCACGGTGTGCTCGGCGCCCTCGGCGAAGGCGTGCACCCGCAGTTCGACGCCGTCGGCCCAGGCGGAGACCGGATGCTGGTCGTCGGCGGCCAGCGGGATGACCGAGTCCGGGCGGGCCAGCAGGGGCAGGGTGTGGAAGCCGTGCTGCTCGCGGACCCAGCGCGGACCGGTGACCTGAGCGCCCGTCAGCACATTGGTCCAGGTGCCTTCCGGCACGTAGTACTCGACCGTGCCGTCGTCGGTGAAGACCGGGGCGACGAGCAGGTCGTCGCCGAGCATGTACTGCCGGTCGAGGGTGGCGGCCGCCGGGTCGTCGGGGAATTCCAGCACCATGGCGCGCATCACCGGGACACCGGTGGTGTGTGCCTGCTGCGCGGCGCGTTGGAGGTACGGGGCGAGGCGGTGCTTGAGCAGGGTGAACTCGCGGGTGACGTCGACGGCCTCCTCGCCGTAGTCCCACGGCACGCGGTACGACTTGCTGCCGTGCAGGCGGCTGTGCGAGGAGAGCAGCCCGAACTGCACCCACCGCTTGAACACGGCCGGGGTCGGGGTGCCCTCGAAGCCGCCGATGTCATGGCTCCAGAAACCGAATCCGGACAGGCCGAGGGAGAGTCCGCCGCGCAGCGACTCGGCCATGGCCTTGAAGTGGGACTCGCAGTCGCCGCCCCAGTGGACCGGGTACTGCTGGCCGCCGGCGGTGGCGGACCGGGCGAACAGCAGCGCCTCGCCCTCGCCCCGCTCGGCGCGCAGCAGCTCGAAGACGGCCTGGTTGAAGAGGTGGGTGTAGTAGTTGTGCATCCGCTCGGGGTCGGAGCCGTCGTGCCAGACGACGTCGGTGGGGACGCGCTCGCCGAAGTCGGTCTTGAAGCAGTCCACGCCCTGGTCGAGCAGCGTCTTCAGTTTGCCGGTGTACCAGTCGCGCGCGGCCGGGTTGGTGAAGTCCACCAGGGCCATGCCGGGCTGCCACAGGTCCCACTGCCACACGCTGCCGTCCGGGCGCCGCACCAGGTAGCCCTCGCGCATGCCCTCCTCGAATACCGCCGACTTCTGTGCGATGTAAGGGTTGATCCACGCGGAGATCCGCAGCCCCTGCTGCTTGAGCCTGCTCAGCATGCCGGCCGGGTCGGGGAAGGTCTCCGCGTCCCATGTGAAGTCGCACCACTGGTAGGCGCGCATCCAGAAGCAGTCGAAGTGGAAGACGCTCAGCGGGATGCCGCGCTCGGCCATGCCGTCGATGAAACGGCCCACCGTGGCCTCGTCGTAGTCGGTGGTGAAGGACGTGGTCAGCCACAGGCCCAGGGCCCAGGCGGGCGGCAGGGCCGGGCGCCCGGTGAGCGCGGTGTAGCGCGCCAGGATCTGCTTCGGGGTCGGGCCGTGGACGACGAAGTACTCCAGCGACTGGTCCTCGACGCTGAACTGGACCTGGCCGACCGACTCGGAGCCGACCTCGTAGCTGACCTTGCCGGGATGGTTCACGAAGACGCCGTATCCACGGTTGGTCAGGTGGAACGGGACGTTCTTGTACGCCTGCTCGCTGCTGGTGCCGCCGTCGGCCTGCCAGATGTCCACGGTCTGCCCGTTCTTGACGAACGGGGTGAAACGCTCGCCCAGGCCGTAGACGAGCTCTCCGACGTCCAACGAGAGCTGGCCGAGCATGTAGTGGCGGCCCTCGGCGTCGGTGACGAAACCGGTGCCGCGCTCGCCGGCGGAGGTCAGCACGCGTCCGCCGGCGGTGAACTCCAGCAGCCACGGCTGTTCGGTGTCCACCCGCAGCGTCAGTTCGCCGGAGGACAGCTCCAGCACCGCTCCGTCCCGGCGTACCTTGCCCGCATCGCCACCGGCGCCGGGCAACGCGAACTCCGGCCCCCGGCGCACCGATCCGGCGTGGTGGGTGGTTCGCACGCCGATGACTCCCTCGGCCGGGGACCAGCACTCCACCGTCAGGAGCGGGCTGTTGAGGGTCTGCCCGCGCCGGCTCACGTGTTTCACGGGTGCGTACAGCGTCATCCGGTGGTCATCGGCGTGGATGTCGGCGACCTCGGTGGCATAGCGGGCGGTGCAGCCCGGGCGCATCAGCCAGTAGCCGTCCGTGAACTTCATCGGGCACGTTCCTCCGTCCGCGCGCGGTGCGCGGTGATCAGGCCCCGGTACCAGTGGTAGCTGTTCTTGGGGGTGCGGTTCAGGGTGTCGTCGTCGATGCGGGCCAGGCCGAAACGCTGGTCGCGGCCTGGCTCCCGCACCGTGCACAGGGGGTCGATGCGGACCTCAGCCGGAGAAGGTGACGCGCGCGAGCCGCACCGGTCCGCGCAGTCCGAGGCGGACGTCGTGCACACCGCCCGCCACCACGACGGGGGCGCTCACCGTGGTGTAGTCGTAGGGTCCGGCGGTACCCGGGGAGAGGGTGAGCACTGTCAGTGCCGGACCGCCGCCCAGCGACAGTTCGACCGCGCCCTCACCCGCCGCCTCCACCGCGATTCCGGCAGCCCCCTTGCCGAAGTCGCAGTCACGGAACACCAGCTCGCCCTCACGGCCGGCCACGGGGATCACGGAGTCACCGGACGTCTTCGCGCGGTCCACGATCTCCGTGTCGCTCTGGTCGTCGAAGTCCACCGCCTCCAGGCCGCCCACCATGACCGGCCGGGGGGCGGACGGCTCGCCGTCGAGGTCGACGGTCTCCACCAGGCGGATGTCCTCGCTGGACGCTCCGACGAGGATCTCGTGGCGGCCCGGGGCCACCCGCTGACGTCCCCGCGCCACGTCCCAGAACGCGAACGCCGACAGCGGCACCCGGAAGGCGATCTCCGTGGCCTCGCCGGGCGCGAGCGTCACACGCCGGTGCGCGGCCAGTTCCCTGCGGGGCCGTGGCACCGACGGGTCCGTGGCCCGGGTGTAGAGCTGGGCGACCTCGTCCGCGGTGATGTCACCGGTGTTGCGGACCGTGAAGGTCACGTGCAGTGTCCCGTCCTCGACGCGAGTCGTGAGGTCTGCGTAGGAGAAGGACGCGTACGACAGGCCGTGGCCGAACGGGAAGAGAGGCGTGCCCTCGAAGTAGAGGTACGTCTGGCGGCCGCCGATCACGTCGTAGTCGAGGAGGTCGGGCAGGTCGGAGTCGTCGGCGTACCAGGTCTGCGGGAGGCGGCCGGCGGGGGAGACGTCGCCTGCCAGGATCCGGGCCAGGGCGCTGCCGGCCGCCTGGCCGCCGTGGGCCGTCCACAGCAGCGCCGGCACCTCCCCGTGGTCGACCGCGTACGGATACGCCGACACCAGCGCCAGCACCGTGTTCGGGTTGGCCCTGCGGGCCGCGCGCAGAAGACGCTCCTGGTGGCCGGGGAGGGCCAGGGTGCTGCGGTCCTCGGTCTCGCGTCCGTTGATGTGCGGATCGTTGCCCCCGACCACCAGGACCACGTCCGCCTGTGCGGCGGCCCGGCTCACCGCGTCCTCGCCGCTTTCGACGACGACGACCTCGAAGACCTCCCCGTTCCCGTCGGCGGCCTTGACGCCGTCGGCGGTGACGGAGACGGGGTGCCCCGTACCGATGTGCCGGAGAAGATGCCCGTCGCCGTGCGGTTCCAGGCGGAACGTCTCCTGGACGATCCAGCCTCCGGGCTGGTCGGCGGAGGCCCGGACAAGACCGTCCTCGGCGACGGAGAGATAGCGGCCGTCGGGGGCGCGCAGGGTCAGCACGCCCCCGCCCCAGTCGATGAGGGAGAGTTCGGTGCCGGTCGCGTCGGTGGTGAGCGGGGGCAGGTCCGTCCGGCCCGCGAGCAGGGCCGGGTCGAGGGCGCCTTCCGCGCCGCGGACCTTGTCGTCGGCGTCCGTCTCGGGCACGTGCAGGAAGGTACCGGCCGAGGTCTTCAGCAGGATCCGGTCCACGCCCTCCGCGAACCGCACGCGCTCCGGGCCGAACCGCTCGCGCAGGCCCTCCAACGGGGTGCGGCGGTGCAGGAGCGTGCCGCTGTACCAGTCGAGCTTGCACTCGTCGGCGAGCGGGCCGACCACGGCGAGCCGGGTGCCGGGGGCGAGCGGCAGCAGGCCGCCGTCGTTCTTGAGCAGCACGACCGCCTGCTCGGCGGCCTCCTGGGCGAGGGCGCGGTGGGCCGGGGTGTCGAAGTCCGTGGTGAGCGCGTACGGGTCGTGGTCCGGGTCGAACTCGCCGAGGCGGAAACGGACCGAGAGCTGGCGGCGGACCGCCGCGTCGATGTCCGCCTCGGTCAGCAGGCCCTTGTCGAGAGCGCCGCGCACCCGCGCGGTGATCTTCGAGCTGTCGGTGCCGTGGTCGGTGAAGCTGTCGACGCCGGCCAGCAGCGCGGCGGCCGTCGCCTCCTCGTGGGTGTCGAAGTAGTGCTCGGAGTCGACCAGGTTGGAGGGCGCGCCCGCGTCCGAGCAGACCAGCAGGTCCTCGTCGGTCCAGGTGCGCAGATGCTCGCGCAGATAGGGCGAGAGGTGGTTCGGGCGGCCGTTGACCAGGTTGTACGCCGGCATCACGCCGGCCACGGCGCCCGCCTCGACCGTCTCGCGGAAGGCGCGCAGGTCGTATTCGTGCAGGACGCGCGGGCGGACCGAGGAGGACGTGACGTCGCGGCCCGTCTCGTTGTTGTGGGCCAGCCAGTGCTTGAGGACGGGTGCGGTGCGCCAGTAGGTCGGATGGTCGCCGCGCAGACCGCGGGTGTAGGCGGTGGCGATGGCAGAGGTGAGCCTCGGGTCCTCCGAGTAGCCCTCCTCGTTGCGGCCCCACAGAGGGTGGCGCAGCAGGTTCACGGTCGGCGCCCAGACGTTCAGCCCCACGCGGTCGTCGCGGGCGCGCATCGCCCGGACCTCCTTGGACACCGCCTCGCCGACCCGTCGTACGAGATCCGTGTTCCAGGTCGCGCCCAGGCCCACCGCCTGCGGGAAGACGGTGGCCGGGCCCATCCAGGCCACGCCGTGCAGGGCCTCCTGACCGGTGCGGAACGCGGCGACGCCGAGCCGCTCCACGGCGGGTGCGTACTGGTGCAGGAATCCGATCTTCTCGTCGGGGGTGAGCCGCGCCAGAAGGTCGTCGACGCGCTTCGCGAACGGCAGTCGCCGATCGCGGAAAGGCGGAATTGGCGGCGTGTGTGCGGTCACTTGGGGGTCCCCTTGCCCATGGAGCGGTGTAAACGCTTTCGAAGCGCTTCGATGCTCAGTCGACCCGGGGGTGGGTGTCAAGACACCCCGGCGCAACATCTTCGACTCCTGACCGTTATTCAGGTGAGATATGAGCGCGTTCGGGTCCTCGCACCTCGGAGGAATCTTGGAATCGACCCTTGTGTGCCCTCACGCCTTCACTTAACCTCGCAGCAACTTCGAAGCGCTTCGACTGCGAGGCCGCCCACGTGTGGATGGGGTGTCTCTCGGTAGTGGTCGGAGGACTGCTTCAGCTCAGCCGACTCCACCAAGGACACTACAGCCGACGGCCCACCGCCGAGTGTCCAGGTGCGCCATGAAGGGTTGACGCAATGACGCCGAATGCCGCCTCCATCTCCTCAGGACCCAGCCGGAGAAGCTTCCTCGCTTCCACGGCGGTCGCCACCGCAGCGGTGGCCGGGGGGATACCGCTGCTCACCGCCTGCGGCGGTTCGGACAGCGGTTCGCGAGAGGGTGCCACGTCGGGTAAGGCAGCGGACAAGCTGATCCCGACGTACGTCGCCAGCAAGACCGCTGCCAAGCCGGACCTTCCGTCGAAGAACGGTTCGTCGGCCGGCTACACCGGCAAGATCGACCTCGCGAAGCTGGTCACCTCGGTCCCGGACAAGCTCGGCACCGGCGCCCCCTTCAAGATCATGTCCCCGTTCTGGGGCTCCCCGCCGAAGCCGGGGTGCGTCTACTACACGGCGCTCGACGCTGCGGCGGGCACCAAGATCACCTGGCAGAACCAGGACGGCATCACCTACGGCGAGAAGCTCGGCGCCGTCCTCGCCTCCAGCTCGATACCCGACATGGTGGTCGTGCCCAGCTGGGAACTGGTCGGCAAGATCTCGAGCGCGGTCACCGCGAAGTTCATGGACCTCGGCCCCTACCTGGCGGGCGACAAGGTCAAGAAGTACCCGAACCTGGCCGCGATCCCCTCCGACTCCTGGCGCATGTCCATCTTCGGTGGCGCGCTGCGCGGCATCCCGATGCCCGCCGCTCCCGCGAACATGATCGTGCCCTATTACCGCAAGGACCTCTTCGACAAGAAGGGCTACACCGTTCCCAAGTCGCCCGACGAGTTCCTGAGCTGGGCCAAGGAGGCCACCAGCGCCAAGGCCAAGGTATGGGCCTGTGGCGACATGAGGTGGGCGGCGGCAGCCATCTTCGGTCTCCTCCCCGCCGGACCGCTCGGCTGGAACATCGGGGACGACGGCAAGCTGACGTACCGCATCGAGCACCCCGAGTACCTCGAACACCTGGAGTGGGTCCGCAAGCTGTTCGACGCGGGCGTGGTCCATCCCGACGACAAGGCCATCACGGGCGACGCCGGCCAGCGGTTCACCGCCGGGCAGATCCTGGTCTTCAACAGCGACACCTCCGCCTGGTACGGCAAGACCGCCGAACAGGCGAAGTCCAATCCGGACTTCGACATGGAGGGCATGGACTACTTCGGCGCCGACGGCGGCAAGCCCACGCTGTACGCCGGCCCGCCCGCCACCATCTGGTCGATGATCCGCAAGGGCGCTTCGAAGGAGACGATCGAGAACGCGCTGGCCGCCGCCAACTTCGCGGCAGCGCCCTACGGCACCAAGGAGCGGATGTTCGTCGACTACGGCGTCGAGGGCACCCACTACACGGTCGAGAACGGCGTCCCGGTCAAGACCGACAAGGGCAACCAGGAGGTGGTCAACGCCTGGCCGATGCTGGCCGCCCCGGCTCCCTACCTGGCCCACCCCGACCTTCCCGAGGTCGCCCGCAAGCAGGTCGAGTGGCAGCAGCGGCAGGGCGCCTTCGTGAAGAAGACGTCCACCTACGGCATGAACATCGTCGAACCGGCCCGCTACGCGACCCTCTCCAGCCAGTTCGAGCAGATGGAGATCGACTTCGTGCGCGGCCACAAGAAGCTGTCCGATGTGCAGCAGGCCATCTCCACCTGGAAGTCCTCCGGTGGCGACAAGCTGCGCGACTGGTACAAGAAGCTTCTCGACAAGAACGGCAGCGGCAACTGATGTCGCTCACGGCCGGGAGCCGACCGGACGGGACCCGTCCCCCCGCGGCCGTCGAGGAGCCGGCGGCCGCGGTCGCCACCGCGGCGGCGAAGATCCGGGTGCCACGCAGGACGAGCAAGGCGGGCAAGGCCGGCAAGGCGGGCAAGGTCCCCTGGCGGACGCGGCTGCGCCGCGACCGCGCGCTCATCCTGATGACCTTGCCCGTCATCGCCCTGCTGTTCCTCTTCAACTACCTCCCCCTGCTCGGCAACATCGTCGCTTTCCAGGAGTACGACCCGTACGTCTCCAGCAACGGCATCACGGCGATCTTCCACAGCCCCTGGGTGGGCGTGGAGCAGTTCTCGCGGATGTTCGACGACCCGTTGTTCTGGAGCGCCGCGAAGAACACCGTCGTCCTGTTCGTGCTCCAACTGGTGCTGTTCTTCCCGGTCCCCATCGTCCTCGCGCTGGTCATCAACAGCGTGATCCGGCCCCGGGTGCGGGCCGTGGCGCAGGCGATCATGTATCTGCCGCACTTCTTCTCGTGGGTCCTCGTGGTCACCGTGTTCCAGCAGGTCCTCGGTGGCGCGGGCATCATCGCGCAGACCCTGGAGAAGCACGGGTGGGGCGGCTTCGACCTGATGACCGACGCGGACCTCTTCAAGTACCTGGTCATCGGGCAGACCGTGTGGAAGGACGCCGGCTGGGGGATCATCGTCTTCCTCGCGGCCCTGTCCGCCGTCAGCACCGACCTGTACGAGGCCGCCGCCATGGACGGCGCGGGGCGCTGGCGACGCATGTGGCACGTCACCCTGCCCGCGCTGCGCCCGGTGATCGCCCTGCTGCTGGTCCTGCGGGTGGGCGACGCGCTGAGCGTGGGATTCGAGCAGTTCCTGCTCCAGCGGTACGCGGTCGGCGCGGGGGCCAGCGAGGTCCTCGACACCTACGTGTGGAACGTGGGTATCCAGAACGGCGACTTCAGCTATGCGGCCGCGGTCGGCCTCGTCAAGGGAGTCATCGGAGTGTGTCTCGTCCTGGGCGCGAACAAGGTCGCGCACCTGCTCGGCGAGCAGGGGGTGTACAAGAAGTGAGCCTCAACACGCAGCTCATCCGCAGCCTGAAGGCTCCCCCTCGCCCCGCATGGGAGGAGCCGCCGAGCAAGGTCGGACTCACCGCCAAGGGCGGCTTCCTCCTGCTCTGCTGCCTGGGGGTGCTCGGTCCGCTGTGGATCGTGATCGTCACCAGCCTCTCTCCCAAACCCGTGATCGACCGGGTCGGCGGACTCGTGGTGATCCCCCAGGGCATCACCTTCGTCAACTACACCGAACTGCTCAGCGGCGGCCAGGTCAGCCGCGCCATCATGGTCTCGGTCGGTGTCACGCTCTTCGGCACGCTGTTCTCCATGATGGTCTCGGTGCTCGCGGCCTACGGGCTGTCCCGGCCGGGCAGTCTGGGTCACCGGTTCTTCCTGATGACCATGATGGCGACCATGTTCTTCGGAGCCGGGCTCATCCCGACGTACCTCCTGGTGCAGTCGCTGGGCCTCACCGACACCTATCTGTCGCTGGTCCTCCCGAGCGCGGTCAGTGTCTTCAACATCCTCGTCCTGCGGGCCTTCTTCATGGGGATCTCCCCGGAGCTCACCGAGTCCGCCCGCATCGACGGCGCCGGCGATCTGCGCATCCTGCTGACCATCATCGTGCCGCTGTCGCGCGCGGTGCTGGCCGTCATCTCCCTGTTCTACGCGGTCGGCTACTGGAGCGCCTGGTTCAACGCCTCCATCTACCTCACCGACCAGGAGATGATGCCGCTGCAGAACGTGCTCATCCAGTTGGTCCAGAAGAACACCCAGGCGCCGACCGGCCTCCAGCAGGCGGTCCACACCGGGCAGCTCTCCGCCCTGGGACTGCAGATGGCCGTCATGGTCCTCGCCCTGATCCCCGTCGCGGTCGCCTCCCCCTTCGTCCAGCGGCACTTCAAGAAGGGCATGCTCACCGGAGCCATCAAGGGCTGAGACCCCCTTGACCCCCTTCCCCTTCGTCAAGACCGAGGTATGTCATGAGCACGCTTTGCCTCAGCGGGCTTCCGCTGGTGCCGGTTCGCAGCACGGGGAGCCCGTCCGATGCCCGATCTGAATGACGCGACACGGGGCCGCCTGCTCTTCGGTGGCGACTACAACCCCGAACAGTGGCCCGAGGAGACCTGGCACGAGGACGTCCGGCTGATGAAGGCGGCCGGGGTCAACTCGGTCACCCTCGGCGTCTTCTCCTGGTCGACGCTGGAACCGGAACCCGGCGCCCGGGAGTTCGGCAAGCTGGACACGCTGATGGACCTGATGCACGACCACGGCATCGGCGTCGTCCTCGCCACTCCCACCGCCTCGCCCCCGCCCTGGATGGGCCGGCTGCACCCGGACACCCTGCCCGTCACCGAGGACGGCCGCACCGAGTGGTGGGGCGGCCGGCAGCACTTCTCCCACTCCAGCGCCAGCTACCGGCGCTACGCCGCCGCCATCACCGAGGACCTCGCCGCCCGCTACGGCGGCCACCCGGCCCTCACCATGTGGCACATCAACAACGAGTACTGCACCTTCGACTACGGGGACCAGGCTGCGGCCGCCTTCCGCCGCTGGCTGCGCGAGAAGTACGGCTCGCTCGACGCCCTCAACGAGGCATGGGGCACCGCCTTCTGGAGCCAGGGCTACGACACCTGGGACGGCATCCTGCCGCCGCGCCTGCCGCACTACATGCGCAACCCCGGTCAGATGCTGGACTTCAGGCGCTTCACCTCCGACATGCTCCTGGAGTGCTACGTCGCCGAGCGCGACATCGTCCGCCGCCACACCCCGCACCTGCCGGTCACCAGCAACTTCATGCCGCTGTGGTTCGGCCAGGACGCCTGGCGCTGGGCCGAGGAGGAGGACGTCGTCTCCGTCGACATCTACCCCGACCCGCGCGACCCGCTGGGGGCCCAGTCCGGCGCCCTCGTGCAGGACCTGACCCGCTCCCAGGCGCGCGGGCCGTGGATGCTCATGGAACAGGCGGCCGGGCCCGTCAACTGGCGGGGTGTGAATCACCCCAAGCCACGCGGCCTCAACCGGCTCTGGTCCCTCCAGGCCGTGGCCCGGGGCGCCGACGCCGTCTGCTACTTCCAGTGGCGGCAGTCCCGGCAGGGCGCGGAGAAGTTCCACTCCGGCATGGTCAGCCATGCCGGGGAGGAGGGCAGGACCTACCAGGAGGTCAAGCGGCTCGGCGCGGACCTCGCGCGGATCGCCCCGGACGTCTCCGGCCGGCACGTCACCGCCGACATCGCCGTCCTGCACGACTGGCACTCCTGGTGGGCCGGCGCCCACGACGGCCGCCTGTCGACCCAGGTGGACTACCCGGACGTCCTGCGCGCCTGGCACCGAGCCCTCTGGCGGGCCAACCTCGCCACCGACTTCGCCCACCCCGAGCACGACCTGACACCGTACCCGGTGGTCGTCGTGCCCCAGCTGTACGCGCTCACCGACGCGGCGATCGACAACCTCCTCGCCCACGTCCGCGGCGGCGGCACCCTCGTGTGCGGCTTCCAGACCGGCGTCGCAGACCAGGACGACCGGGTCCGCCCCGGCGGCATGGACGCCCGGCTGCGCGAGCTGTTCGGCATCCGCACCCTGCACGAGTGGTGGCCGCTGGACGCCGGGGAGACCGTCGCCTGCGAGGGCTTCCGGGCGTCCCTGTGGTCCGAGGAACTGGAGGCCGACGGCACCGCCGAGGAGAGCATGGCGTACCAAGGCGGCGAACTGGACGGACTGCCCGCCGTCCTGCGCAAGGGCCGGGCCTGGTACCTCTCCACCCTTCCGGAACCTGAGGCGCTGCGCGACCTGCTGGCCCGGATCGCCTCCGGCGCGGGCGTCCGGCCGGTGCTCGACGGCCTCCCCGAGCAGGTCGAGGCCGTCCGTCGGGGCGAGACGCTGTTCGTGCTCAACCACGGCCGCGAGCAGGTGACCGTGGAGGTGCCCGGGACCCACCACGACCTGCTGACGGGGGAGGCCGTCACCGACCGGGTGACCCTCGGCCGCCACGGCGCTGCGGTGCTCCGGCCGTGACCGCCATCCACGGGCCCGTCCACGGCACCTGGGAGCCGCACCCAGCCGCTCGCTGGGAGGACGGTTTCCTGAGCGGCAACGGCCATCACGGCGCCCTTGTGTTCGGCGAACCGGACGCCGAGCGGATCGTCGTCACACATCACACCCTGGTCCGGCCGGGCGGCGACGGCGAACACCGCCGGCCGCCCCGGCTCGCCGCCGAACTGCCCGCACTGCAGGACCGCCTCCTGGCGGGCGACCGCACCGCCGCGGAGGGTTTCACCGACGGCCGTCCGCTGCAGTGGGTACGGCCCTTCCACCCCGCCTTCCAGGTCCGCCTGGCCCGCCGCGCCGCGGGCTGCCACGACTACCGTCGCGACGTCGACTTCACGACGGGCGTCGTGCGGACGACCTGCGCCGGCTGGAGAAGCCGGGTCTTCGTCTCCCGCGCCGACGACGTGATCGTCCAGCACATCACGGCGCCCGTCCTGACCCTCGACATCTCCTTGGACCACCGCCTCCCCGGCGCCCCCGACCACCTGGCCGTCGGCCACGGAGCCGTCGTCATCCCCGAGGGCGCCCTGCTGAGCCTGCGCGCCCGCTACCCCGACAGCGACCGCGCCTTCACCGGCGTCACCCTGGTCGTGGTCACCGGCGGGACGACGACCCTCGCCCCGCCCCACACGCACATCGAGGGCGCCCGGTCCGTCACTCTCCTCACCCGGGTCCGGCGGCACACCGGCGAACTCGACGTGACGGCGGAAGGCCGGGCCCTGCGCGACCTGCCGACGGTGTACGACGAACTCCTCGCACGCCATGTCGCCCTCCACCGCACCGCCTACGAGCGAGTCACCCTCGACCTCGCCGCCGACCCGGCCGGCCGGGCCCTGCCCGGCTCCGAGCTGCTGAAGAGACCGCGCGACCCCGCCCTGCTCGAGCGCCTCTTCGCGGCCGGCCGGTACCACCTGCTGTCCGCAAGCGGCCTCTTCCCGCCCCGCCTGACCGGCCTGTGGACCGGCGACTGGAACACCGCCTGGTCGGGGGCGTTCACCAACGACGCCAACCTCAACCTCCAGACCGCCTCCGCCCCGGCCGCCGCACTCCCCGAGGTCACCGAGGCCCACGCCACGCTGATCCACCGCCAGCTCCCCGACTGGCGCGACAACGCCCGCGCGATCTTCGGCGCCCGGGGCGTGGTCGCCCCCGCCCACAGCGACGGCGAGTCGGGCCACTCGTACCACTTCAGCCACGAGTACCCCCTGCACCTGTGGACCGCGGGCGCCGACTGGCTGCTCAAGCCGCTCGTCGACCACGACGAGACCCACGGAACCCGCGACCCGCGCACCGCGTCCGCCTTCGCCGACGTGGCCGTGTTCTACGAGGACTTCCTCACCCGCACCGACGACGACGGCCACCTCGTCGTCGTCCCCTCCTACTCACCCGAGAACCGCCCCGCGGGCGCGAGCTGGGGCACGATCAACGCGGCCATGGACCTCTCGGCGGCCCGCCACGCCCTGCTCACCGCGGCCGCCTACCACCCGGGCACCCCCGCGGCCGACCGCTGGCGGGCTCTCGCCGAGCGGCTCCCGCCGCACCGGATCAACGAGGACGGCGCCCTCGCCGAATGGGCCTGGCCCGGCCTCGTGGACTCCTACGACCACCGTCACCTCAGCCACCTCTACGGCGTCTGGCCGCTCGACGAGATCACCCCCTACGACACCCCCGACCTGGCGGCCGCCGCCCACCGCGCCCTCGAACTGCGCGGCGCGGAGAACGACTCCGCGCACGGCCACCTCCACCACGCGCTCATCGCCGCCCGGCTCCGCGACGGCGAACGCGTCGCCCACGCCCTCGGCCAGGTCCTGGACGGCGACTTCTTCCACACCTCCCTGATGAGCGCCCACTACCCGAACCGCCAGGTCTACAACGCGGACGCCGCGCACACCCTGCCCGCCGTACTGATCGAGATGTTCGTCCAGTCGACCCCCCACCGACTGGCCCTCCTGCCTGCGCCGCTCCCCGCTCTCCCGGCGGGCCGGCTCACGGGCGTGCGCACGCGATTCGGCGCCGAGGTCGATCTGACCTGGGGGCCCGACGGGGCGACGGCGGTCCTCAGGCCGACTCGCTCCGTCCGGATCGACGTCAGAACTTCTTCCGGCGACGCGGAGCCGATCGATCTCGTCGCCGGAGAGGACCACGCCCTCAGCATGGAGGCGTAGTGGGCCGGAGCCCGTTCAGGCGAGCGGTTCGTAGTCGAACCAGTCGAAGTGGACCGTGCCTTCGGCGGCGTACAGGCCGATGACCCGGCCGGTGAAGCCGCCGGCCACTTCGGTCGACAGGTAGCGGCCGTCGAGCGTCGCCAGAGCGGTGAACGTGCCGTCGGGCCCCTCGACGCCGAAGGAGACGACATCGGGCCCGGTGCGCGCGTCGTGCGGAGCCGGCGGTTCGATGACCCTGACGGCGAGGACCACCTCCGGCCCGGCAGGCAGGGTCTGGGAGGCCACGACGGTGCTCAGCGAGCCGACGCGCGCGATCACCCGGACGTCCGTGGCGGATGCCTCGATCTCGTAGTGGTGCCGCTCGTCGAGGCGGACGGCGAGGCCACCACGTCCCGACGCCGCGTCGACCAGGGTGCGTGCCCGGCACCTCAGGTGCCGCTGGCGGCGGCCGGCGAACACGACGTCCGGCTCGTCCAGGGAGCCGCCGCGAGCCCGGAGCGTCAGCCAGCCGGGGCGCTCCTCGGTGCTGTAGTGCTCGGCGGGACGGTCCCGAGGGGAGATCCACTGCGGCCGCAGTTCGCCGGCGTCGAAGTCGTCCCGTTGCTCCTCGGCGGGGCCGGGGAAGAGCGGCCAGCCGGGCACGGACGTCTCCAGCGGAACCCCGCCGACGACCGGCCAGCCGTCCACCCAGGTCACGGGCGCCAGAAACGTTTCACGGCCGAGCACGTGCCAGCCCGGGGTGCCGCCGCCCGGCCGGACGCCGAGCAGCACCATCCACCAGGAGCCGTCGGGGGCCTGCACGAGATCGGCGTGGCCGGTGTTCTGGATGGGGTGGTCGGTGCCGCGGTGGGTGAGGATCGGGTTGTCGGGGCACGGCTCGAACGGCCCGCCGGGCGTGCGGCCGCGGGCGATCGACACGCCGTGGCAGCGCTCGGTGCCGCCTTCGGCGATGAGCAGGTACCAGTAGTCGCCGATCCGGTACAGGTGCGGCGCCTCCGGGGCCTTGGCGCCGGGCCCGCCGGACCAGAGCTTGCGCGGTGCGCCGTACGTCTCGCCGGTGGACGGGTCGAGACGGATCTGCGACACCCCGGCGACCGTGCACCAGCAGGTGCCCTCCTCGTCCCAGGCCAGGTCGGGATCGATGCCGGGCACCCCCGGCGCCCGGACGGGGTCCGACCAGGGGCCGGCAGGGTCGGTGGCCGTGACGATCAGATTGCCGCCGCCCTCGCTCACGTTGGTGACGATCAGCCAGAAGCGTCCGTCGTGGTGGCGCAGGGTGGGGGCGTAGATCCCCGCGGAGGACGGCACGTCCGCGGCCAGACGCAACTGGCTCGGCCGGTCCAGGGCGTTGCCGATCTGTGTCCAGTGGACCAGGTCGCGGCTGTGGAAGAGGGGGATGCCGGGGAAGTACTCGAAACTGGAGCAGGCGAGGTAATAGTCGTCGCCGACCCGGCAGACGCTGGGGTCGGGGTGGAAGCCGGGAATCACGGGATTGACGAACGTGTTGTCCGCCTGGTGCTGGTGGGGCACCTGCTGTGTCCTTTCGTTGGGTCCGGGCAAAGAACCCCGGGTGCCGGGTCGGCACCCGGGGCGAGGGGCCGTCAGCCGACGGTGCCGGTCACCGAGGTTCCGGACTTTGTCACGCGGTACGTCACGGTGGCTCCGCTCCAGAAATGGAAGGTGAGCGTCGCCTGTGCGTTGTCACGCAGTGCGTTGATGAACTTGGGAGTGAGCAGGAGAGCGTTGCCCGGGTAGTCGGGGGAGAAGGATTCGTTGAACTCCTGGTAGGACGACCAGTCGACCGGGCCGGCGTTGCCGCCGTCGGCGTACCTGGCCTCCATGGTCGCCAGCTGGTCACCGCGGAACCGGGTGGGGATGGTGAGTCCGCCGGTGCCCCCGGTCGCGGGGGAGAGCACCGGCGTGTCGTACGTGGTCACGTGGATCTTCCAGGGGAGGCCCCGGGAGAACCGGGCCTCGATCGTCGCGTTGACGCCGTAGTCGCGGTTGCCCGCCAGCCGGGTCAGCGCGGCAGCCGTGAGCGTGAGCCGGCTTCCGGAGACGGTGTAGTCCCGGCCCTGGACGAGTGCCGTGCCGCCCTGCCACAGCCCCCGGAAGCCGGTGCCGTTGGGGCTCAGCGTGAGCGTCCGGGCCGTGATCGGACCCGACTTCGCCAGGAAGACGCGGTCCGAGGACGCGGTCCCGGAGCGTGTGGTCCAGCTCGACTTGATCTGGTTGATCAGGGCGGGGTCGGTCCACCGCAGCGTGGTGCGGTCCAGGAAGGCGAAGGTTCCGGGGTCCCACAGGGCCGTGGTCACTCCGGCGGCCCGGGCCTCGTAGCCGAACTGCTCGAAGTACTTCAGCGCCTCGCCCCGTTCGACCCGCGGGGGATGGTTGTGGTCGGGGTACGACAGCAGGCCGTACTCGCCGAGGTAGACGGGGATTCCCTTGGAGGTGAGGGTGTTGCGGATCCGGGCGAAGGAGTCGGTCATGTCCTTCTGCGCGGTGGCGTCGAACTCGGTGCCGCCCGCGACGTTCACGCTGAACGGGTACCAGCCGTAGTAGTGCACGGTCGCCACGAGGTTGGCGTCGTTCAGCGACTTCATCTCGCCGACCAGGGTGTCCAGGAATTCCTGGCCGGCGTTGGTGTGCAGGGTGGGCAGCACGAGCAGACGGGTCGCGTTGTTGCCGCCGGACTGGCGCACCACGGTGTGGAACGCGGTGTTCAGTTCGCTGTTGTACTGGATGCCCTGGGCGTCGGTGGTGTTGTTGAACTGCGGCTCGTTGTTGCTCTCGAAGAGCAGCGTCTGCGGGGAGTCCCTGAACGTGGCGGCGATCTGGGTCCAGGTGGCCTTGAAACGGGCCAGGACGTTGTCGTGGTCGGTGGGCATGTTCGCGATCCACTGCCACGAGTCGTGATGGACGTTGATCACGACGCGGAGACCGTCGGCCAGGGCCCAGTCGACCACCTGCTTGACGCGGTTCATCCAGGCCGAGTCGATCGTGTAGGGGGCGGTGGAGGACTGGTGGTCGGTCCACGTCACGGGGATCCGGACACTGCGGAAGCCCTGGGACCTGAGGGTGTCGAACAGGGCCTTGGTGACCGGCGGGTTGCCCCAGGACGTCTCGTCGGGGATGGCGTCCAGGGTGTTGCCCAGGTTCCAGCTCGGCTGCATCGCGGCCACCGTGTCCATCGGGCCGGCGGCAAGCCGGGGCTTTTCTGCCGAGGACGCGTCCTTGTGGCCCACTGCGGCGAAGGCCGCGGTGCTGGTCAGCCCGATGGTGGCGACCAGCGCCAGGAGGAGGCTGAGCACACGGCCGGGGCCGCGACCGCGGTGGCCGGTGGGTTGTTGCGTTCCCTTCATCTTTGCCCTTTCTCTGTTGGCCGGGCGGGGGTTCCGCCCATGGGGGGACGAAGCGGCAGATGGCCACCGGAGGGGCCCGTCGTCTCCACGGCGGCGGGGTGCGTGCGGTCGCGGTGGCTCAGGGCGCGTCCGGCACCGTGGGGGCGAGGCGGAGCAGCACGGCGGACGGAGCCGTGGGCAGCGTCAGCGTGAGCTCGGCGGACTCGGGGTCCCAGGAGGGAGCGGCCTGGCTCGCGGTGGGGTAGAGGATGTCGACGCGAGCCGCGGAGCCCTGGAGGTGAGGCAGGGGGAGGGCGGTGGTGGCCTCGGCGCCGGGGCGGCGCCAGACGGTGAGGTACGTGGTGGCGGGGGTGCGCAGGGCCAGGGCGAGCCACGGGTCGTTCCAGGCCGGCAGACCGAGCGGCCACGCGGGGACGGCCTGCGCCAGGTCGGTCCGGATGGCCTTGTACACATCGATGGCCTCGTGGACCAGGGCCCGGTCCTCGGGTCGGAGGTCCGGAAGCATTCCCGACAGGTGAACGCGGCCGAGGAGGGCGTTGGCCATGGTGAAGGCCACCTCGTCCGGGGAGTCCTCCGGCCGGGGGTAGGCCCAGACGGCGCCCTGCTCGGGGGTGACCGCGGTTGGCGCGGAGGCGGCGATGGGAGCGTAAAGCCGGAGGTTCTGCTGGTCGCTCGTGGACTGCAACTGGAGCCGCGACAGCAGCGCGTAGTCCCAGCGCATGCCGCCGGAGGAGCAGTTCTCCACCACGAGGTGCGGATAGCGGTCCAGGACGCCGTCGAGCCAGTCCAGCTGGGCACGGTTGTGGCCGAGCAGACCGGCGCCCGGGGTCTCGCCGGGGTGGGCGCTGGTGCCGGAGCCGGGATCGATGTTGTGGTCGAGCTTGAGGTAGCCGACGCCCCACTCGCCGACCAGGCGGTCCACGACCTGGTCCAGGTGGGCACGGGCAGCGGGGTGGCGCAGGTCCAGGTGGTGGCGGCCGGTCTCGGTGACGCGGACGCCGTCGCGGCGGAAGAACGCCTCGTCGGGCAGGGACTTCGCCATGGGGCTGCGTACGCCGATCACTTCCGGCTCCAGCCACAGGCCGGGGACCATACCGCGCTCCCGGATGCGGTCCAGCACCTCGTGGATCCCGCGGTCACCGGGGAAGCGGGAGGCGGCCGGCTCCCAGGCGCCGACGCTGTCCCACCAGCCGCCGTTGTCGCCGTCGTACCAGCCGGCGTCGATCACGAAGTACTCCGCGCCCGCCTCGGCCGCCGCGTCGATCAGTGGCAGCAGTTTCTCGGTGGTGGGGTCTCCCATCAGGCAGTTCATGTAGTCGTTGAAGATGACGGGGAGGCGCTGGTGGTCGGGGTGCGGGCGGCGGATCGCGCGGCGGTAGCGGGTGAGCGCGGCGAACGCCTCGTCCGGGCCGCCGTCGGCGCTGAAGGCGAGGGCGACGGGGACGGTGCGGAACTCGTCGCCGGGCTCCAGAGGGTGGCGCCAGCCGTGGTGGGTGTCGTTGGGGCCGAGCAGCGCCACGTAGGCCAGCTCGTCGCGTTCACCGCACTCCCAGTGCCAGCCGCCGCCGTTGTGTTCGATCTGCCACAGCCAGGTGCGGCCGGAGCGGCGGTCGGCCAGGCCGCCCATGGGCAGCCGGCCACAGCTGGACCACACGCCCCGCCCGGTCCGGGTGAACTCCCCCTTGCCGTTGTCGTAGGCGACGGCGCGGTCGTTCAGGACGGGGGAGGTCGCCCGCATCTGCCGGCGCTGCCAGCGGCATTCGGCGACCCAGTCGTTCTCCGCCCACAGCAGGTCCGCGTCCCCGATGGCTTCCGGACCGTCCGCCAAACAGCCGACGACAAGGGAGGAGACCGACTCCAGGTGCAGCGCGGCCTCGCCTTCGTTGCGCAGGACCACCTCGCCGCGCAGTACGGGCACGGCGTCCGGCGAGCGGTAGACCACCTCGGCCCCGAGCCCGGTCCCGGCATCGTGGAGTTCGACCGTCAGGACGTGCCAGTCACCGTCGCGAGTCGCTCGGTGGGCGCGGTAGCGCAGTCGGCCGCCGAGGGACGTGTCGATGAGGCGACCGCCCGACCAGGCGCGGCCGTGGCCCGCGGCCGTCACCTCCACCAGGGGCAGTGGGGGCCAGGAGCGCCCCTCGGGGGGTGGGCCACCGGGGAGGCCGATCCGCGTGAGGCGGGCGGTGCCGTCGTCGCCGACGCCGATCTCGACCTCCAGAGCCGAGTGGCCCCATCGGAGCGTCCGCGGTGTGCTGGTCATGGCGGCGGCCCTCCCTTCATGGCGTCGAAGCGCTTGACTTGGCGGCGAAACGTTAATGACACATTTCTCGCGAAACAAGAGGGGGAACGCCAAGAAACTTTCTCGCTCCCTGGTCATTGACAGTTCCGTGGAACGAGTGACAGCGTCGAAGCGCTTCAACGCCTCCAACCAGCCTTCATAGGGGTCAGCCTCGTGGGTTCTCCCTCTCCGTCCGCCGCCGGCCGTCTTCCGTTCCGCGACCCCGCGCTGCCGATCGACAAGCGCGTCGACGACCTGCTCGGGCGGCTCACGCTCGACGAGCGGATCGCGCTGCTGCACCAGTACGCGCCGGCCGTGGAGCGCCTCGGCCTCGCCTCGTTCCGCACCGGCACGGAGGCGCTGCACGGCGTGTCATGGCTGGGCGAGGCGACCGTCTTTCCGCAGGCCGTGGGGCTCGGCGCGACCTGGGACGAGGAACTCGTCCACGAGGTCGCCGAGGCCGTCTCGGTCGAACTGCGCGCCTTCCACTACCACCGCCCGACGGCGAACGGCGTCGGCACCAACAGCCTCCACGCGTGGGCACCCGTGGTGAACCTGCTGCGCGACCCGCGCTGGGGCCGCAACGAAGAGGGCTACTCCGAGGACCCGGTGCACACCGCCCGGCTGGGCACCGCCTACTGCCGGGGCCTGTCCGGCGACCATCCGGCCTATCTGCGCGCGGCTCCGGTGCTCAAGCACTTCCTCGCCTACAACAACGAGGACGACCGCTGCGTCACCTCCTCCGGACTGCGCCCCCGCGTCCTCCAGGAGTACGACCTGGCCGCCTTCCGGCCCATCGTCGCCTCCGGCGCGGCGACCGGCGCGATGGCCGCGTACAACCTGGTCAACGGCCGCCCCTGCCACGTCAGCCCACTCCTCGAGACGGAGCTGCGGACCTGGGCCCGGACCACCCGCCACGAACTGTTCGTGGTCAGCGACGAGCAGGCGCCCTCCAACCTGGTGGAGATGGAGCACTACTTCGAGGACCACGCGGCGTCCCATGCCGCCGCGCTGAAAGCCGGCATCGACAGTTTCACCCAGCATCGCGAGGACAGTTCGATCACGGTCGGCCGGCTGCGCGAGGCCCTGGAGCGCGGCCTGATCGACGAGGCGGACATCGACCGAGCGGCCCGGCGACACCTTCACATCCGCTTCCGGCTGGGTGAGTTCGACCCGGAACTCGACCCGTACGCCGGTATCGGACCGGAGGTCGTCGACCGCGCGGAGCACCGCACCCTCGCCCTGCGCGCCGCGACCGAGTCGGTGGTGCTGCTCAAGAACGACGGCCTGCTGCCTCTCCGGGCGGAGCGGGCGCCGCGCGTCGCCGTCATCGGCCCGCTCGCCGACGCCCTGCACGAGGACTGGTACAGCGGCACCCTGCCCTACCGGGTCGGCATCGCGTCCGGGCTGCGTGCGGCGCTCGGCGAGGGCGGCGGCGACGTCGTCACCGTGGACGGCGCCGACCGGATCGCGCTCCGCTCCCGCACCTCCGGCGAACGGCTCGGCGGGACCGCGTACGACGTCTTCGAGTGGGGCGACGGTGTGCTGACCCTGCGCGACGCCGAAACCGGCCGCTACCTCAGCCGCAAGGACGACGACTCGCTCGCCGCGGACCGGGATGTCATCAAGACCTGGTTCATCAACGAAACCTTCCTTCTGGAGCCCGACCCGGCGGGCGACGCCGACACGGTGCTCCTGCGCAACGTCCTCACCGGCCGCTATGCCGCCGTCGACGCGGCCGGCGGCCGGGTCGCCGTCACCGCCGAAACCCCGCAGGCCGCCGAGCGCTGGCAGCGCGAGCTGCTCCGGGACGGCACGGCCGAAGCACGCGCCGCCGCCGAGGCGGCCGACGCGGCGATCGTCGTCCTCGGCAACCACCCGCTCATCAACGGCCGCGAGACCGAGGACCGTTCGGGCATCGCACTACCCGCGACCCAGGCAGCGCTGCTGCGCGCGGTCGCCGAGGTCCGTCCGCAGACCGCGCTGGTCGTCATGAGCAGCTACCCCTACGCCCTCGACTGGGCGGAGGAGCATCTGCCCGCCGTGGTGTGGACCTCCCACGGCGGGCAGGAGACGGGCGGGGCGCTGGCCGCCGTACTGCTCGGCGAGGCCGACCCGTCGGGCCGGCTGCCGCAGACCTGGTACCGCGGCGACGACGACCTTCCGCACCCGCTCGACTACGACGTCATCAAGGCCGGCTGGACCTACCAGTACCACAGGGGCGCGCCCCTGTACGCCTTCGGCCACGGCTTGTCCTACACCGACTTCGCCTACAGCGACCTGCGGCTGTCCACCCCGGCGGTGCCGCGGGACGGTGCGCTCGACGTCACGGTGACGCTGTCCAACACCGGAGCGCGACCCGGCAGCGAGGTGGTCCAGCTCTACGTCCGTGCCCTCGACGCGCGTTACGAGGCGCCCCGGCTGAGGCTGGCCGACTTCCGCAAGGTGCGGCTGGAGTCCGGGGAGAGCCGGGAGGTGGCCTTCCGGCTGCCCGCCGCGCGGTTCGCCCACTGGGACGTGGCCACCGGGGCCTTCACCGTGGATCCGGGCGCCTACGAGATCCTCGTCGCCCGTTCCGCGGAACACGTCGTCCTCAGCGCCCCGCTGACGGTGACCGGCACGCCCCCCGCACCCCGCGAGGTCGTCGGGCGGCACACCCCGGCCGCCGACTTCGACGACTACACGCGCGTCACCCTCGTCGACGCCACCCGCGCCGCCGGCGACGCGGTCACCCCCACCGATCCCGCGCTCCCCGCGACCCTGCTCTACCGCTCCGCCGACCTGGCCGGAGCCGCCCGCTTCGAGGCGAGGGTCGCATGCGAGGGTGCGGGTGCGGGGGAGGCACGGCTGGAGGTGAGGGCCGGTGACCGGCTCCTGGCGCGGATCGCCGTACCGGTCACCGGCAGCCGCTACACCTGGACGACGGTCACCGCCGACGCGACAGCGCCCGACGACGGCGTCCACGATCTGCGGCTGACCCTGCACGGTGACTTCCGCCTGGCGTCCTTCGGCTTCGACGCCTGAGCTCGTCGCGGCGTCAGAAGCCCACGGCGCCCCAGGAGTGAGCGGTGTAGTCGCCCGGCCCGAATTCCCAGCCGGCCATGACGCTGTTGAGGTAGTGGTCCTTGGTGTAGAACCCCCTGTTCAGGCCGTAGTCGAAGAACGGGGTGAGGCTGCCGGACCACCAGCCGGACCTGTTCCTGTCCAGGAAGCTGAGGGTGTGGTCGCCGTTCGGCCAGTTGTACTCGTAGACGTCCCAGGCGCGGCCGCCCAGGCTCACGTTGGTCGCGGCCGGGATCGCGTTGCCGTTCGCGTCGTAGTGGTCGGCCAGCGGCTTGGTGTTGTACCAGTTGAGCCAGATCATGATCTCGGTCTTGGAGTTGCGGTCGGTCGGCGCGGGGTAGGGGTCGATGAAGATGTCGTAGGCGGCGTCGTAGTAGGAGCCGGACCTCGGGTACGCCGACTGGCTGAACCACGTGGTGTTGTTGCGGTTGACGTCGCCGATCTTCTTGGGGAGTGTCGTCACCGGGGATGACCAGCCCCAGTCCTTGCCGTTGACCATGGCGACGAAGCCGGTGCCGGTCGAGGAGTTCACACCCCAGTTGGCGTCGTCGCTGTACCACGTCGAGGCGTTGCCGCCGGTCGCGTAGTGCTTGAACCAGTACGTCGACGACGCTGCCGCTGCCGAGTTCGGCAAGGTGAAGACGAGAGCCAGCGCCGCGAGAAGCGCGGCCCAGCCGATGCGGAATTTCATCAGCCCTCCTGAAGTGGTGCGCTGAGTGGGGGGATCACACGGGAGAGGAGGATTCGGTCGCCCTGCCCTGGGGGCAGGGCCACGTCGGTCTCCCCTTCGGGACGGCGGGTGCGGATCGCGGCGACCTGGAGTCGGACCTCACGTGGGGTCGCCGCAGATGACTCCGCGTCCGTTGGTCCCGAAGTACACGCGGCCGTAGACCCGGGGGTCTCCGGTAATGGTGTTGCCGGTCCAGGCGTACTGGTGGCGGTCGTCGTTGATGCGGACCCAGGTCCGGCCCGCGTCGTCGGACCGGAAGATGCCGCGTACGCCGCGGATCCTGGAGCTGGTGTAGACGGCGGGGTACGTGGCGCCGGGCGCCGCCTTGCCGAATCCGACGACATCGCCCTCGTCCACCGCCTTGAACCGGGTGAAGGTCGCTCCTGAGTCGGCCGACCGCCACAGCCCGTAGGGCGTGGAATCGGTGGACTTGCTGCTGCCGCCGGCCAGCCAGATGTCGCCCTCGTGGCCCGGTGCCGGCTTGAAGCGGACGTTGCCCGCGGTGGGCAGCCCGGTCGCCGCCGTGGCCCTGAAGCTCTTGCCGCCGTCCGTGCTGAGGTAGAACACGCCGGAGCCGAAGGCGTAGAACTTCGCCGGGTTCACCCGGTCGGAGCGCACCGAAACCCCGGCCGGCAGCCCCTTCGAAGCCGTCCAGGTGGCTCCGTTGTCGTCGGACCAGCCGGCCGGCGCTCCGGCCGGTGACCACACGATCCGCCTGCCGTCGGCGCTGACGGCGACGGCCTGGTCATCGACTCCGGGCCCGGTGACGCCGGACGGCTCACTGCGCGAGGGCGTCCAGCTGTCGCCGCTGTCGGTGGAGATGGCGAAGTGCTGGGTCCAGCCGCTGGTGGGGTTGCCGACCCGCACGATGATGTGCGGCGCCAGCTCCGCGTAGTCAAGGGCCGGGGTGGCGCCGAAGGTCGGGTTGTCGTACATCTTCGGCGCCTTGTGGACATCCGTGTGCCGGAAGCCGCCGACGTCGCCCACGCCCGAGAAGAGGTGCGCGGGGCCGGCGGGAGGGCTGATCACGCAGCCGACCGAGGTCTCCTCCAGGCCCTGCGCCCGCACGGAGAGGTGCACCGTGCCTCCGCGGTCCCAGTCGGTCAGGTTGTTCGCCCCGTAGATCGTCGCGCCGGTTCCGTACATGAAGTGGTCGGAGTCGAACGGGTCGATCTGGACGGACTCCATCATCCAGCCCAGCTTCGGTGTGATCTCGGGCAGCGACGGCGAGGCGTTCCAGGTCAGCCAGGGGGCGGCGGAGATGTCGATGTCGTAGCGCAGGGTGCGCTCGGAATCGGCGCCCAGGTCCCAGGCCCGGGTCCAGGTCGCGCCGCCGTCGGTGGAGCGGAAGAGGACGCAGTCGGGGTACCACTTGACCTGGGTGGACACCATCAGGGTGTCCGGGTTCTGCCGGTCGATGGTCAGGCCGCTGTAGCCGTACTGGTTGTCGTCGCTGGTGGACGGGACCGGGCTGATGCGGGTCCAGGTGTCGGTGGCGGTATCCAGCTTCCACACGTCGCCCTTGGAGCCGTCGTAGGGGCCGGCGGTGTCGCTGGTCGCCAGGTACAGATAGCCGCCGGCGTGGTCGAAGACCGCGTGGTGCGGGATGTAGCCGGTGGGCTGCCCCGGTACGCGCTCCCAGGTCGCTCCCGCGTCGGTGGACCGGTACAGGATGTTGTCCTTGTCGGCGACGGTGACATAGATCGTCCGGGTGGCCCTGCCCGCTCTGCCGGTGCGCTTGTCGAAGACGACCTGCAGCACGCCCAGGTTGTCGCCGTTCGGGCCGTTGGTGTCATGGGGGTCGGGGACGAAGTTGCCCGCGTTGGGGAAGCCGGTCACCTTCGCGAAGGTCTTGCCGTGGTCGGTGCTGCGCCACAGCCCGTGGCCCCCGCGCACCCCCAGGTAGAGGATCTTGTTGCGGTTGGGGTCGATCACCAGCCGCTCCCCGATGCCCCGGCCGGGCATGTTGCCGCCCAGCCGGAACGGCAGGGGAGTGGTCTTCCAGGTGCGGCCGCGGTCGGTCGAGCGCAGGATCGCCGCCATCGACGGGTCCCAGTCGGGCATGGGGTAGGTGCCCGCCGCCAGGTAGACGCGGTCGGGATCGGCCTCGTCGGTGGCGACGCTGATGATGCCGGTGTGTCCGTACTCGTCCCAGCCGATCCAGTCGGTGAGGGGAATCCACCGCCGGGACGCCGTGTCGAGGCGGTAGGCGCCGCCGATGTCGGTCCGGGCGTACACCAGTCCGGGCTCGCTCTGGTTGAAGACGATGCCGGTGACGAAGCCGCCGCCGACTATCTCCGCGTTGCGGAAGGTGTACGGCGTGGAGTCGGCCGCGCGGGCGGAGCCGGACGTGCCGGCCGGGCGGGCGGCCGCGGCGGAGGGGGCGAGCAGGGGGAGTGCGGCCGTGGCCGCCCCGGCGGCCAGCAGTCCTCGGCGGGAGAGGTGCGGGGCAGGGGACATGGCGCGTTCTGCCTTTCTGGTACGGGGTCTGTACGGGCCTGCGCGGGAGCGGCGGCCCAGCGGCTCTGGGCGGTGTTTCCGGGGAGGGGCGGGTGGACGGAGGTGGTCGGAGGAGCCGCCGCCGCGGGCGGCCGGCGGCGGCGGGAGACAGGCGGCGCCCGCCGGTCGGGTCGGGCCGGTCTTCTCCGCCTATCGCCGCGGTGTCAGACCGCGTTGGCGCAGCCACTTCATCTGCACCGCGGTGTTCCGGCCGAAGCCACCGCCGTGGTCGGCGAAGGGCCAGACGGTCATGGTCCGGTCCGCCCCCGCGTAGTGGTTGAAGGCGGCATAGACGGTGGAGGGCGGGCAGACCGGGTCCATGAGGCCGACGCTGAACAGTGCCGGGGCCGTCGCCCGACGGGCGAAGTGGACACCGTCGAAGTAGTCGAGCGTGGCGAAGGTCGTATCGACACGGTGCGGACTGTGCCAGCGCAGGTACCTGGTGACTTCCAGGTACGGGCCCTCCATGCTGATCTGCGCCGCCTGACGGAAGTGGCAGAGAAACGGAAGGTCCGCGAGCACTGCCGCCACCCGGTCCGGGGCGAGTCCGGCGACCGCGAGAGCCAGACCGCCCCCCTGGCTGCCGCCCGCGGCGATGACCCGGCCGGCGTCCAGTCCGGGCAGTTCGGCGACCGCGTCCACGGCGCGTACGCAGTCCGTCATGAGGCGGCGGTAGTAGTAGTGGTCGGGTGAGTCGATGCCGCGGGTCATGAAGCCCGCGGCCCATTGCGTGCCGTCGCCCTCGCCGCGGTCCGGGGTGTCGTGGCCCTGTCCGCGGCTGTCGACGACGAGTTGCGCGTAACCGGCCGCGGACCACAGCAGATGGTCGGTGGGAAGCCCGCGGCCGCCGGAGTACCCGATGTAGGTGACGACGACCGGCAACGGGCCTTCGGCGCCGCGCGGGCGCAGCAGCCAGGCGGCCACAGGTTCGCCGTTCCAGCCGGGGAAACGCACGTCGTCCACCTCGACCGTGCTCAGCAGGTGCCGGTCGGTGACCCGCTCGGCCTTGACCGCTCCGCCCAGGGCGCGGGCTTCCGCCAGGGTCCGCCGCCAGAAGGCGTCGAAGTCGTCCGGTACGGAGACGTCCGGCCGGTAGTCGAGGAGTTCGTCAGGATTCTGGTCGGTCAGAGCCATGGTGGTCCTTGCGTTGAGGGGCAGGAATGTGTGGAAGCTCGTGCCGCGCGCACCCTTGATCAAAGGTGTCGGAATGGCGGCGGCAGCAGTCGAGGGATGGGGAAAGGCGACCGCGCCGGACAACCGATCGGGCAGACCTTCACCGGAGGAACACAGTGAGCGTGGTGCGGGACCCGAATCGGTGACCATCGCGTACATCGCCGAGTCGGCGGGCGTCTCGATCCCCACCGTGTCGAAAGTTCTCAACGGCCGATCCGGGGTCTCGGACGAGACCCGGGCCCGGGTCGAGTCGCTGATCCACGAGTACGGTTACCGCAAACCTCCCAAGAGCCGGAGCAATCTGGTGGAGCTGGTGTTCCGGGAGCTGGAGCACATGTGGTCGGTGGAGATCATCCGCGGTGTCGAGCGCGTGGCCCGCAGAAACCGGGTCGGGCTGCTGGTGTCCGCGTTCGGGCTTCCGGACGCGGAGGGAAGGGCCGGGTCAGGCGGCCCCCCGGCATCTGGTCGAGCTGGGGCACCGGCGCATCGCCATGGTCAGCGGGCCGGACCATGATTTCTGCCGCGCGCGGCTCTCCGGTTACGTCTCCGCCCTCGCGGAGGCGGGCCTGCCCCTGGACCCCGGTCTGGTGGTGAAGACGCGGCTCTCGCGTGAAGACGGGTACGCGGCGGCTCGGGAGCTGCTGTCCCGCCCCGATCGCCCCACCGCGGTGTTCACCGCCAACGACATGCAGGCGGTCGGCGTCTATCAGGCCGCGCGGGAGCTGGGGCTGCGTATCCCGCATGACCTGAGCGTGGTGGGTTTCGACGACGTGCCGCCCGTGGCGTGGATGGATCCGCCGCTGACCACCGTTCATCAGCCGCTGGCCGAGATGGCGACGGCCGCCACCGAGCTGGCCCTCGCGCTCGGCCGGGGTGAGGCGGTGCCCCAGGTGGGGCTGGAGATCGTGACCACCCTCACCGTGCGGGAGAGCACGGCCCCGCCGAAGGAGGAGTGAGCCCCGGCTGTCCGGGTCCGCAGGGCGGTGTGGCTGGGCCGTATCGCCGCGACGGCGTCCGTGGCGGAAGCCGGAACCCTGACAGCCGACGGTGCGCTCTGCTCTCATGACGGCTCCTTGGACGAATCAGGGTGGGTGTCACTGCTCTGGCTGATGGTCAGGGCTTGGCCTTACTGCTCTGGCGGATGGTGAGGGCCGGCGTCGCAAGGACCCGTTCGTCCGCCGGCGGCTCCCCCCCCGCCGCGCGGGACCGGACACGGTGGTGAGGGCTGGTGTGTGCTGCTCGGCCGATTGCGCCGGGCGGAGGGCGACCACCGAGGCGTCGTCGGGAACGGACCGCCCGAGGGCGCGCAGCAGGCCGAGCAGAGGCGGCGATCTCCATCCTGACCGGGACGTACATGACCGTCCGCAGCGGCATCACCAGCGCGATGATGCGGGAGCGGCGGTCGGCGTACGCCATGGTCGCCCTCTTTTCTCAAGCGTGTCGAAGCGCTTCACTAGGAAGGGAAGTTAGCGGGCCTGTTTCGTGCGCAACAAGAGCAAAGACGCAAGGAAAGTTTCTCGACCTGGTCCATTGACAGCCCGTTCGGGTCCTGGGGGCGTCGATGCGCTTCGACAACTCATGCATCGGCCTGACAACAGGGAGGCATGAATGCAGGGCAGGCATATGACATTCAGGGTGTCGTGGCGGAGAGGCGCGAGGCGAACGGCGGTGATCACCGCGGTGACCGCCCTGTGGACATCGCTCCTGGCCGGACTGGGCGCCGCCGACACGCGGCCGGCCGACGCGCCGGAGGGTCGAGCGGGCCGCGCGACGGGAGTGCTGGCGCGGGTGCACACCGCCGGGCGGGTGAAGGACGGCGGAAACACGGTGCAATACAGCTGGCCCGGGGTGTACTTCGAGGGCGCCGTCAGGGGCACCGGCGTCGGCATCGTGCTCGACGACCCGGCCGCCGACTACGACGTCCAGATCGACGGAGCCACCGTCGCCACCCTGGTCACGCCCGGCCGGACCACGCACTGGATCAACGGTCTGCAGGACCGCGCGCACACCGTCCGGCTCGTCAAGCGCAACGACAGCCCGTGGGACACCAGCACGTTCGGAGGCTTCGTCGCCGCGCCCGGCGGTGCCGTGCTGCGCAAACCACCGGCCCGCCACCGCCAGATCGAGTTCATCGGGGACTCCCTCACGGTGGGCTACGGCAACCTCTCGGCCTCACGCAGCTGTACCGGGGACCAGCTCAGACGGACCACCAACGCCGACGTGAGCTACGGCGCCCTCACCGCCCGGAAACTGAACGCCGACTACCAGATCAACGGCTATTCGGGCCTCGGCATGGTGCGCAACTACAACGGAGGCTCCCCGGACGTCACCTACCGGACCTTCTACGACCGCGCCCTGCTGAACGTGTCCGGCGACGTCTGGCAGAACCCGGGCACCTGGCACCCCCAGCTCGTGGTGGTCAACCTCGGCACCAACGACTTCTCGACCGCCGTCAACCCCGGTGAGCCGTGGACGCCCGACAGCCTCGCGGCCGCCTACCGCACCGCCTACGGCGACTTCCTCCAGAAGCTGCGGACGCGCTACGGGGCCACGACCACCATCGTGGCAGTCGGCGCCGGCCAGTTCGCGGGCCATGTCCAGCAGGTGGTCAAGGCACGCAACGACGCCGGTGACAGCCGGGTGCGCTACTGGTTCCTCGACGACTCGGGGCTGGACTTCCTGGGCTGCGACTGGCACTACTCGGCGCACGACGACCGACTCATCGCCGACCGGCTCAGATCGTTCGTCGCCGGTCTGCCGATGGGCTGGTGACGCCACCGGACCTGATGGCCGAGGCCCGGTGCCCGGTGGTCCGGGTCGGGGAGTCCGTGTGGTCGAACAGGCCGGGGCAGTCCGTCACCACCCGCATCTCCTACGACCGGGTGGCCGCCGAGGACGCCGAACTGACTCCCGAACAGCGGGGCCCGGGCCGCGTCTACCGGGAACTGGCCCGGCTGGGGGAGGAGCTGGAGACGGCCGGCGGCCTCGTCGCGGGCCTGCGCCCGGACGCCGACGCGGCCTTCCTCTCGGCGGTACGCGGCCGGCGAGACCTTGCCGCTGGGCCCGTGGGACGTGCGGGTGTGCGTCGAGGAAGGCGTGCCGCCGGCCGACCCGGGCACCGACGCGAGCCAGTAGCCGCAGTGGCAGGGCCCCGGCCACGGCCGGGGCCCTGCCCTCGCCCGGAATCCCGGCACGGCGAAATCGCCTAGCCGAGGGCCGCCTGCCAGGAGGTGCCGCTGCTGGTGGCGTCGCTCCCCAGGCGGTCGCGAGCGGCGGTGTCGCCGTACAGGCTCCAGCGGAACCAGTCCAGGAAGGTGTTCTTCGTCTGGGCGTAGTACCGGTAGTCCGGGACCAGGTACTGGCCGTGGTCCGCCCCGACGTGGGTGAGGAACGCCTTGGGCGACGGGAGCTCCGCGTACGCCGTGCGCGCCGAGTTGTAGTCGCAGGTCTGGTCGCGGTCGCCGTGGATGAACAGCACGTTGGCGTGGAGGCCGGCCGGGTTGCCCATGTCCACGCAGGCGACCGGAACGGCGGCGACGACGCGGTTGTCCGGCCAGGCGGTGAGCAGGCCGTGGGTGGTCATGCCGCCCATCGAGTGGCCCGACGCCCCGACACCGGCTCGGGTGTCGATGTGTCCGGCGAACGGGTCGCCCGCCGTGTTGTTGAGCGCCAGTGTCCGGGTGATGACCTCGGAGACGTCCTTGGACCAGTTGCCGTTGTAGACGCTGCCGATGTTGGTGTTGTCGGAGAACGAGGGAGCGGGGCAGATGAAGCCCGCCGAAGCCAGGTCGTGGGTCTGTGAGGAGTAGCAGTCGGAGTTGCACCCCATGCCGTGGCTCCATTCGGCGATGGGAAAGATGCCGCCTGCGACGGGCGCGTTCGGGACGGGATTGCCGCCCGCCGTGCCGGAGGCCGGATAGAAGATCTTCGTGGTCAGCCGGCGGCTGCCGCGGTACCAGTTGAACTGGCGCACGCCGACGGCGAACGGCGCGGTGGGCGCCTGCCGCGGTGAGGACATCCGTGGCGTCAGGGCGCCGGCGGCCGCGCCGCTGCCGAGCAGGGACATGCCCACGCCCGTCGCCGCTGCCGCGCCGAGGCCCAGTAAGGTACGCCGTCGCATCGACATGGATGACTCCTTCGACTCTCCCGGGGTCCCATGGGACCGTGAGACACGAGCACTCATGCGGACGCCCCCTCACTCATCACGGGCGCCGGGGTGAACTGCCACCAGTTCACGTTGGCCAGGTAGCCGCTGCCGCCGGTGAACCGCAGATACAGGTCCTGGGTTCCCACCGCCCCGCTGATCGGGCAGGACACCGTCGTCCAGGTTTGCCAGCCGCCGGTGTTCGGTACCGCGCACCGGGCCGCGACCGTCCCGTTCGGGCCGCCCAGTCGGACTTCGACGGTGCCGCCGCCGGTGGCCGAGGCCACGCGCGTGGCGAAGGAGGACGCACCCGAGCCGAAGGCCACGCCCTTGACCTTGACGTAGTCGCCGTTCTCGAGCCATCCGAGGTTCATCCCGCCCTCGCTCGACGGCTCGGTCTCGATGCCGGAGCCCCAGGCGAGCGTCTCGGCCTCCTGGCGCACGTACGGGTTGAGCGTGCCGGCCTGGGGGGCGCCCGTGGTGGTCATGGTGATGGTCGGGATCGTGCCGTCGGCGTTGTAGGAGAACTTCTCCACGGCGACCGAGCGGGTGAAGCCGCCGCCTCCCGGAAGGGCGCCGTTGTGGTAGAAGAAGTACGAGTTTCCCTTGAAGTCGATGATGCCCGGGTGGTTGGTGAAGCTGCTGCCCTGCGTGGGCATGACCGTGCCGCGGTAGGTCCACGGTCCGGTCGGGCCGGGCGCGGTGGAGTAGGCGATGAACTCCGAACAGCACTTGGCGGCGAACACCAGGTAGTACAGGCCGCCTCGCTTGTAGACCCAGGGCCCTTCCTCGAACAGGGTGGGCCGGTTGGGGTCTCCGGTGCGGGTGCCGAAGCCCGCGGTGGTGAGCGGGATCTTGGTGGGGCTGCCCGAGTACGAGGTCATGTCGGCGTTCAGCTTGACGTACCAGAGGTTCGGGTTGCCCCAGTACAGGTAGGCCTGGCCATCGTCGTCGACGAGAACGGTGGGGTCGATCTCGCCGTTCTCCACCAGGGGGCGGCCGATGGCGTCATGGAACGGCCCGGTGGGGCTGTCGGACACCGCCACGCCGATGGCCATCCGGCCGGTCGCCCGGTTCGTCACCGGCACGTACCAGTAGAACTTGCCGTTGCGTTGGACGGTCTGTCCCGCCCACGCGTTGGAGGACGCCCAGGCGAAGGTGGACAGGCTGAGGGGCGAGCCGTGGTCGGTCCAGTTGACCATGTCGTCGGAGGACCACACCCGCCACTCCCTCATGGTGAAGTTGGTGGAGCCGTCCTCGTCGTGCCCGGTGTAGAGGTAGACCCGGCCGCCCACGACCAGCGGGGCGGGGTCGGCGGTGTAGATGTGCTGCACGATCGGGTTGTCCGCCCTGGCCGTCGTGGGCCGCAGCGCGGCGGGGACGGCGGCCAGGGCCAGGACGAGGGCCACCACCCAGGTCACGGCTCGGCCGAGCCTCGCGTGGGTCGGTGCGGGCCGGGCCGGGAGCATCGTGGCCTCCACGGTGGGCTGGTCGACGAGTGACGTTGGACGGCCGCCGAGGCGGACACGAACGCGTTCCGGCTTCACGCGCGGCTCCATTTCTGGCCGGCCCGGCCGTCGCAGGTCCACAGGACGAGCGGGGTTCCGCCGGCGGTGCCGGATTGGTCGGTGTCCAGGCACAGGCCCGCGTGTGCGTTGCGGATCGACCCGTCGGAAGCGAGGGTCCACTTCTGGTTGTCCTGTCCGTTGCAGGGCCAGGTGATGACACGGGTGCCGTTGGTGGTGCCCTGGTTGTAGGCGTCCAGGCACTTGTCGCCGAAGACGCGGATCTCGCCGCCGTCCCATGTGGTCCACAGCTGGTTGGCGGCCGTGTGGCAATCCCAGATCAGTACCGTGGCCCCGGCGGCGGTGGAGGCGTTGTCCACGTCCAGGCAGCGCCCCGACCCGTTGCCGCGCAGACGGGAGGTGGTGGCGGCCAGCGGGGTGCCGCCGGTCACCCGGAACGTGGCGACGCCGTGTGCGGGCACGCTCGCCGAGATCTGGCCGGACGTGCTCGACGTGCCGCCGGTCCACAGGTCGGTGAGGGTGAACGACCCGCCGGACAGACCGACCTGGGCCGCCGTGGTGGTGACGGTCGCGGTGCCGCTGCCCCGGTTGAACAGACCCACGGCGACCGAGCCGTCGGACAGGGGCTTGGCGAACACCTCGGTGTTCCCGTCGTCGCGCACCCTGCGCCCGCCCGCGCCCAGCGGATCCTGGTTCACCGCCAGCAGGCGCGGGTTGCGCAGGATCGCGCTCACGTCGGCCGACATGGTGCGGATGTCGTTGCCCGCCATGAGCGGCGCGGCCATCAGCGCCCAGAGGGCGAAGTGGGAGCGGGACTCGGTCAGCGACAGGCCGGGTCGGCCGACGACGAGCATGTCGGGGTCGTTCCAGTGGCCCGGCCCCGACTGCGCGGCCAGCGGCGCGGTGACGTCCAGGACGTTGCCCACGCCCATCGGATAGCTGTTGGTGTTGCCGTTCTGCCAGATGTCCAGCAGGTCCTCGGTCGTCCGCCACAGGTCGGCGACCTGGCCCCAGTCGTACTTGTCGCCGGTGATGGCATGGAAGCTGTTCGGGTTGATGCTGTAGACGATCGGGCGCCCGGTCGCGCGCAGGGCGTCGCGCATCAGTGTGAACCGCGCGACCTGCTCGTCCCGGGTGCCGGCGGAGGAGCACCAGTCGTACTTGAGGTAGTCCACACCCCAGGAGGCGAACGTGCGGGCGTCCTGGGTCTCGTGGCCCTTGCTGCCGGTGGACCCCGGGTAGCCGCCCGTGCCCTGGGCGCATGTGCGCTCGTTGGGGACCTGGTAAATGCCGAACTTCAGGCCCTTCTGGTGGATGTAGTCCCCGAGGGCCTTCATCCCGCTGGGGAACTTGGTCGGGTTGGCCCGCAGGTTGCCGGCGGAGTCGCGCTGCGGGTCGAACCAGCAGTCGTCCACGACCACGTACCGGTAACCGGCGTCCCGCATGCCCGAGGACACCATCGCGTCGGCGGCCTGGCGGACCTGCGTCTCGGTGACTCCGCAACCGAAGCTGTTCCAACTGTTCCAGCCCAGCGGCGGGGTGAGCGCCGGGCTGCCCGGCGCGGCCCGAGCTGCCGAGTGGACCGAGGCGGTGGTGAACGCGGTGGCCGTCAGTGCGGCGGCCATCAGGAAGCGGAGCAGTCGGCCGCGTGGTCGTATGGGCACGGTGGTTCCTTTCCCGTGCTGGAGGGAGGGGCCCGGTCGTTCGGGAGGGACCTCGGCGCGGTGCGTGTCCCGGGGCTGATGTCCGCGCCGAGGTCGGTGTCTTCCCGTTGTCAGCAGGTGGAGTTGGTCTGGGTGAGCAGACCGAGGCGCCAGGGCAGGGAGTTGTAGTCACCGCCTGCGTTGGGGTTCATGCCCTGGTAGAGGTACTGCATCTTGCAGGGGTTGATGGTGAGGGTCTGGTCGTAGCCGGCGCGGATCAGCTCGCCGTGGCTGATGTCCCGGGTCCAGGCGCCGGAGGGGAAGCCGACGTTGCCGGCGCGGGCGAAGGGATTGTTCTCGGAGGCGGCGAGCGGTGTCCAGGAGCCGGCGAGGCTGCTGGAGGTCCAGGAGCGGAAGTAGCGCCGGCCGTCGGACCCGATGGCCTCGACGATGAGCAGGTACTGGTTGCTGCCCTGCACTTTGTACACGTTGCTCGCTTCGAAGAGCGCGTACTTGTTGGAGTCCTGGGCGGCGATGACGGTGTTGGTGAACCCGTTGGGGAACTGGGCGAGGGTGGTCTGCGAGCGGTAGAGGTGTCCGTTGTCGTCGGAGGAGAACAGGTAGCAGTTGGCGCTGTCGCAGATCACCCACATGTCGACCCAGTAGCCGTTGCCGATGTTCTGCTTGATGATGTCCGGCATGGAGGAGTAGAAGTTGCGCGGGGCGCTCCATCCGGCCGGGTTGCTGATGTCGGTGTTGGTGGAGTACGAGGCGTTTCCGGTCTGGTAGACCAGGTACCAGGTGCGCTGGGGTGCGAAGTAGAACACCTGGGGCGCGGCCCGGTATCCGCTGCCGATGCCGGTCCGGTCCAGGTAGTGGTGCGTGGCCGAGGCGGCCTGGGACCAGTCGCTGAAGCTGAGGTAGACCAGGCTGTAGCCGGAGGAGCTGGCGACGCTGGCGAACACGTGGTACTTGCCGTTGTAGTAGACCACGGTCGGGTCCTTGAGCCCGGCGATGTTGTGGGTGGAGTCCGGCTTGGGGGACATCAGGACCCCGCTGGAGCTCCAGCTGAAGCTGCCGGGCAGGGCGGCCGCCGAGCCGAGGGAGGCCGGGGTCTTCGCCGGGGCCTTCATCGGCTTCGGCGGGGTTTGTGCCGAGGCATTGGTCACGGTGTTCGCCGTGGCTTTCGCCGGGGTCTTCGCCGTGGGGGTGCCGCCCAGCGCGGACAGCGTCGCGTTGTAGGCGGGCTTCTTGTTGCCGCTGCCGTCGAAGAGCAGGGGCTTCTCCCCGGAGCGCCAGGAGTCGGTGTCCCGGATGCCCCAGACGGTGATGCCGTTGCAGCGGGCGACGTTCATGCAGGCCTTGACGGTGTTCGCGTACGCGGTCGTCGGCGCCTGCGCGATGTCCAGCTCGGTGATCTGTACGTCCACGCCGAGGGCGGCGAAGTTGGACAGCGTGGTCTGGAAGCTGGCGGGCGGGCCGCCGGTGCCGAAGTGGGCCTGGAAGCCGACGCAGTCGATGGGCACGCCCCGCGCCTTGAAGTCGCGGACCATGCGGTAGACGCCCTGGGTCTTGGCGTCGCTCCAGTTCTCGATGTTGTAGTCGTTGTAGCAGAGCTTGGCCGCCGGGTCGGCCGCCCGCGCGGTGCGGAAGGCCTGTTCGATGAAGCCGTCGCCCAGCAGGTTCTGGAACACCGAGGGGCGGTGCGCTCCGCTGCCGCCGTCGGCGAACGCCTCGTTGACCACGTCCCAGGCGTAGACCTTGCCCTTGTAGTGGGCCATCACGCCGTTGATGTGGTTGTTCATCACGGTGCGCAGCGTGTTCGCGTCGCCGATGGAGCTGACCCAGCTGGGCAGCTGGGAGTGCCACACCAGCGTGTGGCCGCGTACGCGCTGGCCGTGAGAGGTGGCGTGGTTCACGATCTGGTCGGCGGGGCCGAAGTTGAACGAGCCGCGGGAGCGTTCGGTGGTGTCCCACTTCATCTCGTTCTCGGGGGTGACCATGTTGAACTCGCGGTTCAGGATGGTCGAGTAGGTGCCGTCGCCGAGCTTGCCGGCGGCCACGGCGGCCCCGAAGTACCGCCCGGACTGAGCCGCCTGAGCGCCCAAGGTGGACGCCTGAAGGGAGGCGGAGGCGGAGTCAGCGGCGGTGGCGGTGGCGGGCGCGGCGGTCGCGGTGCCGGCCACCGCCATCACGCCGGCGGCCAGCAGACCTAACGCCGAGGTTCGGCGCCGACCGGGCGCCTTCATGACAGCCATGATTCTCCTTGTAGGTCGGGACCTTCTTTGTTGGGAGCGCTCCCAATGACGGCTGTGGTGCGATCGGCCATGTTTGAGGATGTCCGGGGGCCTGGGCGGCCGGCGTGCTCCTCCCTGGCGGACGTTCGTGCGATCGCCTGCTCAGGGCGCGACCTGCTCGAAGCGTGCGACTCCGACCGGGTCGCCGGTTGCCGTTCCGCGCAGGCGAGGGGGCGCGGCGGTGATCCGGCGGTCCGGCCGGGCGGGTGGGGGCATGGGGGGACTCCTGTGTCGGCTGGGGGCGGCTCCCCGAACGTCGCTGCCCGTGTGCTCGCACTGCGGCGCGGTGACGTACGGGAGCCTCACCGGATACGTCCTTCAGCGGTGGTCTGTGGGGCCGACACAAACCTGTCCGCCCGGACTGTTCGTTCGGGATGCCGAACGGTAATCGGAAGGTCGGACAAGCATGGATGATAGGCGGGCCGCACGGGACGTCAACACCCCGTGCGCCAACCAACTCGCCGATGGCCGATAAAGACTGTTCGGGTGTCCGGCACTCGGCTCGGGTGCCGGAAGGGCGCTTCCCTCGCCGTTCATCCGCGGGATGCGCGCCAGGGGCCGGTGCTCTCGCGGACGATGAGCGCGGGCTCGTCGCAGGGGTCGGGCGCGGGGGACGCGGGATCGAGCAGCCGGTGCAGCAGTCCGAAGCAGGTACGGCCGAGCCCCTCGAAGTCGGGTCGGACCGTGGTCAGCGCGGGCGCGAGGAAGGCCGCGACGGGTACGTCGTCGAAGCCGGCCACGCTCAGGTCACCGGGGATGTGGCGGCCGGCTTCGCGGGCCGCCCGCAGCACCCCGGCGGCCACGTCGTCGTTGCCGCACAGCACGGCGGTCACCGCCGGGTTCGCGACCAGTCCCCGAGCGGCGAGGTAGCCGGTACGCGGCGTCCAGCCGCCTTCCACCACGGGCGGCTCCGGTGCGCCGGCCGCGCGCAGCGCGTCCAGCCAGCCCTGTGTGCGCTGGGCCACGTCCGCGGTCGAGGAGGGCAGTGCCAGGTAGTGGACGGTGCGGTGGCCCAGGCCCAGCAGATGGCGGGTGGCGTGGGCTGCGGCGAGCCGGTCGTCCAGCCAGGCCTGGGGCCGACTGGAGACCGGCTCCTTGCCGGAGGGGCGCTCGACCGCGGCCACCACGGGTGTGTCGGCGGGCAGCAGCCGCAGGGCGCGCACCCCGGGGGCGTCGAAGGCGATGACCACGACGGGCTCGCCCGGGCGGGTGAGCCGGGCGCGTAACTCGGCTCGGTCCGGAAGGGCCTGGCGGTCCAGCACGCTGACCGCGACCGCGAACGAGGCGGCACGGGCGGCCTCTTCGATCCCGCGCAGTGTTGAGGCGGCCCCGTACAGACTCGTGTCGCTGGTGACGACGGTCAGCGAGCGGGCTGCCTTGCCCGCGAGCTCGCGGGCCGCGTGATGGGGCCGGAATCCGAGCGAATCGATGGCGGCTTCGACGCGGTGACGGGTGGTGTCGGCCACGGCCGCGTGGCCATTGATGACGCGGGAGACCGTCTGGTGGGAGACCCCGGCTTCCCGCGCGACATCGCGGATGGTCACGATGGGTGCGCCACCGGTGTCAGGGGCGGCGCCCATCAGGCTGCGCCGACGTGTGGGAAGGCGGAGGTAGCCGCTCGGCATGGCTGGCTCCTTGCTCCTTGCGGAGGCGGTTATGTGACCGGTCACTCAAGGGCGGGATCATCCGCTCGGTCATTGTGTGCGGTCGTCGGGCCTGATGGGACGGGAGGAGCCCGGTGAAATGTACGCTGCGCGAACTCTTGACACTTCGGTTTCCGAGGCCACAATCATCCGGTGCGCAGCTCCAACCCGTTCCATGTGCTTGCAGTCAACTGGTTGGGGCTGCGAACGTTTCGGCTTGCGAATTATGCAAGAAGTATTGACGCCGTTCACAGGTTCTCCCATCATCCACTTTGCTCGACACTTCGACCCTTGTTCGACATGGCGAACCAACTGCACCGCATGCCAGTCCGTAAAGCCCCGGTTGTTTCGACCGGAACCGCTTACTCAAGGATGACGAGGCTCCCATGCGCAGAAGAAGGTTCAGCCGCAGACGTCTGTCTGTGATGCTCGCCGCCGCGGTTGCGGCCCTGGTCTCGCTGGCGGCCACGCTCGTCGCCGGTCCGGCTCAGGCCGCCACCAGCGGCGCCTTACGCGGCCTTGGTTCCGGCCGGTGTCTCGATGTGCCGAACGCCGGCCAGGCCGAAGGCACGAACCTGCAGGTCTGGGACTGCCACGGCGGGACCAACCAGCAGTGGACGCTTACGGACAGCAACCAGCTCACGGTGTACGGCAACAAGTGCCTCGATGTCCCGGGCCACGCCAATACGGCCGGCGCCCGGCCGGTGATCTGGGCCTGCAACGGCGGTACGAACCAGCAGTGGCGGATGAACTCCGACGGCACGGTCGTCGCCGTGGAGTCCGGACTGTGCCTGGACGTGTCGGGCGGCGCCACGGCCAACGGCACGGCGGTGCAGCTCTGGAACTGCACCGGCGGCGGCAACCAGAAGTGGACCGGCCTGTCCGGAGGGGGCACCACGTGTTCGCTTCCGTCGACCTACCGGTGGACGTCGACCGGTGCGCTGGCCCAGCCCGCGAACGGGTGGAACTCGCTGAAGGACTTCACCAACGTGGTGTACAACGGCAAGCACCTGGTCTACGGCTCGAACGTGTCGGGCGGGACGTCGTACGGCTCGATGGCGTTCAGCCCCTTCACGAACTGGTCGGACATGGCGTCGGCAGGCCAGACCGGGATGAGCCAGTCCGCGGTGGCGCCCACGCTGATCTACTTCTCACCCAAGAACACCTGGGTGCTGGCCTCCCAGTGGGGTGCATCGCCCTTCATCTACCGCACCTCCAGCGACCCCACCAACCCCAACAGCTGGTCCGCGCCGCAGCCGCTGTTCACCGGCAGCATCCCGGGAGGCGGCCCGCTCGACCAGACCCTGATCGCTGACGACAAGAACATGTACATGTTCTTCGCCGGCGACAACGGCAACATCTACCAGGCGAGCATGCCGATCAGGGACTTCCCGGGCAGCTTCGGCTCGTCGTACAAGACGGTCATGACCGACACGAGGAACAACCTGTTCGAGGCGCCGGAGGTCTACAAGGTCCAGGGCCAGAACCAGTACCTCATGATCGTCGAGGCGATCGGCACCAGCGGGCGCTACTTCCGCTCGTTCACCGCCTCCAGCCTGAACGGGCCGTGGACCCCGCAGGCCGCCACCGAGTCCAACCCCTTCGCGGGCAAGGCCAACAGCGGTGCCACCTGGACCAACGACATCAGCCACGGTGACCTGGTCCGCAACAACCCCGACCAGACCAAGACAATCGACCCCTGCAACCTGCAGTTCCTCTACCAGGGCCTGTCGCCCGCCTCCGTCACCCCGGGCATGCCCTACAACGAGCTGCCCTGGCGGCCGGGCGTGCTTACCCTGCAGCGCTGACCAGCGCGATCCACGGTGATCGCGACGTGGTGCGGTCCGCCCGACGCGTAGACGAGCGGTTTACGACGTGGGCGACTCCACCCGCTGACCGATACTCACCGCCTTGAGGATCCCCAGCCGCGCGTCGGCTGGGGGTCCTCTCTTGCGTGGACTTCCATCCTGGGTACGGACCGAAGCGGGAAGGGACCGAAGCACACCAGCACCCCCACGCTCAGGAGGCAGCGCCCGACTGCTGAGCGTGGGGGTGCTCTGGGGCCTCGCCTCCGGTGCCGTAACGGGGGGGTGTCGCCCGTGCCTGCCCTTTCGCCCGCGAGTCATGAGAGATCCTCGTCTGGTCGGAGGACGTCTTTCATCCCGGTTCCTGAGTGGCTTCCAGGCGGCGGGCGTCGGCCTCTTGGTCGAGCCGCCAGGTGTGCCCGCCGTCGGTCGATCGTTCGTTTCGCCAGTGGAAGGCGGCTGCGGTGATGTCGGTGAAGACCCAGCGGACGATTTCGCCGCCTGCGGCGCGTTCCATGACGATCTCATCATCGATCTGACGGGCGTACATGTGCACCAGGTCGCCGCGGGCGGTGCCGTGGAAGGTGAAGCGCCACAGTTGCAGGCGCGGATCCCAGATTCGTACGCACAGGCCGCACTCCTGGTCCGGAGCGCGACCTGAGGCGAGGAGTTCCTCGTGCCCGGGCCATCGCCAGACGTCCAGGACCGCTCTGCCTTCCAGGGCGTAGCCGAACTCCCATTCGCCGCTGACGTGGCGGGCCGGTGAGCCGTCGGTGGGGTAGTAGGTGATCCGGGTTGCCCAGTGTCCGGCCAGGCGTCCGAACTGCTTCATCTCGGTCGCGTACAGGTTGCTGGGGCCGTTGGCGAGCAGCGTCTTCATGCGCGTGTCGCCTCCATGGTCGCAAGCGGGGCCAGGGCGGAGGCGAGGCAGTCGACGATGGGAGCGGCGTACGCGCCGTCCGGGTCGAGCTCCGGGTCGTAGACGGCGACGTCGAGCCCCGCCACCCGGCCGGTGCCGGCCAGGGTCGAGGTGAGTTCGGAGAGCTGGGAGAAGTCCAGGCCGGGACGGCCCGGGGAGTCCACCGCGGGCAGGACGCGTTCGTCGAGCACATCGAGGTCGAGGTGGAGCCAGACGCGGTCCAGTCCACGCTGCTCCAGGCGGCTGATGACCCGCTCGCCCAGACGGGCGATGCCGATCTGCTGGATCTCCTGGGCGGTGAATCGGGTGACCGGGGGTATCTCCTCGTGCTCCCGGTCACCGATCTGGATCACGTCCTCGTCGGCGACCAGCGGCCGGCCCACCTCCGGCCAGTGGGTGAGCAGCAGTTCACCGCGGCCGGTGGCCAGGGCCAGATCCATGCCGGCCACCGAGCCGAGGGTCGAACCGGCGTCGTAGTTTCCGGGGTGCCGGAAGTCGCTGTGCCCGTCGAGGTGAACCAGGCCGCAGTGTCCCTAGCTTCGGGCCCCCAGCAGGCACCCCAGCAGGATGCTGCAGTCGCCGCCCAGCACGACCGGGAACCGGGAGGCGGCGAGTGCGGCCCGGACCGCCTCGCCGAGCCGCAGTGTCTGCTCGCGGATGGTCACCCCGTTGCGGATGCGGGTCGCGGGCTGCGGGTCGAAGTCGTACGGCGGACGGTCGAGCTCCACCGTCCGGGCCGGCCGCAGCCGTGCCTCCAGCCCTGCCGACAGCAGCGCTTGGGGGGCGCGCCAGGTTCCGGGCTCGCGCCCCGGCGCCGGTGGTCGCAGGCCGAGATTCCAGGGGGCCGCGATGAGCTCGACGGCAGCAGTCATGGCGTCGCCTTTCAATCGTGAGGCATTCCAACCGGATAAAATCCAACCGGATAAAATCAGTACACTGGTTGGATGGAGCGAGGCAAGCCCATGAAAGGAGGTCATGCGTGACGGGAACCATCCAGGCTCACGCCTTCAGGCCCCGTGACCTGGTCGGCGGGCACATCGTCATCGACCTGGTGAACACGGTCACCGCTCGTGACGCGGAGCCGATCGACTGGCTCGACGGCTACCCGCGCCTGCTGGAGTGGGCCGCCCTCACTGGTCAGTTCGCCCCCGCCGCCCTCGCCGACTTGCGACGGCTGGCCGAGACCGAGCCCGGCAGGGCCGCGTCGGCCCTGGAGCACATCCGCGAGCTGCGCGAGGCGCTGTACGACCTGATCACGGCCCTGCTCGACCACGACGCCGCGGCTGCTGAAGGCGCGGTCGGTCAGGTTGAGAATCATTGGAAGCAGGCGGTCGCCAGTGCGCGTCTCGTCGTCCGCGGGACCACGCCGCAGCCCCAGGTCGGCATGGAGACATCGGGGCTCGAGTACCTCCGTCACGAACTCGCCCTGCAGGCGTTCGACCTGCTGCGGTCGCTGCCGCTGGACCGCACCCGCGTCTGCCCTGGTCTGCGATGCGGCTGGGTGTTCATCGACGGCTCCCGAGGCGGCCGCCGCCGGTGGTGCGACATGGCCACCTGTGGGAACTCGGCCAAAGGCCGAACTCACTACCAGCGGAAACGCCAGACCGCGAGCCCGCAGGGCCACCAGCGGCCGCCCGGCTGACGGTAGATCGAAGCAGCCTGTGCGTGGGGGACGCCCCGGAGGCGCGTCGACCGTGCCGACGTACACCTCGACCACCAGCGGCCGCGACCGGTGCCGGGTTGGCAGCCCGGTGGCGAGCCCGCCGTCCCGCTCTATGACGCGGACCTGCGCCGGGTCGGGGTTCATGCGGCGCCCGAACTCCTCGGCTGCCTGGGCCCATCGGCGCAGGACCAGGGGATCACGCCCCTCGTGGGTGGGCGTCCCCGCCGGCAGTCCCACCGCGGGCGCCGGCACCCCGTCGTCGCCGTACGAGGTGGCGTCCCGCACCGGCGAGGCGAGCGCCTCGCCGGCCGCGCCCACGGTCGTCGTCCTCACCCGCGCGTCGGACACCCCGAGCCGCACCACCCCAGCCGCGTCCACGACCCGCACGGGTCGCCGCAGTGCGCGCAGCCGACGCGACGCCGTGGGCCGCGGCGCCCTGCGCGACGACCGCGCGCTCGGCCTCGACACGCACGGCGAGGACCTGTTCCCGGGGGGCGCCGGGGGTGATGCGCTCGACCTGGCCGGGAGGGGCTCGTTCCCCCTGGCGCGCGCGCCTCAGGAGGGTTACGCCGGTCAGGAGGTTGCGCCGGTCAGAGCGAGGAATTCGCTGCGGGAGCGGGCGTCCGAACGCAGCAGGCCGAGCAGGGTGGAGGTCATGGTGCTGGAGCCGGTGGCCTGGACGCCGCGCAGGGTCATGCAGGAGTGCTCGGCCTCGATGACCACACCGACGCCCTTGGGCTCCAGACGGGTCTGCAGCCAGTCGGCGACCTGCTTGGTCAGGCGTTCCTGTACCTGGGGTCGGCAGGCGAAGTGCTCGACGACGCGCGCCAGCTTGGACAGGCCCAGGATCCGGGCGCCGGGCAGGTAGCCGACGTGGGCGGTGCCGAGGAACGGCAGCAGGTGGTGTTCGCAGACGCTCCGGACAGGTATGCGGCGGGCAAGGACGAGTTCGTCGTAGCCCTCGTCGTTGGGGAAGGTGGTCAGGTCGAAGGCGCGCGGGCTGAACAGTTCGGCGTACGCGCGGGCCATCCGGCCCGGTGTGCCGCGCAGGCTCTCCGAGTCGGTGGGGATGCCGAGCGCGGTGAGGAAACCGCCGTCCAAGAGGACGGGCGGGCCCTGTGCGGTGCTGCCGTCAGGCCGGCCGGCCGTCGTCCACCACATCGTGGTGTCCGCCGGGAGCTTGACCTCGTCGTCGGTCTGGGCGAGCTCGTCCCTGCCGAGCAGGACGCGGCCGTACGCCGGGATCCGCACGGCCTCCGAGCGGTCCGCTCACGCCCGCAACCCGTCCACTGCCGCGTCGATCGCCGCCAGGGCCGCCGTCTTGTCGAGCCCTGCCCTCGATACGAGGGAGAGGCCCTGGACGATATAGAGCAGGAGTTGCGCCTGGGCCTCTGGAGAGCAGGTGTCCGTGACTTCTCCGGCGGCCTGTGCGCGACGGAGTGCGCCGGCGACGATGTCGGTGAACCGGAGGTACGAGCGGGCGACGATCTCCGTGGCTTCGCTGTCCTGGGGGACGAGTTCGGCGGTCGTGTTGCCGACCAGGCAGCCCTGCGGCACGCCCCGGTCGGAGATCAGTTCGTCCAGCCGCACGGGATGGGTCAGGATCTCGCGCAGGGCGGGCAGGAGCGGGCTGGTGTCGAGCGCGCTCACGAGGTGCCGTTCGTACACCTGCCAGTAGAGCCTGACGGCTTCGAGGTAGAAGCGGCGCTTGTCGCCGAATGCGCCGTAGAGGCTGCCGCGCTCGACGGCCAGTGCGTCGACCAGGTCCTGGATCGACGTCGCCCCGTATCCCCGGGACCAGAACAGTTCGAGTGCGCGCTCCAGCGTCTGTTCCCTGTCGAACTCGCGGGGGCGTCCGGTTCGTGCCACGGGCTCGATACTACGACTTCTTGACTAGGCGTTCAAGAAGTCGTAGCTTCCGTTGCGGCACTTCTTGAACGGATGCACAGAAGTCGGCCGCTCACCGGCCGGCATGGAGGGCGGAGCAATGGAGTTCGCAGGCAAGACGGCACTCGTCACCGGATCGGGCAGGGTCGGGGGACTCGGGCACACAACGGCCAAGGTGCTGGCCGCGGGCGGAGCCGACCTGATCCTGACCGGCACCGATCCGCAACGGGGCGCCCAGGTCGTGGAAGACCTCCGCGCAGCCGGTGGCGAGTCCGCCGGGACGGTGCGTTTCATCGCTGCCGATGTGTCCGACCCGGAGGGTGTGCGAAAGCTGGTCGAGGGCGCCGGAGCCGTCGACATCCTGATCAACAACGCGAGCGTGATGACGTTCTCCCCGACCACCGCGCAGGACCCGGCGAGCTACGACGCCGCCTTCGCGGTCAATGTGCGTGGCCCGTTCCTGCTCACCGCCCTGCTCGCGGAGAAGATGGCCGCCAACGGCGGCGGCAGCGTCGTCAACGTCAGCTCCACCGCGGCCGGCCTCGGCATGCCGGGCATGGCCGTCTACGGCGCCACCAAGGCGGCGCTCGAATCGCTGACCCGTACCTGGGCGGCGGAGTTCGCCGAGTGGAACATCAGGGTCAACGCCGTCGCTCCTGGCCCCATGCGCACGTCGAAGGTGGTCGCGGCAATGGGGCCGGACATGGGGGGCATGGGCCTGGCCACCGCGCTCAAGCGCACCTCCGACCCGGTCGAGGTGGCCCACGTGATCGCCTTCCTCGCCGGCGACCGGGCCAGTTACATGACCGGGGCCGTCGTGGCCGCCGACGGTGGCCGCACCGCAATCTGAAGAGAGACGGAACAATGGATCGCCTTGCGGGAAAACACGCACTGATCACAGGGGGAACGAGCGGCATCGGCCTGGCAACGGCCCGCGAATTCCTCGCCGAGGGAGCGACTGTCGCCATCACCGGCCGCTCGCGGGAAAAGCTGGACCAGGCAGCCCGGCAGTTGGACGGCCCGCTGCTGACCATCGCCAGTGACGCCGGCGACGTACCCGGCCAGGCGGCGCTCGCCGCGCGGCTCCGGGAGGAGTGGCCGAAGCTCGACATCCTGATGAGCAACGCCGCCGACGTCACCCACCTCCCGATCGAGGCATGGACGGAGGAGGCGTTCGACAGGCTCCTCGCAACCAATCTCAAGTCGCCGTTCTTCCTGATCAGGGACCTGCTACCGCTCTTCTCGCAGCAGTCCTCGGTCATCCTCGTCGGCTCGGTCTCCGCGTACATCGGACACGGGAACGCGACGGTCTACGGCGCGGCCAAGGCGGGCCTGCTCTCCTACACGCGCGGGCTGACCTATGAGCTGAAGGACCGGGGCATCCGCGTCAACGGACTGAGCCCGGGCCCGACGATCACCAACGTGTTCGCGCCCCTCGGCCCCGAGCGCCAGGCCGCCCTCTACGAGGAACTCCGGCAGACCGTGCCTCTCCACCGCCTGGGAACCGCCACCGAGCTGGCGAAGGCGGCGGTCTACCTCGCCTCAGACGAGTCCGCCTACACCGCAGGGACGGTGCTGCGCGTCGATGGGGGCATCGGGCAGCTCGCGTACTAGGGAGGGTCTCCTGGCCCACTGGGCAGCCGACGGTACCTAACGCCATTGATGTGCACCGCGCCGTGTGAACGGTGACGCTCACAGCCCATAGGTTCACCGTCACGGGTGATGCAGCGAGCAAGAGAGCCTGCCTGACAACCGCCACGTGGCTGCGTGACCGTGTCGATGGCCGCCGTGGGGCGGGAGGCAGAGCGGAAGGAACCGTGCGCATCGCCGTGGAATCCGCGACTGACCCGGCGTGAGCGAAGGATCGCTGTGCGGGCTTCTCAACTCTTCGGTCGGCGGCAACCGCCCGCGCTACTGGGGCTCCCTCACCTGCGCGACGGCAAGATCCAAAGGGCGCGCCGTCGTCAGCCCCACGGTGGATCACTGAGTGGCTCTCGGCCGCGGCAGCCGGGTGACGGTGCTGAACCGCGCTGCCCGGCGGCGCAGGTGCCGGTGGCCGAGGGCCGGCCGGGGCGGTATCGATGGGGGCGCGGCCCTGTAGAAGATCCTCTTGCCGATCTCGACGAGGACGAGGTAGACGACGACCATGCCGGCCACCGTGGCGAAGAAGACGGTCGGAAGAAGCTGGAAGCCGAGGACATGGGCCAGCGGGGTGACCGGCAGGGCGGCACCAAAGGCAACGACACCCAACGCGGTCAGTGTCAGGGGCAGGCTGGGGCGGCTGCGCCAGAAGGGGATGCGGCGGGTGCGGATAGCGAAGATCACCAGGGTCTGTGTGGCGAGTGATTCCACGAACCAGCCGGTGTGGAACTGGGCGGCGTCGGCGTGGAAGACACCCAGCATCACCGCGAAGGTCAGGAAGTCGAACAGCGAGCTGATCGGTCCGAAGCACACCATGAAGCGCCGGATGAAGGCGATGTCCCAGTGCGCCGGCCGACGCACCTGCTCCTCGTCGGCCTCGTCGGTGGGGATGGCCAGTTGGCTGCTGTCGTACAGAAGGTTGTTGAGCAGGATCTGCGAGGGCAGCATCGGCAGGAAGGGCAGGAACAGGGAGGCGCCGGCCGCGCTGAACATGTTGCCGAAGTTGCTCGAGGTACCCATCAGGACGTACTTGATGGTGTTGGCGAAGATCCGCCGTCCCTCAGTGACGCCGTCGGCCAGGACACCGAGGTCCTTCTCCAGAAGGATCACGTCGGCGGCGTCCTTGGCCACGTCCGTGGCCGAGTCCACCGAGATGCCCACGTCGGCGGCGTGGAGCGCGAGGGCGTCGTTGACGCCGTCGCCGAGGAAGGCGACATCGCCGCCGGTCCGCCGCTGGATGCGCACGATGCGGGCCTTGTGCTCGGGGCTGACGCGGGCGAAGACAGTGGTGTTCCGGGTGGCGGTGGCGAGCTGGTCGTCGTCCAGGGTGTCCAGGTCGTTCCCGGTCAGAACGCCGGCGTCGGTCAGCCCCAGGTCGTGGCAGACCTTGGCGGCCACGGCGGGGTTGTCGCCGGTGACGATCTTCACCGTGATGCCCAGCGTGTCCAGCCGCCGCAGCGCCGCGGCCGCGTCGGATTTGGGCGGGTCGAGGAACACCAGCAGACCGGCCAGGGAGAGGTCGTGTTCGTCGGCGGCCGTCAGGGTGCCGGCGGCCGGAGCGGGGCGGGTCGCCACCGCCACGACGCGGTTGGCGGCGGCGAACTCGGCTTCCAACGCCCGACGGGCCGTCTCCGGCACCTCCGTGCAGCGTTCCAGCACCGTCTCGGGGGCACCCTTGGTGATCAGCACGGTGACACCGTCGGGATCGGTGACCGTGACGGAGACCATCCGGCGCTCATGGTCGAAGGGCAGGATCCCCACGCGCTTCCGACCGCCGAGCGCCGACCGCTCCGAAGCGGCAGCCGGGGACTCCCACAATGCGGCGTCCAGCGGGTTGCCGCCCACCGGCCGGCCCTGGTCGTCGACCTCCGCCTCCGTGCACAGCAGCCCCAGGCGCAGCACCTCCTCCGCCGACGTACCGTCGACCGGCACGGCCCGCATGAAGTCGATGCGGCCTTGCGTCAGCGTCCCGGTCTTGTCGGTGAACAGCACATCGACGTCCCCGAGGTCCTCGATGCACACCAGGCGCTTCACCAGCACCTTGCGCCGGCTCATCCGCCGCGATCCCGCGGCCAGGCTGGTGGAGACCACGGCCGGCAGCAACTGCGGGGTGATGCCGACCGCGATGGCGAGCGAGAACAGCAGCGCGTCGATCAGCGGCCTGTGAAGCGCCACGTTGATGACGAAGATCGACGTGGTCAGTGCCCCCGCCACATACACCAGCAGCATCGAGAACCGGCGCAGCCCCACCTGGAACTCGGTCTCCGTCTGATGACCACTCAGCCCAGCGGCGATCTTCCCGAACTCGGCCTCCGCGCCGGTGGCGACCACCACCCCACGGCCGCTTCCGGAGTGCACCACGGTGCCCATCAGGGCGCATCCGGACAACTCCGCCAGCGCCGTGCCGGCCCGCACGGGAGCGGTGTCCTTGACGACCGGCAGGGACTCACCGGTCAACACCGACTCGCTGCACTCCAGCCCGGTGACCTGGAGCAGCCGCAGATCCGCAGGCACGATGTCGCCCAGCCGCAACTCCACCACGTCACCCGGAACCAGGCCCGTGACCTCCACCTCCTGCGGACGGCCGTCGCGCAGCACGACCGCCCGGTGACGGACCTTCGCGTGCAGCGACTGGGCGGTCTTCTCCGCCCGGTACTCGTTGACGAAGCCCAGACCGACGGACAGCGCCACGATCACCCCGATGATCAGCGCATCGCTGCGCTCACCGACGAAGGAGGAGACAACGGCGGCGGCCAGCAGCAGACCCAGCAGTGGTGACCGCATCTGGTGCCACAGGACCAGCCACACCCGGGCTCGGTGCGAGTGGACCGCGTTGGGCCCCCAGCGCCTCAGCCGCCGTGCCGCCTCGTCCGACGACAGACCACCTTCGGTCGCCCCCAGATCACGCAACGCCTCCGCAGCGGGCCGGGTGGCCGCGGCGGCGGCACCCCCGGTGGCCGGCGGGCGCGTCGGCACGGTGGCCGTCACCGTCGCCGGCCAGTCCCTGAGGCCCTGCACTCCGCCACGGCGGAACACGTCGGCGCGGAGCTGGACGGGCGTGGGGGAGCGGCCACCGGACAGGGGCACGGACATGGCCGCGCATGAGCTGACAGCGGCATCACAGACCCACCCTTGCCGTTCTCCGCTCGCGTCCCAAGGGCCATGCGGCCCCCTCCGCCGGGACCTGCCTCCCGGGATGACTCCGCCGACCGACCTATCGACTGGCCAGGGCTTCCCGGACGGCCGGCTTCGTGCCGGACTTCGCCGCACATGCGGGGGCGTCCGTTCCGGCATAGCGTGGAAGGCAGGGTGGCTCGCGTCGCGTGCCTGGGAGAGGTGAGGCCCATGCCGAGCGAGCAGACAGAGGCACAGGAACGAGCCCTGGTCGAACGGCTCCGGTCCTCACTGCGCGGTGAGGTGATCGATCGCCGTCACCCCGGCTACGACGAGGCACGGGCCGTATGGAACGGGCTGATCGAGCGCCGACCCTCCGTGATCGCCCGGTGCGCCGGGACGGCCGACGTCGTCGAGGCGGTGGCGGCCGCGCGCGAGCACCGGCCGGTTGTGAGCATCCGCGGTGGCGGGCACCAGGTCGCGGGGAGCGCTGTGTGCGACGACGGTCTGGTGATCGACTTGTCGCACATGAAGGGCGTGCACGTCGACCCCTCGGCCCGCGCCGCACGCGCCCAGGCGGGCGTGACCTGGGGCGAACTGGACCGTGAGACCCAGCTGCACGGGCTGGTCACGCCTGGCGGGGAGATCTCTGCGACCGGGATCGCCGGTCTCACGCTCGGCGGCGGCCTCGGGTTCGTGATGCGGACGTTCGGGTTGAGCTGCGACAGCGTCCGGTCACTGGAGATCGTCACCGCGGACGGCAAGGTGCGCACGGCGAGCCGGGAGGAGGAGTCCGACATGTTCTGGGCGGCGCGTGGCGGGGGCCGGGGCCTGGGCGTCGTCACATCCTTCGAGTTCGACCTCCATCCGCTCGGTCCGGACGTGGCCGTAGTGCTGGTTCTCCACCCGTACGAGCGCGCCGAGGAAGTGCTGCGGGCTTGGCGGGACGCGACGTACACTGCGCCGGATACGGTCACGCCGGAGATCCTGCTCTGGAGCGTCCCCGCCGACCCCGCGATCCCGCAGCAACTTCATCGATCGAATTGCGTGATGGCCGGCGCCGTGTACGGTGGTCCGCCGGACGACGGCGCCACTGCCGCGCTGGCGCCGCAGCGCGAACTGGGCCCGCCGCTCATGGACCTGAGCGGAACCGTGCCCTACGTCATGTTGCAGAGCGCGAACACCTGGCGGTTCCCCGACGGCGAACGCTACTTCATGAAGTCGCACTTCGCGGAGGAGCTGACGGACGAGGCCATCCGGACACTGGTGGACTGGGACTCCCGGCGGCCGACTCCGGAGAGTCTGATAGTCATCCGCACCCTGGGCGGCGCTGTGGCGCGCGTGGGTCCCGATGACAGCGCGTTCGCGCACCGGTCCGCGCGCTACAACGTGAGCATCGACGCGGGCTGGCAGGACCCCGCGCTGGACGAGACCGCGATCAGGTGGGCGCGCTCGGCATGGGAAGCGATGAAGCCGTTCTCGAGCGGTGGGGCGTACGTCAACTTCGCCGGCTTCGGCGAGGACGCGAGCGAGCTGCGGGGCGCGGTCTTCGGCTCGCACGAGGAGCGGCTCGAGCGCATCCGCGCCGCCTACGATCCGGAGGGCCTGTTCGCACCAGCCGCGCGCAGGCCGTGAACCGGCCGTACCGCCGGGGCGTGCGCGGAGGACCTGCCGCAGATCGCCGCTGAGGCACTCTCGGCCGGTCTGGACACTCGCCATGCCGCAGGAGCCGCGTGGCCGAAGAGGCCGGTGCCGGCCAGCACCATGGACGCCGGTGCTGGCCAGCACCATGGTGGTCGCGCTGCCCAGCACCAGTGCGGTGGCCGCCCCGGCGATGATCAATCATGTGCTGCGCCGGCGGTCCGGGTTCACCGGTGCTCCCGCAGCAGCGCGAGCCGTCGTTTGTACTCGTCTTCGTCGATTTCCCCGCGAGCGAACCGCTCGGCCAGCAGGTCCTCGGCCCGTCTGCTTCCCCATCCCGGTTCACCGGACGAGGGAGGCCGTTCGGACTGGCGGTCGTGAGGCGCGCCACTGAAGTAGCGGACGAGCGCGACGATGCCGAAGATCACCAGCGCCCAGAACAGCACCATGAACACGGCCATGAAGAACCAGCCGCCCCAGCCCCAGCCACCGTCGTACCAGATCACGCCGATCACCCTCTCTCGGCCCGCCTACGGCTGTGAGAGCTGTCCTCTTCCAGGATGACGCGGTGCGACGTCTGCGAAGAGGGCCTACCGGCCCTCGCCCAGGGGCCGGTAGGCCGTGCGGGCGATCGGGTGGCTTGGGGCGTGCCGGGCAGCTGGACCGGTTTGCCGTCCGGGCTGGGTATCACGCACGGCAGGGTGGCAGTCACAGACCTACTCCAGCATGCCTGTGGCGGTTCAGGGACCGGCCCGTGGGCAGAGCTGGTCCTCCGCCCGGGGGTGGAGGACTGCTCTTCAATTGTGGTGCCCGCCGTGCGTGTCTCCTGGTTGCTGCCCGCGCTGCTGATGGCCGGCGTGGTCGTGGCCGGGGTGGTCGTGGCCGGTGTCGGGTGAGCCGCCCATCATGCGCAGCATGGACAGCCCGCCGGTCCGGATGAAGCGCACCAGGAGCACGGCGGCAAGGAGGAGGAAGGCGATGTTGAGCCAGGTGGTGTAGTTCCAGCTCAGGCCCTCCATGGGGACCCTCGCGTCGGCCTGGTCGGGGATCAGGCCGAGCCCGCCGAAGGCGAATTCGACGATGTACCCGGCGAGGACCGTCGCCACGTAGAAGGTGCCGAGCAGGAAGGCGGCCGTCCTGACGCCGTAGTACTTCCGGTAGATGTTGAGGATCGGCAGGATCAGCAGGTCGGCGAAGATGAACGCCACCACGCCGCCGAAGCTGATGCCGCCCTTCCACAGCACCACCGCCAGCGGCACGTTGCCGATGGAACACACGAATGAGGCGATCGCTACCAGCGGGCCGACGACCGGGCCCCACAGCTTGGCAGCCAGGGGGTGGCCGTCGAAGAAGAAGGCGCGCCAGAAGGAGTCGGGAACCCAGGCGGCGATGGCCCCGGCGATGAGCAGGCCGACGACCAGGTCGCGCAGGATCGCCGCCCACTCCATGACGAACACGTGGCTGGTGGCGGTGAAGCCGTCGGGGGAGAACAGGCGCCGAGCGAAGGGGCCCTCACGGTGGACGGACATGTCCATCGAGGCGTGCCCCTCCATCGACCCGGCCAGTCCCCGTTCTGCCTGCTCGCGGGCGGCGCGCAGAAGTTTGTCCCGCAGGAAGACGCGGAACAGGACCGACAGCAGGATGATCATGATCGGGCCGCCGACGAATTCAGCGGCAGTGAACTGCCAGCCCATCAGCAAAGCCAGGATCACGCCGAGCTCGACGACCAGGTTGGTGGAGGCGATCTCGAAAGACATCGCCGCGGTGAAGTTCGCACCCTTGCGGAACAGCGAGCGGGCCAGCGCGACGGCCGCATACGAGCAGGACGAGGACGCCGCGCCCAGGCCGGCGGCGACGGCGAGGGTGCGGGGTCGGTCATCGCCCAGGAGCGAGACGACGGTGGACTTGCGGACCACGCCCTGGACGAGCGCGGACAGGGCGAAGCCCAGAATCAGGGCCCAGGTGATCTCCCAGGTCATGGACCCGGCGATCGACAGTGCGTGCAGTACGGCGTGCATCTGTGAAGCCTTACTCCGTGAGGTGCGGCCCGCTGCCTGCGGACACGCCCTGTGCGGGGTGCGCGTCCGGCGGGCCGGGCTGCGGGACGCCGCCAGGGGCGGCGCCCCGCCGGGGCTCAGCCGACGCGCAGGGTCAGAGCGGCGGTGTGGAGCTTGCCGCCCGTCTGGAACTGCAGGAAGAGCCGCCAGTTGCCGGAGGTGGGCAGCTCGGCGTGGAAGGACAGGTCCGGGCCGCCGTTGTCGCCGGTCACCTTGGTGGTCGGGTGGAGGTGGGCGAACGCGGCGTCGCCTTCGTGGAAGGCGGTCAGGTGGGCATAGGTGTCCAAGTAGGGCTCGAGGTCGGTGACAGGCTTTCCTTCTTTGGTGATTGAGACGGTCAGCGGCTGCGCCATGCCTGCCATGGGCTCGCCCTTGACGGTGACGGTGTACCCGTCGGCCTCCGTGCCGGTGGCCGGTGCGGGCAGCGGGGTCTTCGCTGCGTTGCCGGGCACCGTGACGGCGCGGGAGAGCACGAAGTCCGCGCCCCTGCCCGTGCCCGTGCCCGTGTTCGGGGTGAAGGAGGCGAACACACGCCAGGAGCCCGGGGCGAGGGCGGACAAATCCGCACTCCAGGTGCCGTCGGCGGCCATGGTCGGGTGGACGTGCTGGAATCCGGTCAGGTCGGAGCGGATCGCGTAGAAGTGCATCCGCTTGGTCTGGTCGACAGCGAACTCGGTGACCGGCTTGCCGTCCGGGCCGGTCACCGCGAACCGGTACGCGGCCGGTTTGCCGGCCGGCAGCGTGGTGTCCTTCGAGGTGAGGCGGTAGCCGCCCTGGCTGTCGGACAGGCCGTTGCCGGAAGCCATGTGGTCCATGCCGGGCATGTCACCCATCGAGGGCGACGCGCTGGACGAGGACGCTGCGGAGGACGTGCTGCCGTGGTCCCTGCCCGGCATGGGCGAGGAGCCGCTGGAGGAACCACAGGCGGCCAGGGCCAGCGCGAGAGCGGCCGTGGCGCCGGCCGCGGCGATCGCGCGGCGGCGCGCGATGAGACGGGAAGAGGAGATCATCGAAGTGGGGATCTTTCCGGGTGGGCGCACCACACCGGTGGCGCGCGGAGAGGGACAGGGCACAGGGCCGGTCCCGGCCGGGGCCGGGTCTCGGCGCGTTCCTGTCACGTCCGCGCGATGCACGCCTGAAGCAGATGATCTCGTCCGCCGGCCGGCGGGCCGCGCAGCCCGCTCCCGCCCAGTGCCCGCAGCCCGGCGGGCGTCCATGCGGCCGGCACCGTGACGGCGGCCACGGCGAGGAGGCCGGGCACCGGCAGAGGCATCCGCTCGGGGACCGGGATCGCCGCACACAGCGCCCCAGGCATCCCGGTGGCCTGGAGGGCGGGGTCCTGGTGACGCGAGGCGGTCGCGTGAGCCGTGGTCGTCGAGGAGGCGCCGGGGCCGGCCGCCACCGGTGCGGATGCAGGCATGGAGCTGTGGCAGCCCTCGGCGGCACTCGCCGGGGAGCCGTGCATGAGGAACAGGCCGAACACCACCGCGCACACCGCAGGCAGCCGGGCGATGCCCCGCCTGCCCGCATGCCCGCCACCCATGTCGCGTCCCTCTCGCCCTCGCCGTTCGGCGCGTCGCCTGTGATCGTCCATCTCACCATACCGGGGCGGGGTATCGACTGCCTCGGGTGCGTTCGCCGGAGGCGCCGGGCGTATCGCTCACCGCCTCTCGCGAGCGATGATCCACGTTTCTGTGAATTCAGGATTCCGTGTACTGTCGTGTGCGTGCTGACTGTTGCCCCCGACATCGAGGTACTGGCCCGCTTCGGCCGTGCGCTCGCCGACCCGATCCGGTGCCGCATCCTGCTCGCCCTGCGCGACGCCCCCGCCTACCCGGCCCACCTCGCCGACACGCTCGGCATCTCGCGGACCCGGCTGTCGAACCACCTGGCGTGTCTGCGCGACTGCGGCCTGGTCGTCACCGTGCCCGACGGTCGCCGCACCCGCTACGAGCTGGCCGACGAACGTCTGGGCCACGCGCTGGACGACCTGCGTACCGCTGTGGTCGCGGTCGAGACCGACCGCACCTGCCCGGACGCCGGCGAGAAGGGCTGCTGCTGACCGTGACCGCCGAGATATCGCTGTCCGCGGGCCCCTGCCCTGCCCGCCGTGACGCGCTCACCCGCCGGATACGTCTGCTCGTCACCGCGACCATCACCTATAACGTCATCGAGGCGATCATCGCCATCACCGCCGGCACGATCGCCTCCTCCACCGCCCTCATCGGATTCGGCCTGGACTCCGTCATCGAGGTCTCCTCCGCCGCCGCGGTCGCCTGGCAGTTCTCCGCCCGCGATCACGCCGTGCGCGAGGCACGGGAGAAGACCACCCTGCGGATCATCGCCGTCTCCTTCTTCGCGCTCGCCGCCTACGTCGCCGTCGACGCCGTCCGCTCCCTGGCCGGCACCGGCGAGGCCGAGCGGTCGATCCCCGGCATCGTGCTCGCCGCCGTATCCCTGGCCGTGATGCCGTTCCTGTCCGCCGCTCAGCGCGCGGCCGGCCGCGAACTCGGCTCCGCCAGCGCGGTCGCCGACTCCAAGCAGACCCTGCTGTGCACCTACCTGTCCGCCGTGCTGCTGCTGGGCCTGCTCCTCAACGCCATGCTCGGCTGGTCCTGGGCCGACCCGATCGCCGCCCTCGTCATCTCCGCCGTCGCGGTGAAGGAGGGCCACGACGCCTGGCAGGGCAAAGGCTGCTGCGGACCCACGACCGCGGCGGCGCCCGCCGACGCCGAGACGGACTCCGGTGGCTGCCGCCCCGGCTGCGACTGCTGCGCCTGACCCCACGCAACGCACAAAGTGGGCCCCGGCGCCAGCCAGGACCCACTTCGCGTTCAAGATCATGCGCGCAGAACGGCTGCCCCGCTGCTCCGCGAGCACCGGGCCCAGCTACCTGCACGGGTTCCTCACCGGCTCGCCGAACTGGCGCGGAAAACCCCGGCTCGAACGTCTTGCTGCACTGGCCGGACGCCCGCCCGAACTGCTGGGGCGAGTCTTCCAGGCAGTATGGGCCGTGGCTTCACCTATCGGGTCACAGGGCGATGAGTCCGGCGTTCGTCGGCTGAAATCCGCAGGCGTCAAAGTAGAACGGCCGGTGTTCGTCGTCGAAGTCTACGTGCAGCCACTCGCACCCGGCTGCCCGAGCACCGCGTACGGCTTCCGCGACGAGGCTTGTGCCGACGCCCCGGCGCTGGAACTCCCTGTCGACCAGCGTGTCCAGGACGAAGGCGTGCACGCCACCGTCCCAGGCGACGTTCACGAATCCGACAAGTCGACCGCCCGCCTTGGCCTCCCCCGGCGCACCGCCCTTGCCGACTCCCTCGGTTTCCCTGGCCACGACCCACCCGAGGCTGTGCCGCTGCACCTGCTCCCACCAGCCAATGGGCAGCGTCGAATGACCGAACCCTTGACTGTGCAGGGCGTTGAGGGTGCCATCGTCGAAGTCGCCGCGCCATTCGTATGTGACCTGCATGCGCCGATCGTAGTGGTCTCTCGCAGGCCACCCGGCGCGGTCCCAAGGGCTGTCCCATAGCTGATCTTTGAGGATGCCGGTTCCGGGTCCGTCGGACTGCTCGCAGCTCGGACGCCGAGAGGTAGCTCTCGTGGTGGAGGCGGATCCCCCGTGTGGATGACGCACAGTCTTCGCGGTGCGGACCATGCTCGAGTCATGTCAGTCATGCGTTCCTTGGACGCGACAGAACATTCCGTCCCGTGCCGGAAGGTCCGCCTCTGCCTGAGCAGGTGGCCTGGATACGCCGCTGCGGCATGGGGGTTCTTGTTCGCGGTACCCAGTTTCTTCTGGGCGACGGGCCATACCTTCGGCGCGCAGTCGACGGTGTCGCCATCGTTGGTGAAACTCGCTCGCGACGGAGTGCCGTGGTTCCTGACCGTCCTGGTGGTCACTGGCTTCCTGAAGCTCTTTGGGGCACTGGTCGGCATCGGCTTGACGCGGCCGCGAGGCTCGCGGATCAGCCGACTCATGGTGTTCTGCGGCGGTGGCGCGGCGATCCTGCTCACGTGGCATGGCGGCCTCTTCGTCGTCCACGGTGTGCTGGTCGAGGCTGGTGCCATCTCTGTTGAGCCGGATCTGGCTGCGCTGACTGGTTGGTACCTCTACCTGTGGGGACCGTGGTTCATCATCGGCGGCCTGGCCTTCGCCGGGGCTACCGCACTGTATGTCCGCCAACGCGATGACCGGCGCAAGCTGCGGCTCTACGGCGCCGTGGGCGCGCTGGGTGCCCTGGTCCTGTCCGTGGCCTCGACGGCTACCGGGATCGGTTGAGAGCTGTCACGCAACTGCTGGTCACGGGTGCGAGATCTCGTGGTGGCTGGTGTGATCACGGCATCGGAGCCGGCCCGGACCGCTCCGTTCACAGCCATACGGTGATGTACCGGCCCAGCCCGGCCGTCGGCGACGCGGTCATCCACCAGGCTGTTGGCGCCCGCCTGCGCCGGGTCCGCGAGCCCGGCGTCGACAGCCCCCTCCGCGTCTTCCAGCGCTTCTATACCCTCATCTCGGGTACCGAGTTCGACAAGATCAGCAAGCTCTGGCTCAACGCTCGGCATCTGTCGCGGTACCGCCCAGCGCTCCACGACCGGGTCGTCAGCCAGGAGCTGCGCTGGTGCCACCGCATCGACCAGATCATCGCGCAAGGAGTGCGGGAGGGGGCATTCCGCTGCGCCGACCCGTGGAGCGCCGCCGTACGGGTCCTGGCCGTGGTCGACGGAGCCGGCGCGTACATCAACACCAGCACCGACCGCCGCGTGGAGCCGCTGGCGATCTGGTCCGCACACTCGCGGAAGCGGAACTGGGCCTGACGCCCGGCGGTCTGAAGCAACCTCCCCGATGCCCGCCGGAGTGAGCACCCGCGGCTACGCCGACATCCCCGCGCGGGGGTACGATCCCCACCGCGGCCGCCACTTCAAGCCCCAGCGCCTCCATGAGGACCGCCCGTGCGGCCAGGTCTCGGCTGCACGGGCGGTCGTTTGTCGGCGGGCGCGGGGCCGTCTCAGAGGTGCTGTTCGGTGGCGCGGGTGCGGTGGTACTCGTCCTGGCGTTCGTCGGTGATGTACGCCGGGATCGGGAAGTCCCACCAGCCGGGGACCCAGGGACCCGCGGCGTCGCGGTCCGTGGGGACCTCGATCACGGCGGGGGCCCCGGACTGGACCGCCTTGCGCAGGGTCGGCTCCAGGGACGCGGCGTCGTTGACCTTCCACGACTCGATCCCGAAGGCCCGGCCCATGGCCGCGAAGTCAGGGCTGTACGGCGAGCCGTCGGGGTACGAGAACTCGGTGCCGATGTGGCGCGAGGTCTGCTTGCGCTGGCCGCCTCGGATCGACATGTAGCCCGCGTTGTTCTGGACGACGAAGATCACCGGTGCGTCGGCGGTGACGCTGAGGGCGATCTCCTGGGCGGTCATGAGGAAGTCGCCGTCGCCGAGGACGCACACCACGGGGCTGTCGGGCCGGGCCAGCTTGGCGCCGACGGCGGCGGGGACGGCCCAGCCCATGGACGAGAAGCCGCCGGAGGTGAGGTGGGTGCGCGGGGAGTACACGGGGAAGGTCTGCTTGACCGCCCCCTGAGTGTTCCCCGAGCCGGCGACGATGATCGCGTCACGCGGCAGGACGGAGCGCAGGGCGCCGAGCGGGCGCTGGGAGGTGAACGGGAAGCGGTCGCTGTCGCGGCGGCCGGCGAGCTTCTCCTCCCAGTCCTGCTTGAGCCGGGCGAGTTCGGCGAGGTACTCGGAGCGGTCGACGCCCTGGGAGGGCAGGGAGTCGACGATGGCGGCCACGGCGCGCTGCGCGTCCGCGACGATGCCCACCTCGGCGGGGTAGTTCTTGCCGATCTCGTGGGGGTCGATGTCGATGTGGATGAGCTTCGCGGGCGGGATGGAGAAGCTGATGCCCTTGGCGTAGCTGGATGCGGACCAGTCGGTGAAGCGGCAGCCGACCGAGATGACGACGTCGGCGGAGCTGGCGATCGCGTTGCCGGTCATTGTGCCGGTCTGGCCGACGCTGCCGGCGAACAGCTCGTGGTCCTCGGGGAAGGCACTCTTGCCGTTCCACGTGGTGACGACCGGGATCTGCCACCGCTCGGCGAGCGCGAGGACCTGGTCGGACGCCTCGGAGGTGATCGCACCGCCGCCGACCACGATGACCGGCCGAGTGGCCGCGCGCAGCACGTCGACCGCACGCTCCACGGCTTCCGGGTCGGGGTGCTGGCGGCCGACGGGGATGCGCCGTTCGAGGTCGTGGAGTTCCACGTTCGCGGCCTCGGCCTGTACATCCATGGGGACTTCGAGGTGCACCGGGCCCGGGCGGCCGGTCAGCATGGAGTTGAAACAGCGGTGCAGGACGAAGGGGAGCTCCTCGACCCGGGTGACGACCCAGTGCCGCTTGCTGACGGCTTCGGCCACCTTGGGGAAGTCGTTGGCCGTGTAGCGGTCGAGTTCCTGGAGCAGTCCGTGGCCGCGCATGTGGGTCGGCGGGCCGCCCGTGACGACGAGGACACTGGTGGAGTCCGTGAACGCGGTGCCCATGCCGATGACGGTGTTGCTGGCGCCGGCGCCGATGGAGGTCACCGCGGCCTGCGGGCGGCCGGTGGCGCGGTAGTAACCGTCCGCGAGGTGGACGGCGCTCTGCTCGTGGAAGGTCTGTATGAAGGGGATCCTGGATTCGTCGTCGAGGAACGCGTCGGTCAGTGACCAGATGCCGTGGCCGGGGATGCCGGCGACGACGTCGACCCCGTAGTTGCGCAGCGTCCGCGCGACGATCTGGCCTCCGGTGAGGACAGGCATGGTGTGCTCCCGATCAAGCTCGGTTCGGATGGGGGATCAGGCGTTCCGACGGGCGGCCCAGGCGAAGCCCTGGGTGCACAGGCGGGTGACGTCCGGGTTCTGGAGGTCGTCGAGGTCGTGTCCGACCGCGCTGTAGAAGACGCGGCCCTGTCCCCAGGTGCGGGTCCAGGCCTGCGGGACGGTCCGGTCCTGCAGCCAGGGCAGGTGCTCGCCGGTGAAGGTGGTCTCCGCCAGGACGTGGTTGTTGGGGTCGACGGACATGTAGTACTGCTCGGAGGCGACCCGGAAGCTTTTCACGCCGTCGGTGATCGGGTGGCCGGTGTCCGTGACGGTGACCTGGTAGGGGTACTTCACGCCTTCGCCCGCGGGGTGTTCGAGAAAGCTGCCGCCGATCAGCCAGTGGTACTTCAGGCTCATCCGGAACGCGGCGGCGGCGCCGTGCCAGGCGGCGATCCCGGTGCCGGCCTCCACCGCCCCCAGCAGACTCGACTCCTGGGCGGCGGTCAGCCCCTCGGACAGCAGGGCGTTGTTCCAGTTGAGCGCGATGAGGTCGTAGCCGGTGAGGTCGGCGTCGAGCGCGAAGATGTCGTTGGCCTCGTCGACGTCGAAGCCCAGGTCCCTGAAGATCGGCAGGGCCCATTCCTGGGCGACCTGGTAGGGCTTGTGCCCCGGCCAGCCTCCGTACAGGTACAGGACGCGGGTCATGCGGTTTTCCCTCCGGTCGTGGATGCGAGGGCAGCGGCGCGGGCGCGCAGTTGCTCGGCGATCTCCAGGGCGTCGCCTTCCGGCGCGGTGGACTTGCGCTCCGGCTTCGCGGCCAGCAAGTAGACGAGACCCACGGCCGAGACGACGAGGAAGCCGATCAGCGCGATCCACCGGTCCAGGAGCGGGGTTCCGGCGTCGCCGGCGGGCCAGGCCAGCAGAACCATTCCCAGGATGCCGTAGGCCAGGGCCGCCACGTTGACCACGAGTCCCCAGCGGCCGAGGGTCCAGGCTCCGGCAGGACGCCAGCCCTTCAGGCGCATCCGCAGCGCAGCGAGTACGACCATCAGGAAGGCCGCGTATCCGGCCAGCACCTGGAAGGCCACGATCTTGGTAAGCGAATCGGGCGAGTAGAACACGAACACGAAGATCACCAGCGGAACGACGTTCACGGCCAGCAGTGCGTTCAGGGGGACACGGTGCTTGCGGGAGATCCGCGAGAAGACCCGGGAGCCCGGGAACATGTCGTCGCGGGCGAAGGAGAAGACGATCCGGCTCGCGGCGGCCTGCTGGCTCATGACGCCCGCGATGAAGGACGTGATGGTGACCATGAGCACCGCCTTCGTACCCACGGTGCCGACCGAGCTCTGCAGGATCGACGGGATCGGGTTGGCGTCCTTGCCCGAGAGGATCGAGGGCAGGTCGGGGGCGGCGAGCGCGTAGCCGACGAACGCGAAGAGCGCGGCCGCTCCGCCGACCGCCACGGTCAGCTGCATGGCGCGGGGGATGCTGCGGGAGGGGTTGGGGACCTCTTCGGCGATCTCGCCGCATGCCTCGAAGCCGTAGAAGAGGAACAGCCCGACGAGTGAGGCGGCGATGAAGGCCATGAAGTAGTTGTCGTGGTTGGAGCTGCTGGTCTCGAAGAAGATCGAGAAGGAGTTGTGCCGCTCGAAGATCAGCAGGTACAGGCCCACGAGAACGATGCCGATCAGTTCCGCGGCGAGCCCGATCTTGGAGATCAGGGCCAGTGTCCTGGTGCCGAAGCAGTTGCAGACCAGACAGACGACGGTCATGCCGATCGCGATCCAAAGGCGCTCGGCGGGGGTGGAGGTGATGCCCGGCTCGTCAGCGGTACCGGTGAAGAGGCTGGCCACGAAGTCCGAGCTGAACAGCGCGGTACTGGTGATGCCGATGGTGATGCAGCAGATGTAGGTCCACGCGTTGAACCAGGCGTAGCGCCCGTTCCAGAGCCTTCGGACCCACTGGTAGAGCCCGCCGGCGAGCGGGAACTGCGAGACGACCTCCCCGAAGACCAGAGCGACGAGGAACTGTCCCGCTCCGACAATGGCTATCCAGAAGATGGACGGCCCGCCGGCGGTCGCCAGACCGACCGCGAAGAGGGACACGACGCCCACGAGGGGCGAGAGGTACACGAAGCCGAAGGCGAAGTTCGCCCACAGGCTGACCTTGCGGTCGAAGCGCTGCTCGTAGCCCAGCGCGGCGAGCAGTTCCGCGTCCTCGGCCGAGGAGACAAGGCCTGGGGTCCCGCCCGAGGGAGGGACGCGGTTGGATCTGGGCGCCGTGGGCGCCTCGTTCTCTGTTGCTGACATGACGATCTCCGTGGGTCGAGGGGGAGGTGCTCCTTGGCGAACGGATGCCGCGCCGCGCCTGCGGTCCGGCGTAAGCCCTGGTCCGTCATCGCGGGTCAGGCCTGGTCGAAGGCGTAATCGGCCCAGCCCAGCGGGGCCGATCCGAAGCGTGCGGCGCGGACGTCTCCCGAGCGCGCGTGTCCCTCGAAGTTCTCGATACGGGATGCCCTGCCGCAGATCTCACCGAGCCGGGCACTGGCCCCGGCGTCCCTGATCTCCTGGTAGGTCACCGTCTTGAGGTACTTGCCGACCCAGAGGCCGCCGGTGTAGCGGGCCGCCCCCAGAGTGGGAAGTACGTGATTGGTGCCGATGACTTTGTCGCCGTATGCGACACATGTCTTGTCGCCAAGGAAGAGGGCGCCGTAATTGCGCATTCGGTGCAGGGCCTCGCGGGGCTCGGCAGTGAGGATCTGGACGTGCTCACTGGCGTACTGGTCGGCGAGTTCGTAGGCAGTGGTGAGGGTGGGAACCACGATCACCTCGCCGTGGTCGCGCCACGCTCGCCCGGCGACGTCTCCGGTGGGCAGGTCGGGCAGCAGCCTGTCCACCCAGGCGATGGTCCGCGTGCCCACCTCCTCGGACGTCGTGATGAGGACCGTCGGGGAGTCGGGTCCGTGCTCGGCCTGGGACAGCAGGTCCGTCGCCACCACGAACGGGTCCGCGGTGTCGTCCGCGACGATCAGCACCTCCGTCGGTCCGGCGAAGAGGTCGATCCCGACCTCGCCGAACAGCTGGCGCTTGGCCTCCGCCACATAGGCGTTGCCGGGGCCGGCGAGCATGTCGACCGCGTCGATCGTCTCGGTGCCCAGCGCCAGGGCGGCCACGGCCTGGACACCGCCCATGACGTAGATCTCGTCGGCCCCGGCCAGGTGCATCGCGGCGATGCTGACGGGCGGCGGGGCGCCTCGGTCCGGCGGCGTCGTCGCGGCGACCCGTTCGACGCCCGCGACCTTGGCCGTCAGGACGGTCATGTGGGCCGACGCGGTGAGGGGGTAGCGGCCGCCGGGGACGTAGGCGCCGGCCGCGCCGATGGGGATGTTGCGCTGCCCCAGGAACACTCCGGGCAGTGTCTCCACCTCGAAGTCGGTGAGCGAGTCCCGCTGCGCCTGGGCGAAGCCGCGGACCTGCTGCTGGACGAACCGCAGATCATCGAGGACCGTCTCCGGGACGGAGGAGACGACGGAGGCGAGCTGGTCGGGACCGAGCCGGTAGGACTTTGGGCTCCAGTTGTCGAACTTCTGCGACCAGCGGCGCACGGCGGCGTCGCCGTGGGTCCGTACGTCGGCGATCACGTCCGCGACGGTCTCGACGATTTCCGGACGGCTGGTCCGTGCCGTCTTCACGGCGGCCGGAGCCTTGATGGTCTTGTGTTGTGCTGACACTCTGCACTCCTTGCAGGGGTCGTGCCTGCGGGCTTGACCTGAAGTCTGGGGAAACAAGGAGTGGGATGGCAGGCACAGGGTGTGCAATATTGGCCGTGGATCCTGCACACACCGAGGTAGTGGATCATGGCTGAAGTGCTGACGGTTCGCGCTGCCCTGGAGCTCGAGGTGTTCACGCGCACCAGCGTGCGGGTGTACGCCGGAGACAGGAATCTCAACCGTCCTGTGCGCTGGGTGCACACCGGTGAGATCCCGGACATCTATCGCTTTCTCACGGGTCAGGAGATGCTGCTGACCGCTGGCCTCGGCATGGGCGCGACAGCGCTCGAGCAGCGGGCTTTCATCCGGCGGCTCGCGGACGCCCACGCGGCCGTCCTCGTCGTCGAACTGGCCGGGCGCATGTTCGACTCCATGCCGGAGGCCGTGATCGAGGAGGCCGAGGCGGTCGGCCTGCCCCTGGTAGGACTCGCCGACGAGATCCCCTTCGTCGAGACCTCGGCCCAGGTCCACGAGGTCCTGGTCGGGATGCGCGTCAAGCAGCTGATCGCCGAGGAGGCCACCAGCCAGGCGTTCATGGACCTGCTGCTGGCGGACGAGGACTACGTCGGAGTGGTCAGGGAACTGGCCCGCCGCACCGGGCACCCTGTGGTGCTGGAGAACGTCGCTCATCAGATGCTGGCGTACGGGGGCGCGACGCCGGAGGCCGACCAGGTCGTGGACCAGTGGAGTGCGCACTCGCGGGCGATCCACGAACGCCACCCCTCGCTCTCGGCGCAGGACCCCGGGGTCCCCACCGCCCCGGCGGCCTCGTTCCGCGAGGTCGCGCCATGCGCCCGCCAGGCCGTGGTGCTCCGGGGCGAGTCATGGGGCTGGCTGCACCTTCTGCACGGCGGACAGCGGCCGAGCCCGCCCGAACTGCGCACGCTGGAGCGGGCCGCCGCGGCCGTGGCGATCTCGCTGCTGAGCGAGCGGGAGAGCGGGGCCCGCGCCTCCCAGCGTCAGACGGCACTGCTCAACCGGCTTCTGCTCGGCGACATCACGGGAGAGCGGTTCGTGATTCTCGGCCTGGCGCTCGGCCAGGACCTGCGCGGACGGGACCTGATCGTCGTCACGGCCTGGGCGGGCGACGAGGAGCCCACCAAGGACCACCTCCTCGCCCGTCTGCTGCAGGAGGCCGGCTGGCCCGCCGTCGTGGGCGACACCGGGGACTTCGACGTGGCGGTCGTGGGCCTGCCCACCCGTGCCGACGCCACCCGCGTGCGGACCCTGCTGGCCGATCACGGGATACGGGGTGGCATCAGCCGGATCGTGGAGCCGGCGGTCCTGCCGCTGGCGCTGTCCCAGAGCCGCAGCGCGGCGTCCGTCGCGGCCGCGGCCTCGACCGCGGAGGTGCGTCATTTCGACGATCTGGGCGCGCTGCGCCTCCTCGTCGCGCTCTCCGAAGGGCCCGAGCTCAGACGGTACGTCGAGGATGAACTCGGTCCGCTCCTCGAGCACGACGCCCTGGTGAAGAACCCCCTGTTGCCCACCCTGCGCACCTTCCTCGACTGCGGTGGCAACAAGGCCCGGGCGGCGGAGGAGCTCTTCATCCAGCGACGCACGCTCTACCACCGCCTCGACAAGCTCTCCGAGATCCTCGGCCTCGACCTCACACAGGTCAGCAACCAGCAGCGGCTGCTACTGGCCGTACGCGGACACGATCTGCTGCGCAAGCCGACGCTGCGGCGGACCTGACCGCCCTCACCGCCACGACGTCAGCCCTTCGTCGCCCTGGCGAGGAACGGGGCGATGCGCAGGGCGTTCGCCCCGATCGTCAACGCCGGGTTGAGCGCCGCGGAGGACGGGAAGAAGGACGAGTCGGTCACCCAGAGATTGTCGACGTCATGGCTGCGGCAGAGGGGATCGAGCACGCTCTCCGCCGGGTCGTGACCCGCCACGGCCGTTCCGCACATGTGGGAGTTGGTCTCGATCCCCATGCGCTGGGTGAAGATCAGCGGATAGCCGGCCTTGCGGACCGCCCGGGTCACCCGGCGCACGAGTTCGTGGTGGGGCGCGAGGTTGGTCGGCGTCCAGTCGATGAGGATGCGGTCCCCGTCCACGCGGACCCGATTGTCCCGGGACGGGAGGTCCTCGGTGGTCAGGTAGATGTCGAGGCTTCTGGCCGCCATGAACTTCAGGGCCCAGGTCGGTGCCCACGGGCGCGCGGGCTTGAGCATGGGGGCCTGCAGCTTGCCCAGCATCTGGAGGTTCCCGAGCGGGAAGCGCGTTCCCGGTCCGGCTTCGTAGAAGTCGTTCAGGCCGAGTGTCTTCTGCCACTTCGTGGGGTTGGTCCGCAGCGGGTTGACCCCGACGAAGAACGTGCTGTTGTGGACCATGTAGTTGCGGCCCAGCAGTCCGGACGAGTTGGCGAGCCCCTGAGGGTGCGCGTCGTCGGCCGAACGCAGCAGCAGCGCGGCCGAGTTGACGGCACCTCCGGCGAGGGCGAAGGTTTTGGCGTTGACACGGATGATCCGGCCCGCGTGCCGTGCCTCGGCGGCGACGACCTTCCGGCCGTCGGGCGAGGTGATCAGCCGGGTGACCTCCGCACCCGTGAGGATCCTGACGCCGTCGCGCAGCGCGGGGAGAAGGAGCCGGTTCTCGGCGTCGGACTTCATGCCCGTCTCGTCCGGACAGCCGTCGGCGGTCGTCACGGCGGCGCGGTCGGCCTGCGTGCTGATATTCAGGGCGTTCGGTGTGTGGAACGGGTGCAGGCCCTGCCTGCGCAGCGACCGGGCGAACCGCTCGATCTCCGGTTCGTGCTGGAGCGCAGGATAGGGGTAGGGCTTGGAGCGCGGCGGCTCGGTCGGGTCCTCGCCGGTCTGCCCGTGCACCTGGAGCAGCTGCTCCATGGCGGTGTAGAAGGGCTCCAGGTCGTCGTAAGCGAAGGGCCAGGCGCGCGAGACACCCTCGTGGTGTTGCACCTCGGTGAAGTCGCTGCGCCGGAAACGGGGCAGCATGGCGCCGTAGAAACGGGTGTTCCCGCCCACCCAGTAATAGACACCCGGCGCGAACGGCTTGCCGGTGCTGCCGTCGTACCAATAGCCCGCGTTCTTGTAACGGCCCTTGATATACATCTCGACCGGCTGCGAGTTCTCGGGTTCACGTGGAAGGAAGTGGCCCCGTTCCACGACGAGTACGTCGAGACCGGAGTCCTTCAGCGCCCAGGCCAGCGAGGACCCGCCCATGCCGGAGCCGATGATCAGGACATCAGTGCTGATCTCCTCGGCGGTACCGACTGAGACGAGGGCGTCGGGCCGAAGCTCCGGAGGCGTGTAATTCTGACGGACCGGGTCGGACATGAGTCGGGATCCCCTCTTCGCCGCAATAGTTCCAAGAGAGCCTAAGCAGCGGCATGGATACAGAACATGCACGGAATGGGTAACGACTGGCGCCATAAGCGCTCACTTCGTGCATGTGCTGGGCATGCCCGACGTCCCTAGCCTCTCCAGGAACGACACGTGCCGACCAGGGCGACCAGAGTTCCACGGAGGCGAAATGGACAGGGAATCGTACGACTACGTCGTCGTCGGGGCCGGATCGGCCGGCTGCGCGGTGGCGGCCCGGCTGTCCGAGGATCCGGATGTCACGGTCGCGCTGATCGAGGCAGGACCGCCGGCCCGGGGCCGCCTCTTCGAGATCCCCGCGCTCTTCTCGCAGCAGATGAAGACAGCGTTTGACTGGGACTTCGAGACGGAACCCGAGCCGCGGCTCGCGGGGCGCCGCGCCTACCTGCCCCGCGGCCGCGCGATCGGCGGCACCAGCTCGATGAACACCATGCTGTACGTGCGCGGGCACCGCTACGACTACGACACGTGGGAGCGGCTCGGCAACCCGGGCTGGGGGTACGACGACGTCCTGCCGTTCTTCAAGAAGTCCGAGGACAACGAGCGCGGGGCCGACGACTTTCACGGCGTCGGCGGCCCCCTCACCGTCAGCAACCCCCGCTCCGTCCACCCGCTGCTGACGGCATGGGTCGAGGCGGCTCAGGATGCGGGGTACAAGCACAACCCGGACTTCAACGGGGCTGAGCAGGAGGGCGTGGGCTACCACCAGGTCACGCAGCGTAATGGCCTGAGGTGCAGCAGCGCGATCGCGTTCCTGGAGCCGGCCGCGGGTCGTCCGAACCTCACCGTGCTTCCCTCGACGACCGCCCTGCGCCTGAGCTTCGACGGCCCGCGGGCCGCCGGCCTGGAGGTCGACCACCTCGGAACCGTCCGGACGATCCATGTCGACCGTGAGATCGTGCTGTCCCTCGGGGCCTACAACTCGCCCCACCTGCTTCTCCAGTCCGGTGTCGGGCCGGCCGACGAACTCTCCGCGGGCGGGATCACCCCCCTGCACGATCTGCCGGACGTCGGCAGGAACATGCAGGACCACACCGGGTGCTTCATCAGCTTCTTCAGCGACACCGAGCCGCTCCTGGGACCGGACACCTCCGCGCAGGAACAGCTGCTGCGCCGGCAGGGCACCGGCCCGATGGCCTGGAACGAGACCGGCGGCTTCTTCAGCTCCAGCGACGACGTCCCTGCCCCGGACATCCAGGTCCACGCCGCGCTGGGGATCGTCCGCGACGAGGGTCTCGCCGCGCCTCTCGAGCCCGGAATGTCGTTCGGGCCGTACGTCGCACGGCCCGCGAGCCGTGGCTGGGTGCGGCTGCGGCACTCCCACCCGTACGCCAAGCCGCGCATCTTCCACAACTACCTCGACGACCCCGACGACCGGCGGCGGCTGCGGGAGGGCGTCCGTCTGTGCATGCGCATCGCCCGTGAACAGCGGTTGACGGCCCTGCTGCAGTCGGACCTGCGCGGTGCCGCTGACGCCGGACTCGCCCCGCTGTCGGACAGCGACCAGGACATCGACGACTTCATCCGCACGCAGTCGTTCTCCTTCTACCACCCGTCGGGCACCTGCATGATGGGCAAGGTCGTCGACCACGAACTCCGGGTGCGCGGGCTGGAGAACGTCCGCGTGGCGGACACGTCGATCATGCCGACCCTCGTCACCGGGAACACCAACGCCCCCGCCATCATGATTGGCGAGAGGGCCGCCTCGTTCATACGGACGTCGGCAGGGTGAACCCTTCTGAGCGAGCCGTGCCGGTCTCTCACACGGTCCGGACGACGGTTCCGCCGGCTTCGAGTGCGGTGACCTCGTCGGCGGCCGCGGAGGCGTCGGTGACGAGAGTGTGCACGAGGGCGGCGGGGCCGACGTAGGCGTAGGCGGTGTGGCCGAGCTTGCTGCCGTCGGCGGCGGCGATGACACGGCGGGCGGAGGCGATGCCCGCCTTCTTCACCGCGGCGTCGTCGAGGTCGTAGGCGGTCAGGCCGTCGGCCGCGGTCAGCCCGCAGCAGCCGACGACGGCGGTGTCGAAGCGCAGTGCGGCCAGGGAGGCGAGGGTGAGGGGGCCGGTGAGGGCCCCCTCGGCGACGCGGGGCTGGCCGCCGGGCACGACCAGGGTGGCCGGGCCAGGAGTCTCGGCGAGCAGGTGGATGGCCTGCAGGGACAGGGGCATCACGGTGACGGGCCGCTCGCGCAGGAGCCGGGCCACCTCCAGACAGGTGGTGCCGCTGTCCAGCAGGACGGTCTCGCCGTCGGCGACGAGTGCGGAGACGGCGGCGGCGATCCGGTGTTTGGCGTCGACCGCCTCGCGGGCGCGCAGCGCGAACGGGGGCTCCTCGCCCCGGAGCAACAAGGTGCGCGCACCGCCGCGGACGCGTTCGAGGACGCCCTGGGCGGCGAGGGTGTCGAGGTCGCGCCGGATGGTCATCTCCGAGGCGCCGGTCAGCTCCGCGAGTTCCTGGACCGTGGCACCCCCGGAGTCCCTGACGACCTTCGCGATCAGCCCGTGCCGGTCTGCGTTGCTCATACCGCGATTGAACACCACCGTGAAATGAACAACAAATCTGTTTGTTTGCGCAGTCTTCAAACGCTCGAAATGTTCGTTACGCTGGTCAGCGTGGAACGTTCCCTGCGAGCCGCCCGCGTGGCGATCTCTGTCTGCTTCTTCCTGTACGGCACCTTGCCGGGGACGTGGGTGGTGCGCACCGGACCCGGCCTCATCCGCCAGGCGGAGACGGAGACAACGGCCGACCGCACCCGCCGGCCCGAGACGGCCGCCAACCACCCCCGCCAGTGTGAGATGGCGGCCCGCAACCACTGACCGCTTGTGCGGCACGGTCCGCGACAACCGTGCCGCACCACCTCGCCTCTCCCCGCTCACCAGGGCCGGGAGGAAAGCCCTCAGCCGACCGAAGGAGCCCCCGATGTCCGAGTCCCTCGCCCTGCCCGCCCGTGGCCGGGTCGGTGTCATGCTGCCCCGCGATCTCCCCGTCGGCGATGTACTGCCCTTCGCCCGGCGTGCCGAGGAACTGGGGTTCGACCAGGTCTGGGTAGTGGAGGACCTCGGCTGGCGCGGCGGTGTCGCCCAGGCCGCCACCGTCCTGGCCACCACCACGAACCTCACCGTCGGGATCGGCATCATGCCCGCCGGCGCCCGCAACGTGGGCTTCGCCGCGATGGAACTGGCCACCCTCGCCCAGCTCCACCCCGGCCGGCTCATCGCGGGCGTCGGCCATGGCATGCCCGGCTGGATGCGGCAGGCCGGATCCTGGCCCGCCAGCCCCCTGACGCTGATCAAGGAGTACGCGAGAGCGCTGCGACTGCTCATCGCGGGTGAGCCTGGCCCGGCGAACGGCCGGTACGTGCGCTGCGAAGGCGTCGTCCTCACCGAGATCCCGGACACCGTGCCCCCGGTCGTCCTGGGCGTCCGCGGCCCCAAGTCGCAGGAAGCCGCGGGTGAGGTCGCCGACGGGCTCCTCTTGGCCGAGCCCGCCGCACCCGCTTACATCACCGCCTCCCTGCGCAACCTGGGCGCCTCCGCGAGCCCTCGGGAGATCGTCGTCTACGACGCCGCGGCCGTCGACGACGACGAGGAAGCCGCCCTGGCCCGCGTCCGCGCCGTCCTGGAGTCGGTCGGCGAACCGGAGTGGGCCGCGCACATCGCGCCCCTGTCCTTCGCCGAGGAACTGCGCACACACCGCGCCGCCAGCCCCGACGCCGGGCACTTCGCCCGGACGATGCCCGCCGCCTGGGTCCGCGAGCTGAGCATCGCCGGCACCCCCGCCCAGGTCCGCGCGGCGATCGACGCCCGCCATGCGGCCGGCGCGACCAGCGTCGTGCTCGCCCCGGCAGGCCCCGACACCCTGGCCGCCCTCAACTCCCTCGCCCGCGCCCTGCCCGACCGGCACTGAACCCGACGCCCCGAGAGCCAAGGGAACCGACCCTCATGACCCCCGACCGCCGCCGCATCGTGCTCTTCGACCTCTTCGGGGTCATCACCCGCCACCAGCGCCCGGGCGCGCTGGAGAAGATGGCCGCCCGCTGCCACACCTCCCTCGACGCCTTCACCACCGCCTACTGGACCCATCGCCCGCCCTACGACGCCGGCCGGCACACCGCGTCCACGTACTGGACCGACGTACTGCACGCGCTGTCCCGCCCCGCCGACGCCGGCACGATCGAGGAGCTGCGGCTCACCGACATCGACAGCTGGTCCCGCGTCGACGACCGCATGGTCGCCTACGTGCGGACCCTGCGGGACCGCGCCCGGGTCGCCCTGCTGTCCAACATCCCGGCGGACCACGCGGACGCCTTCCTCGCCGCCCAGTCCTGGCTGCACGACCTCGACCACGTGGCGTTCTCCGGGAAGATCGGTGCGGCCAAGCCCGACCCGGCCGGCTTCCAGCACTGCGTCGTCGTCCTGCGCGCCGCACCCGCCGACTTCCTCTTCGTCGACGATCGCGAGGAGAACGTCCGCGCGGCGCGGGCCATCGGCATGAACGGGCACGTCTTCGACGGCCGGGACGACCTCGCAGCCGCCGTCGACGCGTGGCTGTGAACCCGAGGAGCGGCGCTCCCCGACGCTCCCCGACAGGACGGAGACTCCTTCGTCTTCCTCAAGGCGATGGAGGGAGGCGGCTGTCGGACGGATGTTGCTGAACCCCCGCCGGACTCGGGCTGGGGTGAGCCGGTCCGGCGGGGCCGGCTTCTCCCAGGGGTGTCTTAAGTCCTGGACCAGCGGGCGGGCGAGTCGGAGCTGGTGTGGGCGGCGACGACGAGCCGGGTCCACCGGTCGGCGGCCTCGGGGCTGCGGAGCCTGGGGGCAGTCCAGCCCAGGGTCTGCTTCATCATCCGGAAGGTGTGCTCGACGTCGAACCGTCGCAGGAACGCCTGCCGGCAACGGTCGACGTCGGCCGCGGCCGCACCGGTCTTGGCCCACCACAGCCAGACCCGCTTCGGCTCGGCGCCGGACGGCAGGTAGGACACCTCCAGCCGGAGCACGGTGCCCACTGGCGGCGGCGTCCAGAATCGCTGTCCACGACGTCCTCCCGGGCTCCAGCGCGGCAACGCAGCCCCGGTCGTCCACCCGATGCACTTCACTGCCTGGTCGCATCCCTTGACGACCGGACGGTGTCCGTCGAGGGCGGCCCGTGTTTCGTCTTCCCGGACCGTCTCGCCGTCCCAGACCCAGCCCCGCTGCCGATCATCGTCTCCACCGCCGACGGCCGGCGCACCCCCCCACACCTGATCCGGCCGGACAACTGGCAGCCCGACGAGTGGAACGAACTGATCAACGGGCGCATGGGTGAGTGGACCATGGGGTCCACGAACGAGAGCCGGTGTCGATCTGCTTCACCCCCGCGTCGAACGCCACCGCCGCAGAGGCGGGCATCTGGACCCGCCCCGACTTCCGCGGCAAGCGCCTCGCACCGACCGTCGTAGCCGCCTGGTCCCAGCGTGAGCACCGCAACAAGACCGTGCTCTTCTACAGCACCACCGCAGACAACCACGCTTCCCAATCCGTCGCCCGCGCACTCGGCCTCACCCCACTGGGCTGGATCTGGACCGCACGTTAAAAGACGAGCTCAGCTTGACGATTAACGTCCCGGTCCGAAATCGGACTCGAACTTGGTCGCTCACCTGGGCATTCGCCGGACGGTGCGGTGGACCCGGCCTGATCCCGTGCTCCGACCAAGGATGCGCGTGATCAGACCGGGGCCATGAGACGAGTGTGCTGCAACAGCCGGATGCGCGTGAGGCGTTCGCGACGCCGTCACGCTTCCGCGCGGAGTTCTACGAGTGCCTGAGCGGACGGGGAGATGCGCTGTTCGAGCTGGTGGACGCATTGCTGTGCGCGGACGGCCCGGTGAAGACGCTGGTGGACCTGGCGCTGGCGCCCGAACCCCGCCGCGGTCACGGATCTCTCCATGGTGCGCTGAACCATGGCCGCATTGAGGTGGACCGGCTGCGCCGGACTCCAGCGAGCCTGGTGCTGCCGAAGGCAGCGGACGACCGACTCGTCCTGGCCGTGGACGTCTCCCCATGGCTGCGGCCGGATGCCGCCACCTGCCCGGACCGCTCGTTCTGCCACACCTACGGCCGCGGCGACGCCAGGCACCAGATGCTTCCAGGCCGGCCGTACTCAGTCGTAGCGGCTCTGGAGACCGGCCGCACCTCCTGGACCGCTGTCCTGGACGCCATCCGGCTCCAGCCCGGAGCAGACCTCGCCGCCGTCACCGCCGCCCAGATCCGCGACGTCGTCGAACGGCTCGTCGCCGCCGGCCAGTGGACCGACGGCGACCCCGACATCCTGGTCGTACTGGACGCCGGATACGACGCTCCGCGCATCGCCCACCTGCTCAGTGGCCTGCCGATCGGAGTGCTGGGCCGGATGCGATCCGACCGCGTCCTGCGCCGCCCGACAACGTCACGGGTCTACGACCCCAAGGGCGGTCGACCGCCCGAACACGGCGGCGAGTTCGTCACCGGCCGCCTGGATACGCCACCGCCGTCTGGAACGCTGCCGCCTCGACCTGGTTGATCCCCTCCTGAACGCCCGCCCGATCCAGGCCATCGCCGAACTCTGGGGCTTCCACAACCCCCACTTCAGCCGCCTCTTCAGCGCCACCTACGGGATCCCTCCGCGGGACTACAGACACCTCCCGCCCAAGGCGTGCGCGAATCGGCAACCACCCTGCGCGGAATGACAAGGCCGAGTGCCATCGCTCTCGGGCATCCTGAGGGCCGAAGCCCTGACCTCAGGAATCGGATCGATCAGGAGGGACTACATGAACATCCGACGTGCACTCACCGTCGGCGCGGCCACCGCCGCGCTCGCCGGTGGATTCGCTGCCAGCCCGGCACAGGCAGCAGGGGGGACCGCGCCCGCCTGCGTCACCCGCAGCGTCAGCGGCACCATCGAGGGCTTCTACGTCTACCTCGAGAACACCTGCCGCAACACGATGCGGGTCCAGGTCATCGTCAACCTGGCGCCCGACAGCCGCTGCTACACCCTCGCGCCCGGGGACTGGGACGTCTACACCTACGAGGGCATCACCGGGACCTACGACAGGACCGCGGTCTGCTGAATGGTCTCGGAGATACCTTGGTGCTTCCGCCCAAGATCGATCCGTGATGCGTGAGATGTGATCGGGACGATCACGACGGAGTCGGCGGCGGAGCCGGTGGGGTGACCGGGTCGGAAAAGTGCCGGGGGGAGAAAAACCGAAGCTGGGCACGGGGCTGTCCTGGTGCCGCGCAAAAAGAACGGGCGACAAGGGCGGTTGGGTCGCCCCGGACGCGGCTTATGAATCGACTCGGCTACGCCTGGCATGGGGAGGGCCCGCGGCCTGTTGGCGGCGGGCCCTCGGCCGTGCAGCTGTCCGCCGGGAAGGCGTTGACCGTCCGTACAGCGGCGGACGTGTTCCTCGATTCGCTCGACAACCCGCACACCCTCCGCTCGTACGGCATCGGCGTTCGGCAAGACCGCCGAACGCCTCGGCGAGGCCCGCCCGCTCGCCACGGTCGCGGACGACGAGATCGGCGAGACTCTCGAACCCTCGGCGCGGAGGCGATCGCCGAGGCCACGAGTCTGCTCGCGCCGGGGGACAGCAGACGGTGAGGCTCTACAGGCCGGGGACGCCGTGGGAACTCGGCCGCTGTCTCAAGGCCCGGGTTCGCTGCTTTGCCTACGGCGTAGGCCATGACCGTATCCACCAGGGCAGGGCGTCAGCCCACCAGCGCGAGCAGCCGCCCCAGCGCCTCCACGACGGGCCTGCCCACCTCGCCCACGGTCGCCGCGATCTGTGAGACGGACGCCAGGATCACGCCGCGCTCACGGAGGGCGGCCCGGTCGGGGGTGAGCGCGGGCAGCGCGTTCTCCAGGGTCTGGGCCTGGTCCGGGGTGAGCTCCGGGCGCAGGTCCTTGAGGAGGCGGGTGAGGTCTGTCACGGCGGCCTGCAGCTCGGTGTCCTGAGCGGTGCCGTCGTTGTGGACGACGGTGCCGTGGTTGATCCCCGTGTTTCCCCTGCCGCCGTTCATGTTGACGATGGAACCGAAGTTGTTCGATGTGTCGCTCATAGTCTGATCCCCGTGTTTCCCCTGCCGCCGTTCATGTGGACGACGGAACCGAAGTTGTTCGTGGTGTTGTACTGCTCAAGGACGGCGAAGAACTCGTATTCCGGGTGGTCGATCGCGTACACGATCTGCCCGGCGACCGCCCGCAGTTCATCCATGGTCGGCCGGGTCAAAACCACCCTGGAACCGCTGTTCAGCTCGACGACCAGCACCGGCTTCCTCGACCGGAGCAGGACGGCGCAGACAACGACCAGGTTGAACAGGGTCAGGACGCTCGGGACAGGGCCGCTGACCCCGCCGCCCCCGTCCGTGGAGTCGAGTTGGGCGGAGACCAAGAAGGTGAAGACCACCAACGGCAGGAAGTAGACGCCGGCCTTGCCCCAGTCGGGCTTCGACTTGAACACTTCGACCCAGCTGATATTGCGCACCGGAACCGCCGCCCAACCCACCCACATGATCTGCCGCTGGACCCGGAGTTCCAGCGGCTTTCCCTTGCGGGGAGGCGGCGGCATCTGAGGAGGCGGCTGAGACGGGGGCCGGGGCGGAATCTGTGGCGGAAGCCCGTGAGGTGTCCCGGGAGGTGGTACGCCGATGCCGCCTGTGTGATCCATGGTCCCCCCGTGCTGCTGTCACAACCATCCGCGCAGTGCGTGGTGCGGGAGCATCATTAAGCCTGTGTGGGGTCGTGGGACGGCAGACGAGATACGGCCAATGTCATCGTCGCTCGTCGCCGGCAACGTCCGGGTCCCGCAGCGGCCGCAGACCGCCGGGCAACTCGGGAAGTTGGAACGAGTACCGGCCCAGCATGTGGATGTGGTGCCGCACGAACGGGGAGAGGCGGGCGACGCCCTCGTCGTGGACGTCGAAGCCGTCCGCCCGCAGCTGGTTGACCGCGGCGTCCACGTACCGGGTGTTGAACAGCACGAGCGCGTCGAGGACCAGGCCGAGGGCGCCGATCTGGTCCTCCATGCCGTCCACGGAGGCCACCGGACCGCCGCCCCAGACTTGCACGAGCGGGATGGACGCCTGGGCATCGATCAGGGTGGCATGCGCCGCCCGGTACTCGCGAGCCGTAGATAGGTCTGGTCGACGTGGGACAGACGGCCGTACTTCAGCGGGTCGGCAGCGCCGATGACGGGGGTGCGGCCGACGTTGCAGCCGTGCGCGACCAGCGGCGCGGCGACCGTCACATGCAGGTCCTTCAACCGCGCCTCGCCGCCGGTGACCGAGGTGAACGCGTGGTCGGCGCCGGTCCACGAGAACACCTCCAGCAGCGCCCCCGGCAGATCGACACGGGGCAGCATGGCCTCCACCGCCTTCCGCAGCTCGCGCAGGGAGGCCGGTTCGGGCTCAGGCTCCAGGGCGGCGTAGTGCAGCCGCCCGCCGTCGTCGAACACGATCTGAGAGTTGGCCGGCACCCGCCCGGCGACCTCGAGGTAGGTGCCGTCCAGCAGCGCGGCCCGCACGGCCAGGTGCTCACCCGCCTCGGCAGGCGGTGTGCGTGGCGGTGGCGCCGGGCGAGGGTGTCGGCGGGGGAGGGGTGGGCGGGATCGCCGACGCCCGGGGGGGGCGATCGTCTGGCGTGCCGGCCGGGCCGCCGGTCTCCGTTCTCTGGTCGTCGGACACGGTGAGGGTGTCTGGCGCGGGGTACGGCTCGCCGCCGGTGCGCAGGTGGCGGGAGCGGTTGCGCACCGCCGCCGCACGGCCCGGCGGCGTACTCACGTGGCCGGCCGGGCAGCTGCCCACCAGGCTGACTCTGTTGGCCGAACTCGGCCTTCGGGTGTTGCCGCTTATGCGGCCACTCCAGCGGACGTGACTCGGCCATCCCGGTGTCCTGAGGGGATGTGAGGGATCAGGGGAGGGAGCGAAGTGTTCCCCAGGCGGTCAGCGCAGCGATCAGGAGGACGGTGATGTTGCCGATGCCGTGGGGGTATTCACCTCGGGTGACGTGTACAACCGCGCCGCCGGCCATGATGACGGCGAGGCCGGCCGCGGCGGCTGGTGTGAGCGCCGGGGCGATGTTCGTGGCGCGGGGGAGGATGAGCCCCACCGCGCCGAGTACTTCCAGTGCTCCGATCGCTTTGATGGTCTCGGGGCGGAAGTCCTCGACCCACGGCATGAGTGGGATCAGGGCGTCCGGGGACATGGCCAGCTTCATCCCGCCGGCGGCGGTGAACAGTGCGGCGAGGAGGGCCTGGGCGACCCACAGAACGACGGGCACGGCACACTCGTTTCGTAAGTGAAGGGGACCCTGCGGTTTGTTGGGCTCAAGCTACCAGAAACCGCAGTACCACCTTCACTTGTAGAATCCAGGCCATGGGATCCGAGCAGGGCCGAAGGCTGCGCAGGGACGCCGAGGCCAACCGGCAGCGCATCATGGCGGCTGCCCGTACCGTGTTCGCCGAGCGGGGACTGGGCGCGCCCCTGGAGGACGTCGCGCGGCAGGCGGAAGTCAACATCGCCACGCTCTACCGGCGTTTCCCCGACCGGGAGGCCCTGATCGAGGCGGTGCTGACCGACCGCATGACCGACCTGGCCCGCCTCGCCGAGGAGGCGATGCTCAACCCCGACCCTTGGGAAGGCTTCAAGGGCTTCGTTGAGCGGATCTGCGCCATGCAGGCCGCCGACCGCGCCGTCACCGAGGCCTTTACCGCCTGCTTTCCCGACTCACCGGCCATGGAAGAGCCACGCTCCCGCGCCATAGAGGCCCTGGACGCCCTGATCCGCCGCGCGCAGCAACAACACCGCCTGCGCCCCGAGATCACCAGCAGTGACGTCATCCTGTTCCTGATGGCCAACACCGGTGTTCTGTCCTCCACCCGCCACGTCGCCCCCGGCGCCTGGCAGCGCCTGGTCGCCCTGCTGCTCGACTCCTGTCGCCCTGAGGTGTCGGCGTCGCCGCTGCCGCCCGTTCCCGGCCCCGAAGAGCTTCACGACGCGATGCTCGCGGCGCGGCCGCGTCGCTGATCGAAGCCCCTGCGAGCAGGCGCTTTCCGGGGCAGCTCCTGACCCGGGAGGAACCGCGGGCCTGGGAGACGCCGACCGCGGGGCGGTCCAGCCGTGGACGACGGGGCCGGCACCCGGATGTACAACGCAGGCGGCATGCCGGCCTCCGCTGGCCATCCTGCGTCCACAACGGGGCACCCTGCAGCGCCAGCCCGGGCGGCAACCCCTGACGGATCATGACGTGATGGGTCGTGTATATCAGCAGGGATGGCGGGACGGCCCGAACGGACACGCTCGATCAGCAGCCGCCTGCCGTGAACGGTCAGCCGGGCATTACGGTGGGACACGAGGACCTGCGTGTGGTGTGCGGTGTGTTCCTGGACAGCTCCACGGCACCGGAGGTCTAGGCCATGATCAAGCCCGGCCGGCGTTGACAAGGCTCGTGATCAGTGCACCTGGCGCCTGTCGATGACGAGTTCGCCGTTGAGGATCACCGTGCTGAGGTCGCGGAGGTTGCCGATGTCCGCTGTGGGGTCGGTGTTCAGTACGAGCAGGTCGGCGCGTCTGCCGGGGGCCACCGTGCCGAGGTCGGGGCGGACGCACTGCCGTGACGCGCCGCTGGTGCCTGCGGCCAGGACCTGGGTGGGTGTCATCCCGGCCGCCACCATGAGTCGGGCCTCTTCCAGAGTGTTGGCTCCGAACAGGCCCCGACCGCTGAAGGTGTCGCTGCCCAGCGCGATGTGCACGCCGGCGTCAGCGACCCTTTTGAGATTCCGACGGGCGTCCGGGTGGGCATCGTCGATCCACAGGGTGGGTGTGTAGGTGATGTCGTGTTCGAGCATCAGGTCGATGAGCGAGTGGTCGGTGAGGGGCTCGATGGTGACACCGTGCTCCAGGCCGTCCGCCCCGGCCTCGATCGCCTCGCGTGCCGCGGCTTGCTGGGTGGTGTGGACGGTCACCCGAAGGCCCCGGTCGTGTGCGGTCTCGATACCCGCCCGCAGGAGATCGAGGGGAAGCCGTTCCAACTCGACACCATCCGGGAAGGCGGGATTGCGCCAGAGGTACTTCGGCCCGCCAGAGTGTGCGCACGCGCCTTCCGACAGGAGTTTGATCGCGTCCACCTTGCGGTCAGCGAGGTGGTGCACCAGGTCGCGGATCTGCTGCACGCTGTCGACCTCTCCCGTGAAGCGTTCGCGCGCCCAGGGGTTGTCGCTGAAGACCGTGGCGGCGGGGTGCCCGTCGCGTCCGGTGATGCCGCAGCCGGTTGCCAGCAGTCGCGGGCCTGTCAGTGTGCCTGCGGCGATTCCGGCCCGCGTGTCCAGGATTCCGCCGGTCGGATCGCCCACCGACTTGATGGTGGTGATCCCGTGGTCGAGGAACAGCCCGAGTTTTTCGGGGAGCTCGTTCTCCTCGAAGGCCCGCATCGAGTCCGGATCGGAGACGGAGCGCACGTCGTAGACGTGGATATGAGTGTCGATCAGGCCCGGCATGACCCATCCTCCGGCCGCATCCACCTCCTGTCCGCCCCTGAGCGGCTCGGCCGAGACGGATGCGATCTCCTGGCCGTTGATGGCGACGTCGTAGAGACCGGCGAGCGTCTGGTGGCCGTCGAAGACATGTGCGCGCCTGACCACGAGGTCGTAGGTTGCCGGGCCGCGAGCCTCGGCGCTCGCGACTGCTTCGGATTCCTGAGGCATCGCTCTCCTCCTGGCGCGTAGGTGTTCGAGTCCTGGCGCGTAGGTGTTCGAGCCGTGGTGCACGCATCGTGCGGCCGCCGGCATCGGGAGCCGGGAGGGTTCGGACCCGCCCCCGGAACAAACTACAACTAAGTCAGTTACAGTTAAGTTGTGCGTCGGGGCGCAGGGCGTGCGTGCGCCACCGATGGATCAGTGATCCTTCACTTCGCTGTCGTAGGCCAGTATCCGCTGCAGCAGGCCGGCGATCGTCGTCCTGCCGAGCTGTTGCTCCAGAGCCCGCTCCGCGTTCTGGAACTCCGCGTCAAGCAGGTCGCCGATGTTGCGTCCGACCTCGCACGCCCCGCTGGGCGGACGGGTGTGCCGCGAGAAGATCCGGCCCCCCTCGACGGCGGCGTACGCGTCGTAGAGCGTGATGTCCCGCGGATTGCGGGCAAGGGACCAGCCGCCACCCCGGCCCTCGGTGGACCGCACCAGGTGGGCGTCTCGCAAGCGTCCGAGGATGCGCCGCACGAGGACTGGATTGCTGTCCAGGCTGTCCGCGATCTCCGCGGAAGTCAACGAGCCCCCACGCCGGTGCGCCAGCATCGCAAGCGCGTGGATCGCGACCGCGCTCCTGCTGCTGAGCCCCGCCAACTCCTGCTCCTGTCATCGCCTCATCGCCACCGATTAACTGGAACCAGACTAGTTGCAGTTAAAGCGATGGTCAATCGAGCTGTAGGGCCGGCCGCGTTCGGCAGGGCGGCAGTGCCCGCCAGGCACAGCCGCCCCGTTCCCAACCCGGCCCGCAGTGGCGGTGCATCGCGAGCCGTACGAATCCGCCCCGGCCGGGGATCCGCCGCCCGCCCGGCACCCACCGCTGGTGGGCCGCGTACCTCTGGTGCGCACCCACCCGGTGCGCACACCAGCCCTGCCGGCATGGCCCGCCTGCTGCGACACCCCCGCTCCGCCGCAATCGGCGGTGGGCACGGGGGATCGCGTCATCGAAGGCTGCAAGGACCGCGAGCGCGATGTTCTCGTGGACGCGCCACAACAGGTCCGCTCCCGTGTCCGTGGCGGCCCGCCACGGCTCGAAGCCGGTGATGCCATGGTCGGCCATCACCAGCGTCCCCGGCCCGAGCCGACCCAGCAGGCCGGGAATCAGGTGCTGTTCGGGACGAAAGGGGACCTGCCGCCGCGGCGAACACCGCGTGCGTCCCGTATTCCACCAGCGCTGCAACCCTGGCCTGGGGGTACGCACTGCCGGATGCGTGCCGCGCTGCTGCCCACGGCTCGAGCCCGGCCCGCCGAAGAACGAGCCGTTGGCTGCGGTGTCCGGTACACCGAAGACGGTGCCGAAGGCTCCGGCCCCAGCCTGCGCCGGGGCCGGCCGATCGCGGCTGTCGTCGGCACCGCCACGGCTTCTCCCACCGTCGCACCCGCTCCAGCCCCTGCGTCGGCAACCGGGCCACTTCCTCGTAGCCCTGCCCCGAGAACAGGCACATGGCCGGCACGAAGTAGACCACCACCCAGCAAAGTCACCGGCATTGACCCTAGCCGTGGAAGGTGGTGACTTCTTCGAGTGGAGCCCGTTCGGTTGTGATGTGGTTCACGGGCGCGGCCTCGTCGGCGTAGCCGAAGGAGATGCCGACGAGCAGTCGCCCTGTGCTGACTGCGAGTTCGGTGCGGACGGTGTCGGCGTGGAAGCTCAGCAGTCCCTGGGGGCAGCTCGCCACGCCGTATGCGGTCATCGCCAGGAGGAGTGTCTGCATGTAGGCGCCGGCGTCGGCGGCGAGCCGGGGCCCGCCGTCTCCGGTGACGAACAGGAACGCGGCGTGCGGCGCGCCGTAGAAGCGCAGGCTCTGCGCGTCGTAGGCCGCCCGTGCCTGGTGATCGTGGGGGCTGATGCCCAGTGCTCCGTACAGGCGGGCGCCGAACGCCGTCCGGCGGGCCTTGTGGACCTGCGTGTACATGTCCTCGGAATACGGGAAGTCCACCGAGGTGCGGTGTGCGGCGTGTGCCGCCTGCAAGGCGTCCGCCAGTCGCTCCCGCGCGGTGCCGCTGACCACCTCCACCCGCCACGGCTGCGCGTTGGAGTTGGACGGCGCGGCGCCGGCCAGCGAGAAGATCGCGCGCATCGTGTCCTCGGGCACGGCGTCCGGACGGAACGCTCGGGTCGCATGACGACCGCGTATCAGCTTCTCCGCGCAGCCGCTCAGTTCGGTGGGGGCCGGCAGGCTCATGGATCACTCCTCGACAGCAACGATGTAAACGAATCCGTTTACCTTGCGGGTGTGGCGGACCCTAGCAGACGCCGCCCGCCGAGGTAAACGCAGGCGTATACTTGGTGCATGAGCGCGACGACTACGGCCTCCGGGGGGCGCGGGCGTGGCGGGCGGGAGCGCATCCTGGCCGCCGCCGCCCGGCTGTTCGCGGTCCAGGGGATCAACGCGACCGGTATGGAGCAGGTCGCGGAGGCGGCACCGGTGTCCAAGCGGACGCTCTACGTGCATTTCCGGACCAAGAACGACCTGGTGATCGCCCACCTCCAGGCCCTCGCCTCGTCGGGGGCGACCCTGGAGGGCGTGCTGACCCGCGAGGACATCCCTCCGCGGGAGCGGATTCTCGGGCTGTTCGACCAGCCCGTGCCGGAGGCGGCACCGGTGCGCGGGTGCCCGTTCATCGACGCGGCGGTGGAGTTCCCCGATCCGGACAGCCCGGTCCACTCCTACGCCCGCGAGCAGAAACTGCGGATGGTGGAGCTGGTCACCGCACTGGTGACGGAGCTGGGCTGCCGTGAACCGGCCGCACTCGCCGAACAGCTGGTCACCCTGGCGGACGGGGCGGCCAGCCGGGCCATGGTGCTGGGCGAGGCGGACTACGGCCGGCACGCACGGGCAGCAGCGGAGACCCTTCTCGCGCACGCCCTCGCGGGGTGACCCGTCTGCCTCCGGCCGCACCCCCTCCCGCCTTGCCCGCCGCTGTCCGCTCGTTTGCGGATACCCGTCCTCACAGCACGCGGCAGGTTTCCCTGCCGCCCCGGGAGCCGGGCCGTCCGCCCACAGCGCGAGGGCGGAGCTGAGCAGCCTGTGTTGTTCTGCGGTCCGATCGGATGACACCTTGCGCGAACGGGTGATCCGGGCGGTTTTTCTGTGGCCGGGTGTGGCCGAGTGGAAGGAAAAAGGTGGCATTCATGCGCGAATGAGACGTATGAGCATCGAGGAGGAAAGATGCCGATACCTGCGAGCGCGCTGGTGCGCGGCGGCGTGGTGCTGGCCACTGCCGCGGCGACCGTCGCCACGCTGGCCGCCCCGGCCCAAACCACCGAGGCCGCACCCCGCCGCGGCGGAACGGGCGGCGGGAAGGAGGCCGAGACCAGGCAGATCGCGTCCGCGGTCCTGGACGCGGACGAGGGCGTCAAGTTCACCCTGACCGCCATCCGCTCCACCGCCGCCCCGCTGAGAGCCACCGTCCGGCTGAAGGTCTTCGTCCGGCAGGACGGGCGGCTCGTGCTGTCGGACCAGGTACGGGTCGGCGCGGTGGACAGTTGGTTCTGGTTCCCGGTCACCGGGCGGGGGGCCATCTGTGAGTTCTCGACGGCGAGCACCGACCCCGCACCCGTCGCGGTAAGCCTGCTGGTCACCCCGGCGATCGGCTGCTCGCTGCCCGAGCGCTTCGAACTACGGGACGGGAAGTTCGAAACCGACCACTCCGCCGCGCGGTCCCCGCACGGCGGAGTGCGCACCGGCGGTGGCGGCACGGCCGAACGGACCGCTGCCCGGGAAACGTCGGCCGCCTCGTAGGACAGGGGGTCCATGCACCGGAGCCAAGTCCATTGACCGTGTCCGGCTCGGTGGCCTCGCCACCGAGCCGGATCCCGCCGGAGGTCAGGCGGTCAGTTCGCGTCGCGGGGATCGAAGGACTCGGTGTCGACGGTCAGCGGTTCGGAGAAGGCGCTCGCGAGGGCGTCCCACCGGACGAACTTGAAGCCGGTGCCGGCCCGGTCGCCGTCGGCGGGCGTGGCCTCACCGTCGTGGGCGATCAGCAGGCCCTTGGGAAACGCGCGGCCCAGCGGGACGTTGACCACGGTGGAGCCATCCGAGTGCTGCACGCCGTCGACCGCGCCGTCGCCGATGCGGAAGGAGCCGACGTAGTCGTTGTCGCCGTCGCGCTCGTACACGGCGAAGGTGTTGTCGCCCTGGCTGGAGGCCAGGACGTACCCGGTGCCGTCCTCGGCGTGGTAGACGGTGACGCCCTCGGCGTCGGCCCGCAGGTTCTCACCGCCGAAACCGGGGTCGTGGGCCGTGTCGAGGACGCACTCCTCCTCTTCGGTGTCGTACGTCCACGGCGTGCCGTACTCACGTACGCGGTCGACCAGTTCCGGGTCCTCGAACTCCCCGTCGTCCAGGTCGACGCGCCACAGGCCGACCCGCTCCTGGGCGGCGTACAGGACGTGCTGTTCCTGGTCGACGGCCATGCCCTCGACCTGAGGTTGCTCACCGAGGTCCGCACACGGGGTCCACGCCTTGCCGTCGGGCAGGGTGAAGGTGCCAGGGAGGTCGAGGGTGTCCTCGGTCTCGTAGCCGACGCGCCCGTCGCGGTCCTTCAGCCGCAGCAGGCGCATGCGGGTCTCCTCGCGCTGTGACACCACCACGTAGGCGTGGTCGTCCTTGCTGAAGGCGGACAGGCCGTAGGAGGTGCGCTGGTCGTCCACCTCGGCCTCGTCCGCGGCGAACACGGGAGCGGCGTCGTCGGAGGTGACGTCCTTCAGCGGCGGCTTGCCGGCCGCGACGGCGGCCGGGTCGATGGCGAAGGCGCGGACGCGGTCCCGGCCCCGGTCGCTGACGAGCGCCAGATCGGTCTTCCGGCCGTCCAACTCGAAGCCGTAGACGATGTCGACGTTGTTGAAACGGCCGGGCTTGGCGTCCTCGTCCGGTGCCTGGGGCGCCGCCATGTGCTGCAGGCGCCGGCCGTCGAGTCCGTAGACGTCGAGGCCGGCCTCCTTCAGTGTGCCGATGACGATGCTGCGGCCCGGGGTGTCGGGGTCGACCCACACGGCCGGATCGTCGGCGTCGGCGTTGCCACCGGCCTCGTCGTCGTACACCGCGGGAGTCTCCACGGCGGCTGTGACGGTCACCGGTGCCACGGGCCCGGTTGCGAGGGTGAACGCGGTGGTGAGTGCGGTCAGGGCGCTGAGAGCCGAGGCGCTCACATTACTCCTTGGTAGGAATGGGGACGCCGAGCAGATATGGGGGTTGCGCGCGGGAATCGTATTGAAGCGATCACGAATGCCGCAATATCCCTCGGTCGTGCCGGGCGGGCGCCGGGTCGGGGCGTGCCCGGGCCTCCATCGCCCTGCCGGGTGGCCGCAGGTGCGCGTTCTCTTTGCCCGAGCAGGTATTGACACGCCAGGGGGCCTCTGCGACGGTACGGGACATCTCTAAAAAGAGATGTCCTGACAAGTGCAGTGAGACGAGGACGTCGCTGTGAACAGACAGGCCCAGGCGCCACCGCGCGCCGCCACGGCAGAGACGACTACGCCGGTCGTCCCTCCCCTTCCGCCGCCCGGGCGTGGCGGACGCGCTCTGCGCTATGGATTGCGGGTGGGGCTTCGCCGGCCCACCACGGCGATCGGGGTGCTCGCCCTGATCCTCTTCGGCTATCTGATCGCGGTGCCGATCGTCACCATGCTGGTGCAGGGCTTCACCGTGAGCCCGAAGGACACGGTCGTCGTGCAGCGGCAGGAGGGGTCACCGACCTCCTACTACCTGTGGCGGGTGTTCCTGTCGCCGGTGGCCGCCGACCTGTTCTGGCGTCCGCTGGTGCACACGCTCCTGGTGAGCACCTGCTCGGTGGTGTTCTCGCTGATCCTGGGCGGGGTGTTGGCGTGGCTGATCACGCGCACCGACCTGTGGGGCAGGCGCTGGTTCAGCACCGCGCTCATCGTGCCCTACATGCTGCCGACATGGGCGTTCGCGCTCGCCTGGACGACCATCTTCAAGAACCGCACCGCGGGCGGCCAGCCCGGATGGCTGGAGTCCATCGGGGTCACCCCGCCGGACTGGCTGGCATACGGCGGCGTGCCGATCACGATCATCTTCACGCTGTACTTCACGCCGTTCGTCATCCTGCTGCTGGGCAACGCCCTCAAACGCCTGGACCCGCAGCTCGAGGACTCCGCCCGGATGCTCGGCGCGGGCTACGGCACGGTGGCGCGCACCGTGGTGGTGCCGCTGATGCGCCCAGCCCTCGTGTCGGCCGCGACGCTGATCCTGGCCAAGGTGCTCGGTGAGTTCGGCGTTACCTACATCCTGGGCCTGCCCACGGACTTCAACGTACTGGCGACCTCGCTGTACCGCAGCATATCCACCCGGGAGGACGGCGCCGCCGCCGTCATCGCCGGTGCGATCATCCTGATCGGGCTGCTCTCGCTCTGGGTTGACGTGCACTTCCTGAAGGAGGCCCGGCGCTTCGTCACCATCGGGGGGAAGGGGGCGATGGACCGTACCCGCGCACTGGGCCGGTGGCGGGTACCCGCCACCGCGTTGTGCGGCCTGGCGTTCGTGCTGAGTGTCGTGGTGCCCCTGGGGGTGCTGGCGCTCTCCACGGTCATGCGCCGGCCGGCGGACTTCTCCGCGGACAACTTCACCCTCGACTACTGGGTCGGCCACGGGCTGGACACGCCGGCCTTCACCGACGGCGTTCTGGTCAGTGGGGCCGTGTGGTCGGCGGTCTGGAACACCTTCTGGATCGTCGGACTCGCCGCGGTAGCCGCCGGTGTGCTCGGCCAGCTCGTCGGCTACGTGGTCGTCCGTTCCCCCAGCCGGCTGCTCAGTACCACACTGCGGCAACTGACCTTCCTGCCCTACCTCGTGCCCGGCATCGCCTTCGCGGTGGCGTACCTGTCGCTGTTCGCGGTGGACCGCGGACCGATCCCGGCCCTGTACGGCACCAGCACCCTCCTGGTGCTGATCTACATGGTCGAGCAGATGCCGTTCGCCACCCGGGCCGGAATCTCGTCGATGATGCAGCTCGGTCCCGAGCCGGAGGAGGCCGCCCAGGTCGCGGGCGCCGGCTGGTGGCGACGCATGGCCCATGTCGTGCTGCCGATCCAGAAACGCGCTCTGGCGACCGGTGTGCTGATGCCGTTCATCGCCGGTGTCCGCAGCCTGAGCCTGGTGGTGATCCTCGCGGTCCCCGGCATGGACGTGCTCACCACCTTCGCGATCAGGCTTGTCGAGTACGGCTACACGCAGGCGGCCAACGGCGTGGTCCTCGTCGTCTCCGCCGTCGCCTTCGGCGGCACCTATGCCATCCAGAAAACGATGAAGACCGACCTCGGTCGGGGACTAGGTGGGTGACAGATGCCGACGATCCAGCTCCAGGGCATCAGCAAGCGCTACCCGGGCAGCACCGCCAGCGCGGTCGACAGCCTTGATCTCACCGTGAACGACGGCGACTTCATGTGCATGCTCGGCCCGTCCGGCTGCGGCAAGACGACCACGCTACGGATGATCGCCGGCCTGGAACAGCCCACCGGCGGCTCCATCTCGGTCGGCGACCGCGTGCTCGACTCGGTCGAGCAGGGCGTGTTCGTCGCCCCCGAACGTCGCGAGATGGGCCTGGTTTTCCAGAGCTACGCGCTGTGGCCGCACATGACCATCCGGCAGAACACCGAGTACGGCCTGCGGCTGCGCAAGGTCGGCCGGACCGAGCGCGGCCGCCGCGCCGACGAGGTCATGAACGTGATGGGCATCGGCCGCTTCGCCGACCGCTACCCCTCCCAACTCTCCGGCGGCCAGCAGCAGCGGGTCGCGTTGGCCCGCATGCTGGCCGTCAACCCCGGTGTGATGCTGCTGGACGAACCGCTGTCCAACCTCGACTCACGGCTGCGCCTGGAGATGCGCACCGAACTCAAGCGCATCCACCAGGACTTCCGCTCGACCATCGTGTTCGTCACCCACGACCAGTGGGAGGCGATGACGCTGGCCACCCGCATCGCGGTGCTGGCCGACGGTCGCCTCCAGCAGATCGGAACCCCTACGGACATCTACGACCGACCCCGCAACCGTTTCGTCGCCGGTTTCCTCGGCAACCCCCCGATCAACATCATCGAGTTCACCGACGACGAGCCCACCCCGCACATCGCCGCGGCCCACCGCTTCGCGGAAACCCGCCTGCACGGCACCACGGCTGTCCCCGGCTCGATCGGCATCCGCCCCGAATCCATCCGGATCGAGCCGCCCTCCCAGGCCCCGGCCCCCGACGCCCTGACGATCGACGCCTCCGTCTTCGCCATCCTGCCGACCGGAGGCAACTGGACCATCGAAGCGGTCGCGGACGGCCGGCATCTGTTCGCCACCACATCCGTCCCGCCGACCTGCCGCCCCGGGGACGACGTACGGCTGCGCGTGGCGGCACACGAGGCCCACGTCTTCGACACGGAGGGCGAACGTGTCGGTCTCTCCTGAGCCGCGACCGCGACCGCGACCACAAACGCAGCCGCAACCGGGACTGCCGCCGCCGCGACTGCTCGCCCTCGACATGGGGGGCGTGATCGTCGAGACCCTTCCCGCTCCCGGATGGGCGGCGCGCTTCGCCACCCGCCTGCTCGGCCACGCGCGCCACAGCCTGCCCCCCGGCACCGCCCTGCCCACGATCGAGCAGGTCGCCGGCGATCTCGCCGAAGGCCGCGCTCGCCACGAATCCTGGAAGGACAGCACCCTCGGCGGCGCCGAACGCAGCCAAAGCGAGCTATGGGCCGAGCTGTCCCGTCCCACATGGGGCAGACCACTGCTCGACCACATCACCCGGAACCGCGCCGACCTCACCGCCGAACTCTGCCTGGTATGGGAGGAGCGCGCAGTACGCGACGGCATCCGCGAGCTGCTCGTCGAGTGCACCCGCGCCGGGATCGCCGTCGGCGTCGTCAGCAACACCATCTCCGGACCGGCCTACCGCAGCGTCCTGGACCGGGCCGGCCTGACCGGCTACTTCCGCGCACTGTCGTTCAGCGACGAAGTCGGCATCCGCAAGCCCGACCCACGGTTGCTCCTCGACACCATCGACGACGCCGGTGTCACCCCGGGCGCCACCTGGTACGTCGGGGACACCTATCGGCGCGACGTCGTCTGCGGCCGCCGCGCCGGTGCCGGGACCACCATCCTGATGCGCTCACGTCGCACCGAGCCGGCACCGGGCGGCGGGCCCGAACCCGACCACACCGTCGGCGACCCCGCCGGTCTGCACGCCCTGTTGCGCGCCGCTCTGCACGGCCCCACCACATCACGTGGCGGGGGACTCCATACGACCCGATGAGGATCGCCCTTATGCCCTCGCTGTCCGCCCGCTGCTCCGCCACCGCGCGGCGCGCCGCCCTGGATGTGGCTCCGATGCTGCTCAGCGGGTTCCGGCACGACATGAACATCGACCTCAAGGCCGACTTCCACGACGTCGTGACCAAGTACGACCGGGCCGCCGAAGCCCGCATCCGCGAGATCATCGAAGAGGACTTCCCCGGCTCCGCCGTCGTCGGCGAGGAAGACGGGCTCCGGGCCGGAGCCGATCCCACCTGGTACATCGACCCGATCGACGGCACCTCCAACTTCGCCCGGGGGATCGCGTTCTGGTGTGTGTCCATCGCCGCTGTCGTCGACGGCGAGGTGATCGCCGGAGTGATCTACGACCCCGTACAGGACAACCTGTTCACCGCGGACGACACCGGCGCCCGCCTCGGCGGGAAACCCATCCACGCCCGCGGGTTCGGCGTCAGTGACCAGGCCACCGTCCTCGCCCACTATCCGATGCCCGCCGACCTCGCCGCCGACGAGGAGTTCAGCCTGCGCCGCTACGGTGCGCTGGTGCGCGGTTTCTCCGCTGTGCGCAACACCAGCAGCGGCGCCCTGTGCCTGGCCCATGTCGCCGCCGGCTGGGCCGACGCCACCTTCAACTTCGGTACCAACGCCTGGGACGTCGCCGCGGGCAGCCTCCTGCTGAAACTCGCCGGCGGCAGCTACCACGCCTACATCGACGGAGTGGAGCAACCCGCCCACGGAGACTTCCTCGCCCCCGACTATTTCGGCCACGTCGCCGACGCCGACTTCCCGCTGATCACCCGCACCATGCACGAAGGATCCCGGCTGCGCTCCGCCTGAGCCCGGCCACCGGGTCGCTCCAGAACAAGGAGATTCCATGCACACGCCCAGATCAAGAGCCGGACGCCTCGCCGCCGCCGTGACCGGCGCGGCGCTGTTCACCGCCCTCGCCGCCTGCGCCCCACCCCCGGCCACCGGTACCGAGTCCTCCGCCACCCCCCTGGCGCAGAAGAGCACCCAGCCCGACGAGACCGCCGAGGGCTTCGACCTCGACGCGCTGATCGCGGCCGCGAAGACCGAGCCCGGCATCACCGTCTACGACCAGACGGGCAAGGTCGTCGACACCGCCAAGGCGTTCTCCAAGAAGTACGGCCTCAAGGCCACGGGCGTGAAGGTCGAACTCGGGGCCATCGACAAAGTCCTGCGCGAGAACCAGTCCGGCAACGTCATCGGAGACGTCGTCATCAACGAAGACCTGCCCACCTACGCCGTGGAACTGCTCCAGCGCGGCGTGCTCGTCAACTGGGTGCCCGGCGACCTCAAGAACTCGATCAAACCCGAGGACCGGTACCCGCTGACCGTCCACTACGGGCCCATGGGCTGGGTCTACAACAACAAGACCTACTCCCACTGCCCGGTGTCCAACATCTGGCAGCTCACCGACCCCGAGTTCGCCGGTCGCGTCGCCATCGCGGACCCGCTCAGCAACCCCAAGTACCCGTACTGGTTCAACTCCCTCGCCCGCAACGACGACGACGCGCTGCGCGCCGCCTACAAGCAGCAGTACGGCACCGACCTGTCCACCGACCAGCCGGACGCGGCGCACGAATGGCTCAAGCGATTCGCGGCGAACCAACCAAAGATCACGCAGACCGACGAGGAGGTCTCCGAGGCCGTCGGCGCGCCGGGCCAGAAGACCCCGAGCTTCGGCCCGATATCGATGGCGAAGTTCCGCAACGTCGCCCAGAAGGGCTACCACCTGGCCATCTGCGACGGCATGAGACCCAACGCCCTCCAGGCATTCCCGTCGGCGATCGCCTACGCGGCCAAGACCAAGAGCCCCAACACCGCCAAGCTCTACATCCACTACATGCTCACCCAGGAGGGCTTCGCCCTCCAGCTCGCCGACGGCAAGCCCTCCACCAACGCGAAGGTTCCGCCACCCAACGACCCCTCACACATCAAGAACTACCTCGAGCAGATGGCCCCGTTGCGCGCCACCGACCTGCTCAGTGACTACCGGACCAAGTCCGACTGGGAGGACTTCTGGCGCACCTCCCACCACTGACGCCCATCACCCGTCCCGCAGGCGGTGAGCACCGCCGACCCGGTGCTCACAGCCTGCTACCATCCAACCCGGCGCCGGGTACCACCCAGTGACGCCCCGGGGAAGGACGAGACTCAGCGTGGCCGACGAACGCATCGAATTCTCCCAGTGCTTCCGTCCTGTCATCCACAGCAGCGGAATACCGCTCTACACCCAGGTCGTGCACCAGATCGAAGACGCGCTACGGCGCAACGTCATTCATCCCGGCCAGTTCCTGCCACCGGAACCGGAACTCTGCCACGCCTTCGGAGTCGGCCGCACCACCGTCCGCCGTGCCGCCGAGCAGCTCATCGACAGGGGCATCCTCAGCCGCGTCCCCGGCGTCGGAACTCGAATCAGCAAGGCCCCCACACTCGACTACTCCTCGCTGACGAGCCCCAGCCTGTACGCCGATCTGAAGTCGGCGCACCGGGACCCCGCCACCCGCCTCATCTCCTGGCAGACGGTCACCGCCGACAAAGCCCTCTCCGAGCGCACCGGCTTCCCCGTCGGTACGGAGCTGGTGGCCCTGGACCGGCTCCGCCTGGCCGGCGACACACCGATCGCGCTCCTCGGCAATCACCTGCCCCGGGCCCTCGCCGACTTCGACGCCGAGCGTCTGCGCGACTCCAGCCTGGACGCCGTCATGAGAGGCCGCGGCCACCACACCCGCCGCATCGAGTACGAGGTCAGCGCCTGGCTCGCCACACCCCACGAAGCCGAACTCCTCGACATCGCCGAAGGCACACCGCTGCTGCGGGAACACCGCTGGGCCTACGACATCGACGACAACTACATCAACTTCTCCGAGAACTACTACCACCCCACCCACTTCCACATGCGCGGCGTGCTGCTCGCGGAGGTGCCCACGTAGCGCAGCGGCGCCCTCCGCACTTCGTGGCGGCGAAGCGCCGTCCGGCGTCCCCACGGCTCAGGCGGGGTCCGTCGAGAAGAGCACGCCCGGGTTGAGCAGCGTGTCCGGGTCCCAAGCACGTTTGGTGACGGCGGCCAGGTCCAGGTCGACCGCGGCGCGGGTGAGGGACAGCCACCGCGCCTTGGCGATCCCGATTCCGTGTTCGGCGGAGATGGTGCCGCCCCGGCGGGCCACGGCCCGCAGCACGGCATCGCTCAACTGGGCGTCGCTGTCCCCGGCGCCGAGGATGTTGACGTGGTAGTTGCCCTCCGCGAGGTGGCCGAAGAGCACCAGCCGGGCCCCGGGTGCATGGTGGGCCGTCAGCCCGCGCACTTCCTGCTCGAAGCTCGCCAGCTCCTCCAGCGGGACCGCGACGTCCAGCTTCAGCGGCACGCCTTCGGCGTTGACGGCGTCGGTGTGGCCCTCGCGGTACGCCCACAGGGCGCGCCGGGCCTGCTCGTCGGTGGCGATGGCGGAGTCCAGCAGGTCGGGGCTGCGCTCCAGGGCCTCGATCAGGTCGTCGGCGGGGTCCCGCTGGGCCGCGCACTCCAGCAGCAGATGGACCGGGTAGGGAGCCCGGGTTCGGAACGGCGCGGGGAGCCGGAGGTGCTTGTGGACCAGCTCCAGGCCGTCCGCATAGGTGATCTCGGCCGAATCCAGCGAGGGCACGCTGCCGCGTACCAGGGCCAGCACCCGCAGGGCGGCGGCGGTGTCCTGAAGGGCGAGCAGGACGGTGACCCGGTCGGTGAACAGCGGGATCAGCCGCAGCCGCACCCGGGTGATCACCGCGAGTGTTCCCTCGCTGCCCACCAGCAACTGCGTCAGGTCGTAGCCGGAGCTGTCCTTGGGCAGCCCGGAGAGCCGATTCAGCACCCGGCCGTCCGCGAGGACCGCCTCGACACCCACGACCTGACCGCGCATCGGCCCCCAGCGCAGCACCCGCAGCCCGCCCGCGTTGGTGGCCACCATCCCGCCGATGGTGGCGCTGTCGCGGGCGGCCAGGTCCACGGCGACGTCGTAGCCGGCTTCCCGCACATGCCGCTGCACGGCGGCCAGGGTGGCGCCGGCGCCCACCGTCACCTGGCCCGAGAGCTGGTCCACCGGCTCCAGGTCGGCGAGCCGCGTCGTGCTGAGCACGGCCTCACCGTGCCGGGGGACGCCGCCACCGACCAGGCCGGTGTTGCCGCCCTGGGGGACCACCGGGACGCCGTACTGGGCGCAGGCCCGCAGCGCCGCCGCCACCTCGTGCGCGTTGTGGGGGCGGACGACGACGGGGGTGGGTGCGGTGAAGCGCCCCGTCCAGTCGGTTTCGTGGCCTGCTGTCAGGTCCGGGTCGCTGAGCACATGGTGCCCGCCGACGATCGAACCGAGCTGGTCCAGCAGGCCCCCCGGCGCGCTGGGGCGCGCGCCGAGGGTTGCCGTGTCGGCCACGTTCACTCCCCGTCGTACTGCAGGATGTACAGCCCCGCGTTGTAGTCGGTCACGTACATCACGCCGTCCGGGTCGACGAAGACATCGCAGCTCTGGATGACCTGCGGCCGGCCGGGCCGTACGTCGTACATCCGCCGCGGGGCCGGGGGCACCCAGGCGCCGGTCTCCCGCGGCCGGAAGGCGTCGCTGATGTCGAAGACCCGTACTCCGGCGTTCTGGTAGGTGGCGAAGATCAGGTCGCTGCTGACGAAGGAGCCCGGCCGGTTCTCATGCAGGTTGTGCGGACCGAAGTGGCTGCCCTTGGCGACGTAGTCGGTCTCGTCGGGGGTGGGGAGGGTGGCGATGCTGACGGGGTTGTCCGGCTGCCGGATGTCGAAGATCCAGGTGTGCTTGAGGCCGTCGGCGCAGTTGTCGGCGATGCCCTCGTCGGCCACCACCAGAAGGTCGCGGTCGGGCAGCGGGAGCGCGCTGTGGGTGCCGCCGCCGAAGGGCGGTGCCCAGTTGCGGTGGGTGATGAGTTCGGGCGCCGCGCGGTCGGAGACGTCCAGCAGGGTCAGCCCGCCGTCCCGCCAGCAGCCGTAGGCGGTGTCGCCCGCGACGACGGCGTGGTGCAGACCGTACCGCCAGCGCCCGGTGTCCCAGCCGGGCTTCTCGCCGCCCGCGGCGTGCATCCCCGGCAGCCACCAGCGGCCCACCGGCCGGGGCCGGGCCGGATCGCTCATGTCGATGGTGAGGAAGATGTAGTCGGTGTAGCCGTCCAGAAGTGCCGAGGCGTAGGCCCAGCGGCCTCCGACGTACCACAGCCGGTGCAGGCCGACGCCGTCGACCGGCATGAACGCGATCTCCCGGGGGCGCGCCGGTTCGCTGATGTCGTAGACGCGCATCCCGGCGCTGTGCCCGCCGGAGCGGGCGGCGGCCGCTCCGACGGAGCGGCCGTAGTAGGCCGACTCGTCCGCGAAGCTCTGCGCCGCGAAGAGGTTGGCCGCGTTGATGACCAGCAGCAGGTCGTCGGCGGTCTGCAGATGGATGCTCCAGGTGCCGGGCGGGGCGGACAGGAACGCCACGGGCTCGGGGGTGCGCGGGTCGCGGACGTCCACCACCGTCACGCCGTTGGAGAACATGTGGCCCACAAAGGCGTGGCCGCGGTGGACCATCACCTGTACGCCGTCGGCGCGGTTGCCCTGATCGGTGTGGCCGAGGAAGGAGATGTTGGAGGCGAAGTCGGGCTCGGTCCCGGCGCTCGTGGCGTTCGTGCCATGCGTCATCGTGCTGTGTGCTCCCTGTGAGAAGACGTACGGGGTTCGGCGGGGTTCAGCGGCCCCAGATGGCCCGGTATCTGTCGCGGTAGCCGTTCGGGGGGTCGTAGCTGCCCTCGTCGCCACCGGCCTTGTGGACGTTGCCGGCCACGACCACGTGCACGGGCGGGGCGAAGCCGCTGGGCTTCTTTCCGGTGAAGGCGCGGTTGAGCTCGTCGACCGCCTGCCATCCCTGGAGGTTCAGAGGCTCGGGAACGGTCGCCTGCTGGTAGTCGCCGGAGGCGATGCGCTGGAAGGCGGCCTTGGTGCCGTCCTGGCCACCGAAGTGGAGCCGGTCCGGCTGGACACCGGCGGAGCGCAGCGAGGAGGCGGTGTAGTCGAAGTAGCCGTCATTGATGCCGATGACGTGGGTGAGCTTGCCCTTGTACCGCTGCACGAGGGAGGTGATGAGCTGCGGCATGCGCTGGGAGACGTCGGCGATCGGCACCTCGGTGGTCTCCAGCATCGAGCACTCGCCGCACTCCTTGATGCGCTTGCGCATCGCGTCCGCCTTCAATCGGGCGATCTCGTACTGGGAGTCGGTGAGGATCACCACGCCGGCCCGGCAGTGCGAGGTGGCGATCACCCAGTCGCTGGTGGCCCGGCCGATCACGGCGGGGTCGGTGGACAGGTTGGTGAAGACCTCGGGGTCGGCGATGGGCCCTGGCCGGGCCGCCGAGTGCCAGCCGACCACCTCGATCCCCTGGGCGGTGGCGCGGCGGATGGCGTCCTTCTGACCCGCGGCGTCGACCGAGCCGAGCACGATGCCGTCCGGCTTCAGGGCGACCGCCTGGTTGAGCGCGGCCGCCTGGTCGGAGACCGTTCCCTTGCCGTCGATGAGCTGGAAGCGCCAGCCGATGGCCTTGGCGGCCTCCCGCACGCCCTGGCCGACGCCGTGCGCGCCGCCGTTGCGCTCGTCGGTGGAGACGTAGACGACGAACTTGCCGCCTGCCGCCTTCGGCCCCGTGGTCGGGCCGGTCCAGGAGGTGGGCAGGGACTCGGCCTTGTCGAAGGACTTGCGGGCGGCCGGGTAGAGCGAGCAGGAGCCGGAGGCGGACTGGTCCTTGCCGCCGTCACCTCCGCCGGAGGAGTCCCCCAAGGTGCTGGAGCAGCCGGCCAGGAGGAGCATGGCGCCGGCGGCCAGCCCGGCTGCGAGTGGTCTGGCAGAGCGGTACGTGCGCATCAGGAACTCCCGGTGGGGGTGGCGGAGGGGGACGGTTCCACGGCCGAGGATTCGGAGGCGGGCGGTGCGGACGCGGCCCGCGCGGCCGTGGCGGCGGTGGCGCGGATGCGCCGCCGCTGGGCGAAGCCGGACAGGCCGACCGCGAGCACCAGCGTGCCGCCGTTGAAGAGGGGTTCGACGAAGAAGGCCTGGCCAAGCTGTTCCAGACCGGAGATGCCGACGGCAAGGACCAGGACGGCGAGGACGGTGCCCCACACATTCGCCCGGCCGGGGCGTACCGAGGTGGAGCCGAGGAAGGCCCCGACGAAGCCGGGGAGCATGAACTCCGGGCCGATGTTGGCCTGTCCGACCTGGAGCTTGGAAGCGACCAGCACACCGGCGCAGGCCGCCAGGACACCGGAGAGCATGAACGCCCCGGTGGTGTAGCGGCGGGCGGAGATGCCGGTGAGCGCGGCGGCCCGGGGGTTGGCGCCCAGGGCGTACATCCTGCGCCCTACGGGCAGGAACTCGTACGCCACCCACAGCACGAGCGCGACGGCGGCGACGTAGAGCGCGGCGATCGGTATCCCGGCCACCTCGGTGGCCGTCAGCCGCAGGAACGCGGTTGAGAGCCGGCCGGTGACCTGCTGTCCCTGGGTGTACCAGTTGGACACCCCGAACAAGATGGTGCCCATGCCGAGCGTGGCGATGAACGAGTGGATTTTCGCCACTTCCACCAGCAGCCCGTTGACCAGCCCGACCAGCGCGCCGACGGCGAGCACCACGACGACGACCAGCGGCCAGGGCAGCCCGGCCCGCACCTGGAGGCCGACGGCGAGGATGTGGGTGAGTCCGAGGAGATAGCCGACCGACAGGTCGAACTGCCCGGCTGTCATGGGCACCATCACGGCCAGCGCGATGAACCCCACGGCGGCCTTGTCGGCCAGGATGGTGCGGGCGTTGAACGCGGTGGGAAAGGTGTCGGGCAGCGCCAGGCTGAACGCGATCACCAGCACGACGAGCAGCACCAGCAGCCCGTGGGTGCCGATCAGCCGCTGCGGCGACAGTCGTCGTGGACGCGCGGACGCGGTCCGCTCGGCGGTGGGGGGTGAGGTCGTGGGCGCGGTGGCGGTCATCGGGAGTTCTCCGTTCGAGCGGGGGAGCCGTGGGAGGCGGCCGCGATCAGGGCGGCCGGGGTGAGCTGCTCGCCGTCCAGCAGCCGGCCCGCGCGGCCCCGGTTGAGGACGAGGGCGCGATGGCAGATTCCGGCGACCTCTTCGAAGTCGGAGGAGATGACCAGGACGGTGTTGCCGGCGGCGGTGAAGTCCCGCAGCAGCTTGTAGATCTCGGCCTTGGCGCCGATGTCGACACCGATGGTCGGCTCCTCCAGCACGAGCAGGCGGATGGGGCTGCTCAGCCAGCGGGCCAGCACCAGCTTCTGCTGGTTGCCGCCGGAGAGGGTCTGTGCCTGGCGGTCCGGGTCGGCCGGCCGTACGGTGAACCGGTCGATCAGCTCCCGGGCCGCGCGGCGCTCGGCGGCCCGCGGCTGGGGGAGCAGGGCCCTGGCGCCGCGCCGGCCGGGGTTGAGGAAGAGGTTCTCGGTGGTGGTCAGGTCGGCGGCCAGCGACTCCTCGGCCCGGTTGCCGGACACGAAGCCGACGCCCCGGGCGAGAGCCTCCGCCACCGAGCCGGGGTGCCACTCCCGGCCCTCCCACTCGACGGTGCCGCCGCACAGCGGGATCACGCCGAACAGGGCCCGTCCGATCTCCTCCTGGCCCGCGCCGCGCAGTCCGGCGAGCCCGAACACCTCTCCGCGGCGCAGTTGGACCGACACCGGTCCGGCGGCGGGGGTACGGACGTCCCGCAGCGCGAGCAGGGTCTGCTCCCGGGGCGGCCGGGAACGGGGGAACACCTCCCCGAGCGGTCGGCCCACGATGGCGCTGACCAGTGCGTCGGGGTCGGTGTCGGCCGTACGGCCCTGCCAGACCAGGCGTCCGTCACGCAGCACCGAGACCTGGTCGGCGATGCGGAACACCTCGTCGAGCCGGTGCGTGACATAGAGCGCGCCCACGCCCTGGTCGCGCAGCCGGTCCAGGGCCGCGAGCAGGGCGACCACGTCCTCCTCCGGCAGGGTGGCGGTCGGCTCGTCCAGCACCACCACATCGCGGCGCTGGGCGAGCGCCCGGGCGATGGCGACGATGGACCGCGCGCCGGGGGCGAGCGAGGACACCGGCTGGTCGACGGGGATCTCGGCGTGCAGCAGGTCGAGGACCTCCCGGGCCCGCCGGGCCACCGCCCGCCAGCGGATCAGCCCCGCGCGCCGGGGATACCCGACGGTCAGGGCGATGTTTTCGGCCACGGTGAGCGTCTCGACGAGGCCGAGATCCTGGTGGATGAACGCGATGTCCAGGTCCTCGCCGAGCGCGACGGACGCGCCGCGGCGCCGGATCTCGCCGCCGTCGGCCCGGTGGACCCCGGCGAGCATCTTGATCACCGTGGACTTTCCCGCGCCGTTCTCGCCGAGCAGCGCGTGGACCTCACCGCCGTGGAGCGCCAGGTCGACGCCGTCGACCACCGTGACCCCGTTGAACCGCTTGGTGAGCCGGCGGCAGTCCAGCAGCGGCTGGACGGCCGTTACGGCCTGCTCATGTCTCGTGAGCACGTCGGCCTCCCTACGTCGGCGCCTGCAATACGCCGTTTGCCTGGCCGAAACCATGCCGGTGCGCCAGTGTGGGTCCTATGTGGCCGTTCCTCGTTTTTCCGCTCTCACGTTGTGGGCCGTCACAGGGTCCGGGCCGGATCCGCGGCGGCGGGCTCGGGGACCGGGTCCGCGGCCGTGTCCGCGGCGCGGACCAGGCACGCGTGGACCGTCTTGCCGAAGGGACGGCGGACCGCGCCCCAGTGCTCGGCGAGGTGGTCGACCAGGCTCAGGCCGTAGCCACCGCACGCACCGCGCCGGGACTCGGGAACCACCCCGGGGAGCGTGTCGCCGCGGTCGTCGACCTCGATGGTCAGGGCCCGGCCGTCCCATCCCATGCGCAGCTCGACGGCACCGCCGCCGTGCCGCCCGGCGTTGGTCACCAGTTCCGAGACGGTGAGCACGGCGGAGTCCGCGGTGTCGCGGAGCGCGGCGTCCGGGGAAGTCGACAGCCCGGCCGCGGCCAGCAGCTCCCGGGCGGCGGCACGGGCCCGGGCCCCGGGGTTGGGCTCGTGGAGGAGCGGGAGACGGCAGGCGGCCGGACGGACTCCGGCACGAGCCGAGCGGGGGGACAGGGGCGCAGGGATCATGATGGTTCCTCGATGCCGCGGCCGAGGCGGCGCAGCGCTCAGGGGGCCGCCCGGCAGACCGCCCGAGCGGGGAAAAACACTCGATATCCAGGTGAAACGATGCCCCTGACCTGGTTCTCGTCTCATAGGGGCATGCCTAGACTTTTCGGAAGGCGCTTGTGATCAGCCACAGCTGGAGGCGGCCGTGAGCCACGACACGGAACTCGACCGGCTGCGGCGCTGGTCGGACGCGGTCACCGAGATCACCAGGATGGTCAACTCGGACAGCGGCGCCGGGCTCCTCGACCTGATCGCCGCCCGTACCGCGGAGCTGACCGGATACGACTTCTGCTCGGTGCAGCTTCACGACGCCGAGCACCAGAGCCTGCTCATCGCCGGGTCCTTCGGCCTGGATCCGAGGTATGTGGAGCACGTCAACACCGACCGGCCGATCCGGCTCCGCGCCGGGGACGACTTCTACGACAGCCCCTCCAGCCGCGCGTTCCGGGAGCGGCGCACCATCGAGGTGGCGAGCGTGGCGGACACGGTCTTCGCCCCCTGGCGCCCGATCGCCGAGGAGCAGGGCTACCGGTCGATGCTCGCCGTGCCGATGGTGGTCGAGGGCGAGGTGGTGGGCGTCCTCACCTGCTACAGCCGCCGGCCGGGCGAGCACGCCCCCACCGAGCGGGACGTGGCCGAGCTGATGGCCGGGCAGGCGGCCGTGGCCATCCACACCGCCCGGCTGCGCCGCCGGGAGCGGCAGGCACTGGCCAGACTCGAGGAGAGCAACCACGCCCTGCAGCGCCATCAGAAAGTGCTGGAGCGGGCCGACCGGATGCACCGCCAGCTCATGCGGGTGGTGCTGGCCGACCAGGGGCTGGAGGACGTGGTGCAGGCTCTCGCCAGGGTGCTGCGCGCGCCGGTGACGATCGAGGACTCATCGGGAGCCGAACTGGTGCACGCGGACTTCCTGAGCAGCCGGGCGCGACCGCTGCCCCCGGTCGCCGACCCCGCGGTGGCCGCCGCGCTGGAGGCGGTCCAGTCCCGTAAGCAGGTCACGGTGGTGCGCCCGGAGGAGAGCGACGGGCCGGCGGGGGACGACTTCTGGGTGGGCCCGGTGGTGATCGGCAGCGAGGTGGTGGCGCGGCTGTGGGTACGGGCCCCCTCGCAGGGACTCGGCCCGCTGGAGCGCCGGGCCGTCGAACGGGGCTGCCTGGTGGTCGCCATGGAGATGCTCAAGCGGCGCACGGCGCTCGAGGTGGAACTGCGGCTCTCCCGCGACGTGCTGACCGACCTGCTGCTGGGCGAGGGCGCGCACCGACCCGCGGATCTGCTCGCCCTGGCCGGGAACCTGGGCCACGACCTGTCCGTGCCGCACCGTGTGCTCGTCGCCTCGCTGGACGGCGGCAGGGGCGCGCCGCGCGACCCTGAGGTGGCGGGACGGCGCATGGTCTCGGCGGCGCTGCGGGCCGCCGACGGTATCCGGCCCAAGCCGCTGGTGGGGTTGCGCCAGGACACCGGCATCATGCTGCTGCCCACCGCGTCCACGAGCGTCCGGGGGCCCGGGGAGGTGGCCGGGCGCTGGCGCGCCGAGCTGGAGCGGCTGTCCTCCGAGTCGAGGGCGACCGTGATCCTCGGCGAGTCCTGTGCGGACGTCGCCGACTATCCGGCGGCGTTCGCCGTGGCGCGGGGCGCGCTGCGCCTGGCCACCCGCGGCGGCCCGGTCGGCCGGGTCGTCGACCTCGCCGAATTCGGGATCTACACCGTGCTGCTGCGCAGCTCCGACCCCGAGCCCCTGCTGGAGTTCGCGTCCGCGAAACTGGCGCCGGTGCGCGCCCATGACGAGCGGCGCGGCACCGATCTGCTCAGGACGCTCCGCGCCTACCTGGAGCACGGCGGGCGCACCAGCGAGGTGGGGGCCGAGCTGATGGTCCATGCCAACACCGTCCTCAACCGGGTGGCGCGGCTGGAGAACCTGCTGGACGTCGACCTCGCCGATCCCCGCGCGCGCCTGGAGATCCAGCTCGCCCTGATGGTGGCCGACGTCGCCGACGCCACGGGTGTGGCGAACCACAGCCCCCGCGCCTGAACTATGGGCACGCCCCTATGTGCCGTGCGGGGCCCGCCGGGGACGCTCATGGCCGAGGCGGATCTTCCGCTTCGCTTCGGAGCGAAGGAGACTCGACGGTGAGCCGATCCGCAGCACTGACGCGCGGGGTATGGGGCGTGCTCGCCCACCCCGTTCCACGGCCCCGATCTGAGGGTCGACCGGACGTCGGTGGAGCGGCTGGTCCGCCTGTACCGCGACTGCGGAGCCACCGGGCTGACCGCACTCGGGGTGTTCGGCGAGGCCGCCGCGCTCACCCCGGCGGAGCGGCGCGAGGTGCTGGCCGCGGTCGCCGGGGCACGCGGCGCGCTGCCCGTGGTGGCGGGGCTGACCGCGCTGGCCACCCGGCCGGCGGTGGAGCAGGCCGTCGAGGCGGCCACCGTCCTGGGCGACGGGTGCGCCGGTGTCATGATTCAGGTCAACACCCCCGACGGGGACGCCCTGGCCCGGCATCTGCGTGCCGTGCACGAGGCCTGCGGCGTCGGCGTCGTCGTCCAGGACTACCCACTGCACAGCGGCGTCCGGATCGACCGCGCCACCCTCGCCAGGACCGTGGTGGACTGCCCCTTCGTGATCGGGGTCAAGGCCGAGGCCGCGCCCACCGTGCCGGCCGTGGCCGCCGTCGCCGAGCGCACCGGGGTCCCGGTCTTCGGCGGACTGGGCGGGGTCGGTCTGCTGGACGAACTGGCGGCGGGCGCGGCCGGGGTGATGACCGGGTTCTCTTTCCCCGAAGCCCTCGTCGCCACGGTCGGCGCCTGGCACGCCGGTGGCTTCCCCGCGGCGCGGGAGGCGCTCGCCCCCTGGCTGCCGCTGATCAACTTCGAGGCTCAGGCAGGAATCGCGCTGGCGGTGCGCAAGGAACTGCTACGGCGGCGCGGACTGATCGCCGAAGCCGGGGCGCGGCTGCCGGCCCCGCCCCTGCCCGCCGGTCTCGCGGCGTTCGCCGAGGCGCATCTGGCGGCGGTCGCACCGGTGGCGGGTTGAACACCGGGGGCCGCCCATGGCGGCGGCCACCGACATCACCGAGGAGCAACTGGCCGCCGCGCACGACCTGCTGCTGTCCACGCGCCGCCTGCCGGCGCTGGTGCTGCCCGGCATGCGGCGGCGGGGCTGGGGGCGGGTGGTGGCGATCGGCTCCAGCGGGATCGAGGAGCCGCCGCCCGGCCCGGCGCTCTCCAACACCTGCCGGGCGGCGCCGGCCGGGGGCCGGGGGCCGGGGGAGAACCGAGCCCTGAACGATCCCGGCGGGCCGGTACGGCCGCCCCGAGGAGTTCGCGGCGGTGGCCGCGTTCCTGTGCGGCGAGCCCGCCTCGTTCGTCACCGGCCCCCGGATCAGGGTGGACGGCGGACTGACTCATCGCGGGCCACTGAGATCGGGTGGCCCCCTGTTCGAAGGCGAGACGGCATGAGCTGGGCAGTGCTGGGGATGGGCCCCGTGGGGCAGCGGTTCGCGGACGAGCTGGAGGGGGCGGGACGGCAGGTGGTCGTGTACGACCCGGTGCCCGGCCGGTGCGCCGGGCACCGGGCCGCCGACTCGGCGGCCGCGGCGGTGGAGTCGGCCACCTGGGTGCTCTCGGCCGTGCCCGCCGCGGCCTGTGACACCGCCGCCCAGGCGGTGGGCCGGGCCGCCGGCGAGGACACACACCTGGTCGACATCAGCTCCGCGGAGCCGGAGGCCAAGCGGACCGCGGCCCGCCATCTGCCGGACGGGCGCTATGTGGACGCCACCTTGCTGGACGCGATCACCGCGGAGACCCCGCTGGTCTGCCTGTCCGGCCCGCACCGGGAAGCGGCCGCGGCGGCGCTGGCCGGCCTCGGCCTGGAGATCGTCTCCGCGGGCCCCCAGGTGGGGACCGCCGCACGGGTCAAACTGCTGCGCTCCCTGGTGATGAAGCCACTCGAGCTGCTCACCATCGAGCTGATGGCACGGGCGCGGGACCTCGACCCGGAGGGCATCGCGCTGCGGTCGGTGGAGCGCTCACTGCGCACGCCCTTCCGGACGGTCGCGCACGACTTCCTGACCAGCAACCGGCTGCATGCCGGGCGCCGCGCGGCCGAACTGGTCGCGGCGGCGGCAGCGGTGGCGGCACCGGGCTCCGCACCGGTGTACGCGCCGATGGCCGAAGGTCTCGCCCGGCTCGCCGAGCGCTGGCGGGAGCCCGGCGCCCCGGCCGCCGACGCGCCGGCCGAACTGCTGCTGACACATCTGTCGCCGGACGGCGGGAGCGGCCGTTGACCGGTCGTCACCGCGCGACGGCGCACCCCAACCGATTCACGAGGTGGAGACCATGAACACATCAGTGACGCACGGAACCGTCCTGGTCGCCGGGGCCGGCGGCGTCATCGGCCGGCACGCCGCGGCCGAGTACGCCCGACAGCCGGGCCGGCGGGTCCGGGGCGTCAGCCGCCGGCCGCCCCTGGACGCCGCCTGGGAGCATCTGCCGGTGGACCTCGCCGACCGGGACGCCGCCCGGACCGGGCTGGCCAAGGCGGGCGACACCACGCATCTGGTCTTCGCCGCGTACAGCGAGCAGGGCTCGCTCGGCGCGCAGATCGCGCCCAACCTCGCCCTTCTGGACCACACGCTCGACGCCCTCGACGCGGCCGGGGCGCCGCTGCGACACGTCACCCTCTACCAGGGCGGCAAGGCGTACGGTGCCCATCTCGGCCACTTCAAGACGCCCGCCAGGGAGGACGATCCGCGCCTGCTCGGCCCCAACTTCTACTATGACCAGGAGGACCGGCTGCGCCAGGTCGCCGAGGAACGGGGCTTCGCCTTCACGATCCTGCGCCCCGAGGGCGTGGTGGGTTACGCGGTGGGCAACCCGATGAACCTGCTGATGGTCATCGGTGTGTACGCCGCGGTCTGCCGGGAGCTGGGGCTCCCCCTGCGGTTCCCGGGGAGCCACGCCGCCTATGACGCGCTCTACCAGGTGACCGACGCGGAGTTGCTGGCGCGGGCGACCGTGTGGGCGGGCGGCAGCCCCGCCGCCGCCGGGCAGGTCTTCAACGCCACCAACGGCGACCAGTTCCGGTGGCGCCATGTGTGGCCGTCCTTCGCCCGCCACTTCGGCATGCCCCTCGCCGAGCCGCAGCCGCTCTCGCTCAGCGAGCACATGGCGGACAAGGAGGAGGTGTGGCAGCGGCTGGTCGAGCGGCACGGCCTGCGGCCCACACCGTGGCAGGACCTGGTCGGCTGGGGCTTCGGGGACTTCCTCTTCCACGCGGGCTTCGACAACATCAGCTCCACCGTCAAGATCCGGCAGGCCGGGTTCGGCGACTGTTACGACTCCGAGCGGCGCTTCCTCGAACTCTTCGAGCGGCTGGCCTCGGAACGTATCCTGCCGCCCGCTGGGTGAGGGGAAGGGGTCGGGGGAGTGCGCATCCCGCCGGCCACGGACTCGGTGTCAGTGCTCGTCGGCGCAGTGCTCGCCGCCGCCTACCCATTCCCGCCATTCGAGGTAACTGGTGGATTCCTTCTCTCCCACCAGCAGTTCCGCGGAGTTGAGCAGATGGCGGAGCATCGCCCGGGCCGCGCCGTCCGGTGCGCGGGCGGCGATCGCCCGGGCGATCCGCTCGTGCTCCGCGATGACCTGCGTCGCGTCCCGGTACCGGGGGATCGTGCGGAGCCCCTGCAGAGTGGCCGTGTCGCGCAGACCGCTTACGTGGTCGGCGAGCCTGCGGTTTCCGCTGCCGCGCAGGATCACCTCGTGGAACCGGTGGTCCGCGGTGTAGAACGTCTCCACGTCGTCGACGTTGTCGCGCATCTCCTGCAACGCCGCTTCCAGGTCCTGACGCTCCTGCTGGGACATTCGGGCGGCGGCCCGCCGGGTGGCCGGCGGTTCGAGCAGGAGCCGCATGGTGAAGATCTCGGCGAGATCGGCCTCGCTGGTGGTGGCGATGCGGACGCCGCGGTTCTTCTCGATGTTGACGAGCCCGGCGTCCTCGAGCCGTAGCAGCGCCTCCCGTACAGGGGTGCGGGACACCCCGAACCGCTGCCCGAGTTCCTGGGCGGAGTACAGGTCTCCGCCGACCAGGTCCCCCCGGCGGATGGCGTCACGGATCTCGACCGCGAGCCGATCCGTCTTGCTCGGCACACTCTCCGGTCGTTGCACCACGTCCCCATCCGTCGGTCCCACGTCATGCACACCGTACCGGGCAGGAGCGCCCCCACCCCCGGCGGGCGCTCCCTGCCCGGGTTCCTCGACGTCACTCCCGCGCGACGGACCGCGCCTCCGCCGAGTCCATGGCCGGCTCGCGCGACAGCAACTGCGCCAGGTGCACTCCCCGTACACCGGCCAGGTCGTCGGCCTGAGTGCGGCAGGAGAAGCCGTCGGCGATGAACACCGTTCCGGCGTCCGCCTGCCGCAGCGCGGGCAGCAAGGCGTTCTCGGCGACGGCAACGGAGACCTCGTAGTGGCCCTTCTCCATACCGAAGTTCCCTGCGAGGCCACAGCATCCGGCGAGTTCCGTGATGCTCGCGCCGGCCTTCGCGAGCAGCTCGCGGTCGGCGTCGAAGCCGAGTACCGCGTGCTGGTGGCAGTGGGGCTGGACGACGGCGGTGAGCCCGGTGAGGTCCGGCGGCGTCCAGGTGGAGTCCTCCGGAAGACGACGGGTGAGCAGCTCGGCGAGGGTGTGCGTGGCTTCGGCCACCGCCCGCGCACGGGGATCGCCGGGGAGGAGTTCCAGCAGGTCGGAGCGGAGGACAGCGGTGCAGGAGGGTTCGAGCCCGACGATCGGGGTGCCTTCCTGGGCGTACGGGGCCAGGACGTCGAGCACACTCGTGAGCCGGTCGCGGGCGGCGTCGAGCTGACCCGTGCTGATCCAGGTCAGGCCGCAGCAGGCCTTCCGCTCCGGTACGACCACCTCGAATCCGGCCTCCTCCAGGAGGTGGGCCGCGGCTCGGGGGACACCCGGACTCAGCGTGTCGGAGAAGGAGTCGGCCCACAACACGACCTTCGCGGTCGGCGCGGTCCCGCCGGAGCGCTCCCCGGCCTTGTGGCCGCGGCGCCAGTGCCGGGTGAAGGTTTCGGGGGCGACGCGCGGGATCCCCCTGCGGTGGTCGATGCCGGCCAGGCGCAGCGACAGGCTCGCCAGCGGCCGTACGCGCATGACGGCGTTGATGATCGCGGGGCCGACGCGTCCGGTCCGGCCGAGCAGGGAGAGCCAGGCGGGCAGACGCCCCAGGCTGTAGTGGGTGAGGGGACGCCGTCGCCCCTTGTACGCCTCGTGCAGGGCCTGTGACTTGTAGGCCGCCATGTCGACGCCCGCCGGGCAGTCGCTGCCGCAGGCCTTGCACGACAGACACAGGTCGAGCGACTCACGCACCTCCGGGGAGCCCCAACCGCCCCGTATCAGAGTGCCGTTGACCATTTCCTGGAGCACCCGCGCCCGGCCGCGGGTGGAGTCCTTCTCATCGCGGGTGGCCTGGTAGGAGGGGCACATGAAGCCGCCGGAGGCGCTGTTGTCGGCACGGCACTTTCCGACGCCGGCGCAGCGGTGCACGGCCTTGGCGAAGTCCCCGTCGTCGTCCGCCAGGGCGAGGCCGCCGCGCAGCGGCAGGCCGGGAGCGGCGGGGAGGCGCAGGTCCGCGTCGACCGGGCGCGGCTCGACGAGCACGCCGGGGTTGAGGAGGTGGTCCGGGTCGAACAGCGCCTTGAACCGGCCGAACAGGTCGAGTGCCTCGGAGGAGTACATCAGGGGCAGCAGACCGCTGCGGGCCCTGCCGTCGCCGTGCTCACCGGACAGGGAGCCGCCGTAGGAGGCCACCAGGCGAGCGGCGTCGTGCAGGAAGCCACGCAGCACGTCGCCGCCGCGCTCCAGCGGCAGGTCGAGCCGGACGTGGACGCAGCCGTCGCCGAAGTGCCCGTAGGGCACACCGTGGACCCCGTGGTCCGCCATGAGTTCCTCGAAGTCGCGCAGGTACGCCCCCAGGTGTTCGGGGGGTACGGCAGCGTCCTCCCAGCCGGGCCACGCCTTTTTGCCCCCGGAGGAGCGCCCGGCCAGGCCCGCGCCGTCCTCACGGATGCGCCACATGGCGGTGGCGGCGGCGCCGGTCGGGAAGACCACGTGGTCCAGGGCCTGGGCGTCCCGGGCGATCGCCTCGCCGGTCCGCCGCGCCTCGCCCGCGTCGGCACCGCCGACCTCGATCATCAGCCATCCCGCACCGGCGGGCAGCGGCGGCACCCGGTCAGCTCCGCGATACCGGCGGACCACGTCGACCAGGCGGGCGTCGAGGCCTTCCACGGCGAGCGGCCCGTGCTTCAGGAGGGCCGGTACGGCGTCCGCCGCGGCGGCCATGTCCGGATACCCGAGCACCACCAGGACCCGGGCGGGGGCCACCGGCACCAGGTCCACCTCGGCACCGAGGAGGACGGCCACCGTGCCCTCCGTGCCCACCAGCGCCCGGGCCAGGTGCTGCCCCCTCTCGGGCAGGAGGTGTTCGAGGGAGTAGCCCGACGCCTGGCGCGCGAAGCGCCCGAACTCGGTGCGCAGCACGGCGAGACGGGAGCGTACGAGCGCCTCCAGGCCCGGCACGGGAGCCAGGCCCCGGCCCGCGGTGTAGCGCCGCCCGGTGCCGTCCACGACGTCGAGCGAGGCGACGTTGTCCGCGGTCTTGCCGTAGGCGACCGCGTGCGAGCCGCACGCGTTGTTGCCGATCATGCCGCCGAGCGTGGCCCGGGTGTGGGTGGAGGGGTCGGGGCCGAACCGCAGCCCGTGCCGTCCGGCGGCGCGCTGCAGGTCGGAGAGGATCACGCCGGGCTGGACACGGGCGGTACGGGCGTCCGGGTCGATGGCCTCGATCCGGTTCATGTGCCGGGAGAAGTCCAGCACGATGCCGGTGCCGATGGCGTTGCCCGCGATGGACGTGCCGCCGCCCCGAGAGGTGAGCGGGACACCGGTCCGACGGGCGACGCCGACTGCGGCGAGCACGTCGTCCGCGTCCCGGGGCTGGACCACGACACCTGGAACCACCCGGTAGTTGGAGGCATCCGTGGAGTACTCGGCGCGCCTGCGCACGGAGTCGTCCACCTCGCCCGCGATCGCGGTGCGCAGCGCGGCCACCGCCGCGGCCATGGCCCCGTCGGAAGCCTGGCCGCCGCCGGAGCCTCGGGAGATGGGGGAACCGGAGGAGTGGTCCACGGTGATGTCTCCGTTCTGGATGAGTCCGCACGCTCATGTCGCATGCAACCCAGGCGTAAAGCGGCGGCGCCGCAGTCGGCGCAGGGGCTCCGTCTCCCGGCCGTGCGGTCTGGTGACATGAGCCGCTTCCCCGTATGACACGGGGAAGTCTCGGACTCGGATGTTACATGCAAGTCCTTGCGGCAGGAACCCTCTGGCCTCTATGTGCTGGTGAGGTGCGCCGCTCAGCCCTGCTGTGACCGAGGGTACTGGCGGCGGAGTATGTCTCAGAGGAACCTCGCGCGGTGGTTTCTCGTCGTTGCGCCCCCGTGTCACCCGTTGTTGCATATCACTCTCGGCCGAACGTGCTCGGTGGGAGCGGGGTGAGGTGTGGCCGGGTCGGCAACCCCGATTCGCCCCCGGCTCGGGCAATATTGGATACAATTACGGCTATGTTTAATCCAATCTCGGGCTCGAAGGCAGCGCCACTCGCCGACGGCTTCACGACAAGGCCGACGCTCCAGGGGTCCTTCGGGATGAGCGCCTCCACACACTGGCTCGCCACGGCGACCTCGCAAGCCGTCCTGGAACGCGACGGCAATGCCTTCGACGCGGCAGTGGCCGCCGCCTTCGTGCTGCACGTGGTCGAGCCGCATCTCAACGGACCCGGCGGCGATCTGGTGGCCCTGTTCGCCACTTCCACGGTCTCCGACCCCATGGTGCTGGTGGGCCAGGGCCACGCCCCACGCGGCGCGACCGTCGAGCACTTCACCGCGGAGGGCCTGGACCACGTGCCCGGCGCCGGTGCCCTGGCTGCCGCCGTCCCCGGTGCCGTCGTGTCATGGCTGTGGTTGCTGGCCGAGCACGGCACCTGGGAACTGCCCGACGTACTCGCCTACGCCATCCACTACGCCGAGCGGGGACACGCGATCGTGCCGCGGCTGGCCCGGGTCCTCGCCACGGTCGAGGACCTGTTCCGCGAGCACTGGCCCAGCTCGTGGCGGCTGTGGATGCCCGACGGGCGCCTTCCCCAGCCGCACGAGGTCATCACGAACTCCGACTACGCGACCACCCTGCGCCGCTTGATCGCGGCCGGCGCCGGCGCCGCCACGCGAGAGGGCCGTATCGGCGCCGCGCGCGAGGCATGGCAGCGGGGATTCGTCGCCTCCGCCGCCGCCGACTTCACAGCGAGGCCCCACCGGCACTCCTCCGGCCGGGACCACGCGGGCGTCATCCGTGTGGAGGACTTCGCCGACTTCGAACCGACCGTGGAACACGCGGCGACCCTGGAGTTCCGGGGCGTCACAGTGGCGAAGACCGGGCTCTGGGGACAGGGGCCCGTCCTGCTTCAGGCCCTGGCGATCCTGGATCACTTCGAGGACCGCTTTCTGGATCCCGCCACGGCTGACGGCATCCACACCATCACCGAGGCGGTCAAGCTGGCGATGGCCGACCGGGAAGCCCATTACGGCCACCTGGACGCCGACGAGGCCGACCGAGTCCTCACCCGGCTGCTCTCGCCGGGCTACGCCGAGCAGCGTGCCGCGATGATCGGCGCGCGGGCGTCGATGGCATTCCGCCCCGGCGACATCGGGCATGCGTCCTTCCGTCCGCCGCTGGTCGAAGCGAGTCCGATGGCGGCCGGGGCGGGGCTGGGCGAACCCACCGTGCAGCGATCGGGGGAGACCCGGGGCGACACCTGTCACCTGGACGTGGTCGACCGGCACGGCAACATCATCTCGGCCACGCCTTCGGGCGGCTGGCTGCAATCCTCCCCGGCCATCCCCGGGCTGGGATTCTGCCTCGGCACCCGGTTGCAGATGACGTGGCTCGACCCTGCCGCCCCCTCGCGCCTCGAACCCGGCAGGCGCCCCCGCACCACCTTGACCCCCACCCTGCTGCTTCGCGACGGGGAACCCGTCGCGGCGCTGGGCACGCCCGGCGGCGACCAGCAGGACCAGTGGCAGCTCCTGTACCTGCTGCGCACCCTCGTCTTCGGACAGACTCCTCAGCAGGCCATCGACGCCCCCGCCTTTCACACCACCGCTGTGCCCAGCTCCTTCTGGCCCCGCACGTGGACCCCCGGAGGGTTGGTCGTCGAGGAACGCGTCGGCACGCCGGTGGTCGAGGAACTGATCGGGCGGGGCCATGCCGTCACCCTGTCGGACCCATGGAGTCTGGGACGCCTGTCCTGTGTCTCACGCGACCCGGCCCGAGGGCAGCTCCAGGCGGCGGCCAATGCCCGTGGCGCCCAGGGCTACGCGGCCGGCCGGTGAGCGGCCTCACCCGGCAGCGGCCGAAGCGGGCGTCGGCCGATCGCGGCCGACGCCTCGGCACCGCCCTGATGCTGCTCCTGACCTTCACCACCGGGATGATCGACGCCGTCGGCTACCTGGGCCTGGGCAAGGTGTTCGCCGGCAACATGACGGGCAATGTGGTCATCCTCGGCATGGCCGTCACCGACTCGGGCCATCTGCCGATCACCGGCCCCGCACTGTCCCTGGTGTGTTTCGCCTCAGGCGCGGCGATCGGCGGGCGCGCACTGCGGGCGGCCGCCCCGGGCTGGAGCGGGAAGTGCACGGTGCTGCTCGGGGGAGTGGCGGCTGCCCTGGCCGTTGCCGGCGCCGCTGCGCCGGCCGTCGGCCATCCGCCGCGCCCCTGGCCCGGGCTGGCCGTCTCCGGCCTGTTGGCCCTGGCCATGGGGGCTCAGGCGGCGACTGCCCGGCATATCGCGGTGAAGGATGTCACCACCGTTGTGGTGACCTCGACGATGACAGGACTCGCGGCCGACTCCCGGTGGGGAGCCCGGCGCGCACAGCCGTGGGTCCGACGCCTGTCGGCCATCGCACTCATCTCGGCGGGAGCCGGAGTCGGCGCCTGGCTGCTGCGGTGGAACACAGGCTGGGCAGTGATCACGGCCGCCGTCCTCACCTTTGCCGCGGCGCTCGTCGGTCACAGGGCCCGATGCGCCGGGGAACCAGCGCCACGATGACGTGTTGCCGCGGCGGTCGGGAACGCTCGGACGGAGTGGTGGACGTCATGGCCGAGTTCGGCCCGGCCGCACCGCGGGGTCCCGCCGCAACGCTGTGGGACCCCGCGGTGCGGGTCATCCGGCCAGATGCTCGTCGAGGGCGGCCTCGCCCTTCCTGCGGCAGATCGCCACGCCGCACACACCGGCGAGGGCCGGCACCACCGGCATATAGGCGACGATCACCGAGTCGCTGCCGGTGACGGCCTGGTAGTTCATGATCACGATCGCCGCGGTCAGGAGCAGTCCCAGCCCCGCGACAGCGGGAGCGGCCACCGTCTCCCACCGGCTTTCGCCGACCTTGCCGCGCAGCGCGGCGGCGATCACGCTCACGCAACAGCCCGTCATCAGGGCGAGCAACGACAGGGACGTGATGCCGGACACCGCGGGGAACAGGTTGGAGATCGGATCGGCGCCGACGAGGACGAACGGCACCAACATCGCGACGGAGACGGCGGTTTGCGCGGCCGATCCCAGATACGGAGTCCCGTGACGGTCATGCACCTTGCACAGGGGCTTCGGCAGGTACCCGGCGCGCCCCAGCGCGAACATGTACCGGGTCGCGATGTTGTGGAAGGCCACCGCCGAGGCCAGGAAGCTGAACGTCACCACCGCGCTCAGCAGCGACCCGGACCAGCCCCCGAGGTACTGGTCGGCGGCGGCGAAGAACAGGGAGCCGGGGTCCTTGGCGGCCACGGCCCGCACATCGTCGAAGGCGGCCACCAGGGACCAGGTGGAGAAGCAGAAGATCCCGACCAGCAGGGCCAGCGCCGTGTAAGTGGCGATCTTGATGCTCCGGCGGCCCGCTTTGGCCTCCTCGCCGTAGTCGGCGGTCGCCTCGAAGCCGGCGAAGGACAGGACACAGAACACCAGGCTGAGTGCCACATTGCCGTGGAAGACATTCCTCGGGGCCACCACATCCGGTGACCACCCTCCCGGGTTCTCGGCCAGGACGACCACGGCCAGCAGCAGGATGACGGCGAACTGGGCGAGGGAAACGACCGTCATCACCTTCTGCGCGAGGTCCACGCCACGGATGCCGAGGAACCACATGATGAACAGTGCCACCAGCCCATAGGCGTACCAGGGCGCGGACAGTCCGGTGCTGGAGGTGACGGTCAGACCCGCGAAGTAGCCTGTCGCCGCGATCATCCCGCCGGCCGCCAGGTTGTAGACGAGTGTGGCGATGAACGCGGCAGCCGCTCCACAGTAGCGCCCCAGGCCGAATGTGATGAACGCGTAGTAGGCGCCGGCGTTGGTCACATACCTGCTCAGCACCGAGTAGCCGACGGCGAACAGGGCGAGCAGCGCTCCCACGGCCAGCAGGAGACCGACGGTGCCCCGGCCTGCGCCGAGGCCCAGACTCAAGGACAGGTTGGATGCCATGGCGGTCAGGGGAGCGGCCGCGGCGACAACCATGAAGATCATGCCGACGGCGCCGATCGAGCTTTGGCGGAGCTTGGGGGACTCCGGTCTGACTCCGGTTGTCCGGTTCTCAACGGTCACAGGCTGTTCCTCCAGAGTCGGTGAGCACCGCCGCCATGCTGAATGCGATTTGCTCAGGATTGGATCCAATCGCAACATGGCAGGCGCTCGACCGCACCGTCAAGACATGAACCGGAGGGAAACCGGGCGGGTCCCGGCGCCGCCCGGGTCCTGGCCCCGGGGCTGGGGGCACGGGGCTAGGATTGGATACACCCGGTGTGCGGTCACATCCGATGCGTGCCGGGGCGGACATGGCAATCGGGACCAGGGGGACGAGAGATGCCGCGGTCGGAGCAGGGGGCTGCACTCAGCCGCACGGAACAGAAGAGGCTGGTCGGTTCACTGGTCGATGCCCTCCAGGACCGGATCGGGGAGGGCGAGATCGGCGTCGGCTCCTGGATCCGCCAGGACCGCATCGCCGAGGAGTACGGCGTGAGCCGCACGCCGGTGCGCGAGGCGCTGCGCCAGTTGGAGGCGCTCGGCGTCGTCGAGATCATCGCCAACCGCGGAGCCCGGGTGAAGCTCCCCTCCATGCGGGACATCGCCCAGGCGTTCGAGGTACGCGGCGTACTGGAAGGCCATGCGGCCTGGCTGGCGGCCCGCAATATCGGGCAGAGCCAGCTCGACCTCCTGAAAGAGACCGGGGCGTGGTTCGAGGACGTCATCGGATGGGCCGCGCGGGGCACCGAGGACGCGATGGCCAAGGCGCGCGCCGACTGGTTCCGCGCCAACGGCACCTTCCACGCCACCGTCATCGCCGCTTCTGGCAACCACCAACTCGAAGTCGCGATCGACCAGTTGCATCGACGGCTGCCGCGCGGACTGACCTGGACGGCGCTCGGCGGCGACCCGCGACTGCTGAAGGAGAACGCCGAGGACCACGCCCAGATCCGCCGCGCGATCGAGGATCAGGACGGCGAGCTGGCCCGTCAGCTCACCATCGGGCACAGCGACCGTGCCAGGGAACTCATCCTCATGCGCTCCGGCGAACTTTCCTGATGCGAACGTCAACCAGCTCTCAGGCGAGCTGGCGGAACGCACTGGCGTGGAACACCAGCGGTGTGCTCTCCGGGTCGGATTCCAGGCCCACGATCCTCAGCAGGGCGATGGAGTGGTCGCCGGCCTCGACCTCGCGTTCGAGGGCGCAGTCGAAGTGCGCGGCGGCCCCCTCCACGAACATCGCGCCTTCGGCCGTGACCTGCCAGGGGATGCCGCTGAAGCGATCGCCCTCCTTGCGGGAGAGCTGGCGCGCGTGGCCGCCGTGCGCGTCGGAGAACACGCTCACCCCGATCCGATCGGCCAGCCGCAGCTTCCGCCAGGTGCGCGACGTGTTCTGAATGCACACCGAGATCAGGGGCGGGTCCAGCGAAACCGGCGTGAAGGCGCTGACCGCCATGCCCACCGCCTCGCCGCCGACCTGGGCGCAGATGGCGGTGACCCCGCTGGGAAAGCAGGCGAAGGCCCGTCGCAGCACGGCTGCGTCGTGGGGTTCAGTGAAGGTCATGGTCTTCTCCGGGTGGAGCGCCGACAGGGGTCGGGATCGTGAGATAAAGGCATGACATCTCGGCCACGTGCGCGGCGTAGGTGCGCCAGGGCGGGATGCCGGCGTAGGTGGTCTCGCCCTCGGGCGAGCTCCCCTCGGTGATCGTCCGGGAGATGAGGCTCTGCACGACGACCTCGTACAGGACGTCCACCGCGGTCGTCCGGTCCCGGGAGATCGATTCGCCGTGGCGCCCGAGGGCGTCGCGGAAGAGGTTCTTCATGCGCTCGTGGAAGACGAAGCCACGGCGCCGCATGGCCGGGTCGTCGGCGCTGTGCAGGAAGACGAAGGCGAACAGCCGGCTGCGCGTGTGCAGTGCTTCGGCGAGCGTGGTGACCAGCGTGGTCAGTGTGGAGCGAAGATCACCCGGGTCCGCTTCGGCCCTGCTGCGCACCTCCTCCTCCAGTTCGGTGAGGACGTCGTCCTTGACCTCGCGCAGCAGCGCTTCACGGTTGGGGAAGCGCCCGTAGACACCACCGATGGACAGCCCGGCGGACCGCGAGACGCCGGTCATCGTGAAGTCGGCGATGCCGCTCTCGGTGAGCATCTCGACGGCCGCGGTCAGAATCTGTTGGGCGGAGCGGCGACTGCGATCCTGCTGCGGCTCCTTCACCGTCTTGTCGACAGCGATGGTGTGACTCCTCTCAACGGGCCCGCGACGCGGGCCGGCTCCGGTTCCAGGTGTGGTGCAGGAACTCGACGGCTTCCGTCAGCCGTTCGGGCGTGGTGAAGTCGGGGGCGGCGTGGTCGGCCCCCGGTACGACGACCAGCCGGGCATCGTGGCCCCGGGCGGTCAGTCCGTCGTGCAGCCGACGGCTCTGGGCCAGGCCCACCCGGTGGTCGTCGTCGCCGTGCAGGATCAGGAACGGCGGCGGATCCGTCACCCGGTCGGCGAGGGCCAGCGGGTCGGCGGCAGCGGCCCGGGCCGGCTCCTCGGCCGGGTCGAAGCCGAGGAACTGCCGGGCGATCGCCTCGATCGCCCGGACCTCGGCCTCGGTGTTGTCGAAGGCGTCCTGTCCGAGTCGGGTGGGGTCCGCCACGCCGTAGTGGTCGATGACGGCCGACAGCCGGCTGGAGGCAGCGGCCGGATCGCCCACCGGGCGGCCCAGCGGCGAGTCACCGGCCAGCCCGGCCATGGTGATCAGATAGCCGCCCGCCGAGCTGCCCCAGCCGGACACCCGGGTGGCGTCCAGGTCGTAGTGTCCGGCGTTGACACGGATCCAGCGGACCGCCGCCCGGATGTCCTCGACCGGCTCCGGGAAGTGCACCTCGCCGGAGAGCCGGTAGCCGACCGAGGCCACCGCGATCCCGTGGGCCGGCAGGTCGTGCCATGGCCCCATCGCCTTGATACCGCCGACGAAGCTGCCGCCGTGCGCGTACACCACCACGGGGAACGGCCCGGTTCCGCCGGCCGGCAGGTGCAGGTCGAGCAGGAGCGGCCGCCAGCCGATCATCGTGGCGTAGGGGATGTTCAGATAGCTGCGCGCCCCGGGCATTGCCGCGACGCACACCGGGGTGGTCAGCGACGGGGGTGCCAGCGCCGCGTAGTCCATCGGTGCCACCAACTCGGACGGGTGGGCCGGCGCAGTCATGGTGTCCTTCCCTGTCGGGGCCACGTTCTGGCGGGATCGCGTCCCGGCGGGCTCAGATGCGGATGTAGTCGGGGACCGCGGGCAGCTGGCCGTCGAGGTCGAAGGCGCCGATGAACGCGCTCTTGGCGTCCACGGAGTCATGGCTGCCGAAGACCCGCGCATTGCGCCAGAACCGGTCGAGGCGGTACTTGTTCGAGGTGGACCGGGCCCCGGTCAGATCGTGGATCCGGGAGGTGACCTCCAGCCCGGCCTGTGTGCTGGCCACCTTGGCCCGGAAGCCGCGGATCGCCATCTCCTCGGCCGGCACGGCGAGCCCCGGCGTCTCGAGTTCGTCGGCGACGTTCACCATCAGCGCGCGGGCGGCGGCCAGTCGACTGGACAGCTCGCCGATCTGGCGGTGCATCAGCGGGTCCTGGGAGGCGGTGCCGAACTTCGGCATGCTCGGCCTGTTGAGCTGCCGCACGAAGGCGAGCGCCGCCTCCAACCCGCCCTCGCCGATGCCCTGGAGCAGCCCGGCGTGCAACAGCATCGCCGCGCAGAAGAAGTAGGGGTCGGCGTGGTGTGCCGGGAAGTGCCAGCCGTCGGGTACGAAGACGTCCCGGTAGCTGATGGTCTGACTGTACGTGCCGCGCTGGCCCATGTTGTCCCAGTCGTGGTGTGCCTCGAGGGCCGGGTCGTCCAGTCTGATCAGCGCGTGGTGCCGGGTAGCGGTCTCCAGCGACTCGTCGGCGCCGAGCAGGGCGAAACTGACGCTGCTGATGTCCCGGCCGCCGCCACCGCTATTGGTGTTGAACGTCTTCACGCCGCTGACCACCAGCCCCCCGGGCACCCGGCGGCCGACGACGCGCCCGGTGCCGCCGGTCTCCGCGTTCGAGGCGACGAAGCGGCGTCCCTGGTGGAGGAGTTCCTCCGCGAGCTGCTCCTTGGTGGCGATGTCGAGCTCGGGAGCGGTGAAGATCTCCCGAGCGACCAGCGAGGTGCTGACGAAGCACTGCCCGGTCGAGCCGTCGGCCGCCGCCAGCTCGGCCAGCGTTTCGATGACCTGCCGCCAGGCACCGAAAGACGGCCCGTCCCACACGCCGCCGAACTCCACCGGCACGTTGACGGCCAGCAGGCCGGCCTCGCCGATCAGCCGCATGTTACGGGTCGGGTCGCAGCCGGTCGCGTCGATCTCGATCGCGTCCTCGGCGAGCACCGGGCGCAGTGCCCGCGCCCGCTCGACGATCTCGTACCGGTTGGTCGGCAGAGGGCCGCCCACCGGCGAGGCGGCGGTGCTGGGCTCGGCTGTTGTCACATCTGCTCCTGGCAATATGAATGCGAATCGTGATTCGGATATCAAGCCGTGTGGCGCCGTCGGGATCCGCCCGGAAGGGAGGGGGCTCGCGCCCTCAGGCGTCGGTGCCGGGCTTGAACTCGCCGCGGTCGTTGAAGGTCCATGGCCGGGCCTCGGCACTGGGGGAGGGCTCCAGCAGCTCGATGATGTAATGCGTGTTCCCCGTGGCACCCACATTGCGGATGCGGTGCGGGGTCAGGGGCTCGCTGTGCCCGACCGTGCGGTAGAGCACGAAACCGGGCCGGGCCTTCTGGACGATGCCCCACTCGTCCGTGCCGAGCTCCTGCCCTTGGGAATCACCGGCGACCGGCCAGAGCACCACATGGTCGTGATGGTGCTGGTGATAGCCGACCTCCTGACCTTCCTCGAGTGTCATCGACCAGACGCGGACCCGGTCGTTCTCGAACAGGAGCGTGTCGCCCGGAGCTGGGGAGTACGGGGGGTCCTGTGGCGTCATGCCGGTCTCCGATCGGGTTCGCGTGGCCGTCGTGCGGATCTTGAACCAATGTGGTTCGGATTGGATCCGATCTGAGGCTGACAGTCCGGCGAGTGCCGGTCAAGGGGTGAACCGCGAATGAATGCGATTTTGCATTCGCATTTCCGTTCCGCGGTCTCGGCCTCGGAGCCCGCCGCTCGCGGGTGTCCTCAGGGTGTCCTCAGGGTGATCGGCGCCACGTTCCCAGGACCATGAGCGTCTTCGTCCCGATCACGGAGCCACCGCGCCGGATCTGATCGATGACCTGCCGCAGATGCTGCACGCTGCCGACCCGCACCCGTACCAGGGCGTCCGGATCGCCGGCCGTGGTGAACACCTCGACCACCTCCGGCACCGCGGTGACCGCCGCCGTGATGCTCTCGACATCGGTGTCCCCCGTGAACCGCAGCTCGGTGAAGGCTTCGAAGGTGGCGCCGAGCCGGGAGTGGTCGACCACCGTGGTGTAACCGACGATCACCCCGAGCCGTTCCAGTCGGTCGATGCGCCGCTTGACGGGAGACGGGGACATGTTGACCCGCTGGGCGATGTCCGTGACTGTCCGGCGGCCGTCCTGGATGAGCAGTTCGAGTATCGCGCGGTCGATGCCGTCGACCCCTTCTGAGTCGTTCATGGCGGCACTGTAACCGTCGGCGCGCGACTTTCTCGCGTGTGAAGGGCCACTGACTTACCGCATCGTGCGCGTCGCGCAGGAATCACACAAGGTAATTGCCCATCCTCCTCGGCTCGCCCTCCAATGAGGCCACCCAACACGGAGCGAGCAGTGAGGAGCCGCGGCCATGCCCGAGATCGACGCCTACTGGGCCGGCGAACAGACGGTTTTGTGCCGGGACGACCGATCGGGCCTGCGCGCCGTCATCGCCGTCGACGACACCACGCTCGGACCCGGCCTGGGCGGTGTCCGGCTGGCGTCCTATCCGAGCCCGCAGGCCGCCGCCACCGAGGCACAACGCCTCGCCGCAGCCATGACCATGAAGAACGCATTGGCCGGGCTGCCCTACGGCGGTGCCAAATCAGTGATCATCAGCAGCGGTCCGATCCCGGAGCGGGCCGCGCTGATGGATGCCTTCGGCCGGTTCGTCGCCCGTCTGCGCGGCACCTACATCCCCGGCGTCGACATGGGTACCACCACCGAGGACCTCACCGTCATGGCCGCCGCCGGCGCCACCGTCTCCTGCGCCACCACCGACCCTTCCCCCTGGACCGCGGCCGGTGTGCTCGCGGCCGCCCTCGCCGCCGCCCGACACGAGTTCGGCGACGACGACCTGACCGGGCGCCGCGTCCTGGTCCAGGGCGTCGGTCATGTCGGCGCCGCGCTGGCCAGGTCGTTCGCCGATCGAGGTGCCCGGGTGTACGTCGCCGACATCGACGCCGGACGGGCGGTCGGCCTCGCCCAGGACATCGGCGCCATCGCGGTGCCGGCCGACCGGGCACTGGCCACCCCGTCCGATGTGTTCGTGCCCTGTGCCCGCGCCCGGGTCATCGACGCCCCGCTGGCCCGCCGCCTGGACACCCGCATCGTGGTCGGCGCCGCCAACGACGTGCTCGCCGACGACTCCGTCGCCGACGTCCTGGCGGAACGCCGGATCGTCTACGTGCCGGACTTCGTGGCCAACGCCGGCGGTGTCGTCCAGATCCACGCGCTCGCCGACGGCTGGGACACCACGCGCCTCAAGAACACCGTGGCCGCCATCGGAGACCGCGTCACCACAGTGCTCACCGCGGCCCGCCGCTACGGCACTCCGCTGCGCGCCGCCCAGGAGCAGGCCAGGCGCATCGTCCGCGCCGCGGCTCTGCTGCCCGGCTGACATCCGGGCGGCCCCGCCAGGAACGGACACCATCATGAAAGGGACATCTGTGAACGTCGAGCGCGAACTGCCGTCCGACGAGGCCCACCAGCTCATCGAGCTGACCGCCGAGATCGCCGACAAGGAACTGGCCCCCCGGGCAGCCGAGTTCGAGGAGCACGACCGGTTTCCCCGGGACGCCTTCACGACCCTCGGCGCGGCGGGCCTGCTCACCCTGCCGTTCGCCGAGGAATACGGGGGAGGGGGCCAGCCGTACACCGTCTACCTCCAGGTGCTGGAGGAGGTGGCCATCCGCTGGGCGGCGGTCGCGGTCGGCATCAGCGTGCACACCCTCTCCTGCCACCCGCTGGTCACCTTCGGCACCGAATCCCAGCAGGCCGAACTGCTGCCCGGCATGCTGGGCGGCGACCAGTTGGGCGCGTACTGCCTGTCGGAAACCCACGCCGGATCCGACCCGGCCGCCATGCGGGCCTTTGCCGCGGCGACGGACGACGGCTGGCTGGCCCGGGGTGCCAAGGCGTGGATCACCCATGGCGGCAAGGCCGACTTCTACACCACCTTTCTGCGCACCTCCGACGACCGTCGCCGGGGCATTTCCTGCTTCCATGTGGCAGCCGACGCCCCCGGCCTGGCCGCGGGGGTCCCGGAGCGGAAGATGGGACTGCGCAGCTCCACCACGGCCACCATGAACTTCGATGACGTACCGATCCCCGCCGACCGGGTCATCGGACGCCCCGGACAGGGCTTGCCGATCGCGCTGTCCGCTCTGGACGCCGGACGGCTCGGCATCGCCGCCATCGCGGTCGGTCTCGCACAGGCGGCTCTCGACCACGCGGTGGACTACGCCCGTGAGCGCGAGACCTTCGACCGGCCCATCATCGACCACCAAGGCATCGGATTCCTGCTCGCCGACATGTCGGCGGCCACCGAGGCCGCTCGCGCCACCTACCTGGCGGCAGCCCGCCGCAAGGACGCCGGCCTGCCCTACAGCCGTCAGGCCAGCATCGCCAAGCTCGTGGCCACCGACACCGCGATGCGGGTGACGACCGACGCGGTGCAGGTCCTCGGCGGCGCCGGCTACGTCCGCGACCACCCGGTCGAACGCTATATGCGGGAAGCCAAACTCACTCAGATCTTCGAGGGCACCAACCAGATCCAGCGCCTGGTCATCAGCCGTGACCTCGCCCGCTCCGCGACCTGAGCGCCCCGCGCAGCTCGCCCACGACCGTACCCCGCCCCACGTTCCCTCACCGCGCCCCGCCGCCGTACCCAGAGACAAGGAGCGACCGTGCCCCGTAGGACCGCCACCGCGGGGGCTGACGATGCCCCGATCCAACTACTCGACGAGAAGGGGAGGTTGAGGCCCGACCGGCGACTGCCACTCGACCTCGGCACCGTCGACGTACCTTCCCTCTACCGTGACATGGCGTTGACCCGTCGCCTCGACGCCGAGGCGATCGCCCTGCAGCGCCAGGGCGAACTTGGCCTGTGGCCCTCGCTGTTCGGGCAGGAGGCCGCACAGATCGGCGCCGGACACGCGCTACGGGACGGCGACATGGTCTTCCCCACCTATCGTGAGCACGGTGTCGCCTGGTGCCGAGGCCTCGACCCGGTCGCGCTGCTCGGCCTGTTCCGGGGCACCACGCTGGGCGGCTGGAACCCGCGGCAGACCGACTTCAACCTCTACACCCTGGTCATCGGCGCCCAGACACTGCACGCCGTCGGCTACGCGATGGGCGTGGTCCGGGACGAGACGGCCGACGGCGCCGCGGTGCTGGCGTTCCTCGGCGACGGAGCGCTCAGCGAGGGCGAGACCAACGAGGCGTTCATCTGGGCGGCCACCCAGAAGCTCCCCGTGGTGTTCTTCTGCCAGAACAACCAATGGGCCATCTCGGCTCCGTTCAGTGTGCAGAGCAGGGTGCCGGTGGCCCGGCGCGCCGCCGGCTTCGGCTTCCCGGGCATCCGCGTGGACGGGAACGACGTCCTCGCCTGCCTGGCCGCCACCCGGCAGGCCCTGGAGACCGCCCGCTCCGGCGGCGGACCCACTCTCGTCGAGGCGTTCACCTACCGCCGCAACGCGCACACCACCGCCGACGACGCCACCCGCTACCGTCCGGCACACGAGGCGGACGAATGGGCCGCGAAGGACCCACTGAGCCGCCTCCGCGTCCACCTCGTCGACACCGGCGCCGTCGAAGAGGGCTTCTTCGACGAGGTCGAGGACGAGGCGCGGGAACTGGCGCAGCGGTTGCGCGCCGGGTGCCGCGCACTGCCCGAACCCGACCCGGACGCGCCGTTCGCGCACACCTACGCCGAGCCGACCGCGGAACTCGCCCGCCAGCTCGGTGAATACCGGTCCTTCCTCTCCCCTCCGGACGGAAATGGAGTCCCCGCATGACCAGGTCCCTGGCGAAAGCGCTCAACGACGGTCTGCGCCACGCTCTCGCCTCCGACCCCAAGGTGTTGCTCCTCGGTGAGGACATCGGGCGGCTCGGCGGCGTCTTCCGGGTCACCGACGGCCTGCGCGCGGACTTCGGCGACAGCCGGGTCGTCGACACCCCGCTCGGCGAGGCCGGTATCGTCGGCACCGCCATCGGTCTGGCGATGCGCGGCTACCGGCCGGTGTGCGAGATCCAGTTCGACGGTTTCGTCTACCCGGCCGTCAACCAGATCGTCAGCCAGCTCGCCAAGTACCGGCACCGCTCGCAGGGCGCGGTGGCCATGCCGGTCGTCATCCGTATCCCGTACGGTGGCGGCATCGGCTCCATCGAGCACCACTCGGAGTCGCCTGAGGCGTACTTCGCGCACACCGCCGGTCTGAGGGTCGTCACCCCCGCCACGCCCGACGACGCGTACACGATGATCGGCCAGGCCATCGCCTGCGAGGACCCGGTGGTGTTCCTCGAACCGAAACGGCGCTACTGGACCAAGGGAGAGGTCACCGGAACCGGCGGGCTCGGGCTGCACCAGGCCGGCGTCGTGCGGCAGGGCACCGATGTCACGGTCGTCGCCTACGGCCCGATGGTCGCCCCGGCCCTGGAAGCCGCAGAGGTGGCGGATGCCGAGGGCCGCAGCGTCGAGGTCATCGACCTGCGCAGTCTGGCTCCGCTGGACACCGCCACCGTCGTCGACTCGGTACGCCGCACCGGGCGCCTGATCGTCACACACGAGGCACCCCTCACCCACGGCCTCGGCGCGGAACTGGCCGCCCGGGTGCAGGACGAGGCCTTCTACGCGCTGGAGGCCCCGGTGATCCGGGTCACCGGCTACGACACCCCCTACCCTCCGAGCCGCCTGGAGGAGGGCTGGCTCCCGGGCCCCGACCGGATCCTCGCCGCTGTCGACCGCAGCCTGAGCTATTAGAAGGGCGGCCACATCATGCCAACCGCCAAGGATTTCCTCCTTCCCGACGTCGGTGAGGGCCTGACCGAAGCCGACATCGTCGGGTGGAGCGTACGGCCCGGCGACGTCGTCGAGGTCAACCAGATCATCGTCGAGATCGAGACCGCCAAGGCCGTGGTCGAACTGCCGTCCCCGTACGCGGGTGTGGTCACCGCGGTGCACGCCCAGGAGGGCGAGACCCTGGAGGTCGGCCGCCCGCTGATCACCATCGAGGTCGCCGACGACGAGCCGGCCGTGGCCCCCGCCACCGCGACGCCACCGGATCCGGTGACCCCCACCGCCGCCGTGGAGGCGCCGGAGGAGCAGACCGCGCTGCTGGTCGGCTACGGCCCGCGCGACAGCCGCCCCGCCCGCCGCCGCCCGCCCCGGGCAACCGCCACCGCACCCGAACGACCCGCCACTTCCCCGGCTCCGCCGGCGTCCCGACCGGCCGCCAAGCCCCCGGTGCGCAAGCTGGCCAAGGACCTCGGCGTCGACCTGGCCACCGTGACGCCGACCGACCCCGGCGGCGTCATCAGCCGCGAGGACGTGCGGCGCGCGGCCCGGGACGACGTCGAGCCGCCCGCCGGGGCCGAAGCGGACGGCCGGACGCGCGGCGAGACCCGGATACCGATCCGAGGGCTCCGCAAGCACACCGCGGCGGCGATGGTCGCCTCGGCGTTCACCGCCCCCCATGTCACGGAGTTCATCACCGTCGACATCACCGAAACCATGCGACTGCGCGAGGTCATCGCCGCGCGCCGGGAGTTCCGGGGCGTCCGGATCTCACCCATGCTGTTCATGGCGAAGGCCCTCATGCTGGCGCTGCGCCGCACTCCGCAACTGAACGCCGGCTGGGACGAGCAGGCGCAGGAGATCGTGCTCAAGCACTACGTCCACCTGGGCATCGCCGCGGCCACCGAGCGCGGACTGGTGGTGCCGAACATCAAGGACGCGGATCTGCTGTCGCTGCGGGACCTCGCCGGCGCGATCGCCTCACTCGCCACGACGGCGCGGGAGGGCCGCACCACCCCCCAGGACATGGCCGGCGGCACCATCACCCTCACCAATGTCGGCGTCTTCGGCGTCGACACCGGCACACCGATCATCAACCCGGGTGAGGCGGCGATCCTCGCGGTGGGGGCGGTGCGCCGGATGCCGTGGGTGGTGGAGGACCATGCCGGGGAACGCGTCGAACCGCGCTGGACGACCCAGCTCGCACTGTCCTTCGACCACCGGATCGCCGACGGGCAGCAGGGATCCCAACTGCTCGCCGACATCGCCGCCGTGCTGCGCGAACCGGGCCTCGCCCTGCTGTGACGACGGTATGGCGGCGCGGCCTTTCGGTCATTCCGAAATGGCCAGTTCCATCCGTGTACGCGTTTCAGTGTGTCGAACCACGGTCGGGCGATGGCCGTATCTGTATCGGAATCCCCAAGGGATGGTTGTGATAAGGCAAAAACTTTCTTAGTGTGCCGCCATCGCACTGGACAGCGCAGACCGGGTGCCCCTTCCGAAGAGAGGCACCCGGCCCGTCTGGTGCGCCACGCACCGCGCGGCCACGGCTTTCGCAGGCAGAAGGCCGCACGGTGGACAGGCCACGCAACCAGTTCCCCGGAGGGTACCGTGAGCCACCCCAATCGGCTACGCCATGCCATCGACACAACCGGCACCACGCCCCTGATCGGCGTGTTCGACATGTTCTCCGCATCCGTCGCCGCCCGGCACTACGACGGGATGTTCATCTCCGGATTCGGTTTCGCCGCGTCCCACTACGGGCTGCCCGACATCGGCTTCATCGCCTGGCCGGACATCATCGCCTTCGTCCAGCGCCTGAGACTGGCGTTCCCGCGACAGCACCTGCTCGTCGACATCGACGACGGCTACGTCGATCCGGAGACCGCGTGCCACGTCGTGCGGAGCCTGGAGGCGATCGGAGCCTCCGGCGTCATCCTGGAGGACCAGAAGCGCCCGCGGCGCTGCGGACATGTCGACGGCAAGCAGGTGCTGCCGCTGGAGGAGTATCTGGAGAAGCTCGAGATGGTTCTCGCCACGCGCCGGGAGCTCGTCGTGGTCGCCCGCACCGACGCGACCGAGGAGAGTGAGATCCTGCGCCGCGCCGAGGCGCTGGCCGCGACCGAGGCCGACGTCGTGCTCGTGGACGGGGTGCGCAGCGTCGACTGGATCCACAGGGTACGGCGCGTCATCGGGGGCAAGCCCCTGCTGTTCAACCAGATCGCCGGCGGGAAGTCCCCCCGGCTGTCGTTGAGCGAGTTGTCGGAACTCGGCGTTGACGTCGCCATCTACAGCACCCCCTGCCTGTTCGCGGCGCAGACCGCCATCGACCGGGCACTGAGGGAGCTGCGGGAGGCCGACGGCCGTCTGCCGCGGACCGGTCCGGACACCGTCGGTGTCGCCGAGTGCCTGGCACTGCTGGAGAAGAACATCAGCCGCCACCACGAACTCGTGCGGGCCTGACACCGGTGCCGTGTCGCCAGGGGGACACCCCCCTGGGCCGCGCGCGGTACCCCGGCCTCTTCCCGGGCCCGGCCTCGGCCGGGCCCGGGTCCCATGACATCCGACCCGAGGCGGGAGCGCATGTCCCCGACCCTCAGCCGCGCCGCGCGTGGTCTGGCGCGCCGCGTCGACTGGTACATCGTCGCGCTGTTCGGCGCGATCGGCGTCGCCACCCTCGCTCCGGCCGAACGGCAGGCGGCGGAGGCCGTCTCCTGGATGACCCATTTGGCGATCGGCGCGCTGTTCTTCCTCTACGGAGCCAGGCTGTCCCCGTCGGCCGTGCTGGAGGGCGTACGGCACTGGCGGCTGCATCTGCCCGTCCTGGCCATGACGTTCGCCGCCTTCCCGCTGATCGCGCTGGCCATCGGGCTGTTACCGGAACGGATGCTCGGTGCCGAGCTGACCGCCGGGGTGTTCTTCCTGGCCGTACTGCCGTCCACCGTCCAGTCCTCCATCGCCTTCACCTCCATGGCACGCGGCAACGTGGCCGCCGCCGTGTGCTCGGCCTCCTTCTCCACCGTGCTGGGCGTCGTCCTCACCCCCGTGCTGGCGGTCCTGCTGATCCGGCGCACCGAGGGCGGCGGCCTCCCGCTGGGCCTCGGTCAACTCGCCGACATCGCGGTGCAGTTGCTGCTGCCGTTCCTCGCCGGGCAGATGGTACGGCGCTGGATCGCCGACTGGCTCCGCCGGTACCGCGCCGTGATCAGCGTCTGTGACCGCGGTTCGATTCTGCTGGTGGTCTACTCGGCCTTCAGCCGGGGCATGACCACGGGCATCTGGCAGCGCGTCTCGCCGGCGCGCATGGCGCTTCTCGGCGCGCTGTGCGTGGTGCTGCTGTGTTCCGCCCTGCTTCTGGCCGACCGCTCCGCGCGGGCGCTGCGCCTGCCCCGCGAGGACCGGGTGACCGCGGTCTTCTGCGGCGCCACCAAAAGCCTGGCCAGCGGGCTGCCCATGGCCTCCGTGCTGTTTCCCGCGGGCCGGGTCGCCATGACCGTGCTGCCCCTGATGCTCTACCACACCCTTCAGCTCGTGGTGTGTGCCTGGCTGGCCCGCCGTTGGCCGACCGCCCACCACGCACCGCACACAGAAGCCGGGGCGGGTGATCCGGCACCCACAGGGTGACGAGCCGTGCGTCCCGGCCGGTGTCTTCACCGCGGCCAGGACGCCGCGGAGCCGTCGGCGGCCCAGATCCCCGCGACCCGGGGGTTGCCGGTGGCCAGTCCGCGGACTCCCGCTGTGTAGGCACGGGTCACAAAGGCCTGGACACGAAACCCGAAGACGACGCTCGTCCCGGTTTCGACGACGGCGTGGGCGGGGACCTCCAACTGGCCGTAGTAGTCGATGGCCTGCGGTGGCGGCAGCGTCGCGTCGAGGGTGGCCGTCGAGGACGGGTCGTGGCCGACGACGGCCTGGACCTGGTAAGGCGGGAAGACCGGGTCGACGTACATGCCGCCGCCGAAGCAGTAGGCGCGTCCGCCGTACAGATGACTGACCTCGCTGAGGTAGCAGACAGCGGGCCGCTCGGGGAGATCGGTGGCGGCGTGCCAGGGTGTGGTGCCTGTCAGCGCGTGGCCGGGTTCCACCTGGGTGACGCCGGCTGACGCGAGTGCGGCGAGGGTCTCGGTGGAGGTGGTGCCGGGGCCGTTGATCTGGATGTTGGTGCGGCCCTGGTCGTGAAGCCGGGTTGCGGCCTGTTCGAGGGTGGCCAGGTTGCGGGTGCGGCGCACGGAGCGCGTCTCGGGGTCGAACAGCAGCGCCGGGAAGGTGGTGATCCCCGCGAAGTGGGCCGAGTCGAGGGCGTCGAGTCCGTCGGCGACGGCGAGGATGTCCCGGGCGGGGAAGCCGCCTTCGTGGCCGGAGTAGAACTCGTCGCCTTCGGTGTGGATGCGGGCCAGGAGCGCTTGGTCGTGTCCGGCGTGGCCGGCGGCCGTGGCGGCTTGGCGGGCCTTGTCGGTGCTGAAGACGGTCCAGTTCGCAGGGCGCATGGCCGCGGCGGCCGCGGCCTCGGCCCGGGGCACCTGGACGAGGTGGCCGAGATGGCCCAGGCGCATCCCGGCTCGGGTGGTGGCGCGGGCGCATTCCATGTCGACGGCGACGGCGGCCTCGATGCCGCCTTCCATGATCGCCTGGCAGGCGTCCGGGTTCCGGCCGATCTGCTTGGTCATGGCGAAGGGGGTCAGTCCGAGCCGGCCGGCCTCGGTGGCGAGGGCGCGCGCGTTGGCACTGATCGTGTCGAGATCGAGTACGTAGGTGTTGGACGGAAGGTGTCCGGACTGGTGGAGGGCGATCGCGGCGCTGATCAGTGCGGGGTTGCGTCGGCGGAGGACGTCGAGGAACACGGTGACTCCAGGTACGAGGTCAACAGCGGTGGTGCGGGTGGCCGCAGTGGGTGAGGGTGACCTTGTTCGGCCCGGCGGGCCGGGCAGGGGCGATGCCCAGGGTGGTCGCCGGAGGGGCGGTTCATGATCCGGACTCATGTCCGTCGGGATCGGTGTCGGCCTCGAAGACACGGCCCATGGCGGAGACCAGGGCGGGGCGGCGGGTGCGCAGGAAGACGAGGTAGCCGGCGCCGATGACCAGCCAGGCGGCGATGAGGTAGGGCACGAGATTGTTGGGCCAGGCGGGGGCGGGGTGGAGCTGGCCCCACACCGGGAGCAGCATCAGGACCGCGGTCAGCGCGGGAAGCACGCCGAGGCGGATCCACCGGAACTCGCTCCGGTGCTCGCGACGGTAGAAGCGGATGACCGCCAGGCTGATCAGGATGTAGATCAGGATCATGCCCAGGCCGAGGACGGTGCCGGCGAAGCCGTACACGCCCAGGGGGCCGAGCTTGAGGCCGAGCAGGAAGGTGAAGGCGAAGGAGAAGAGCATGTAGGCGCCCAGGGCGAGGTGCGGGACGTCGCGGCGGCTGGTACGGCCGAGGGCGCGGGGCAGGATCCCTTCGCGGCCCATGGAGAACAACACCCGGACGAAGGAGTTCGAGCCGGAGACGAAGTTGGCGAACTGGCTCACGATCACCGTGAGCATCAGTGCCCATGTGATGCCCCAGTACCGCTGGGACAGCGTCGTCCACGGCGATTCGTCGCCGGCGAAGGCGCCCGCGTGCGCCGGGCCGAAGCCGATCGCGGCGCCGTAGGCGGTGAGGACGTAGAACAGGCCGATCACGATCACCGCGCTGAACAGGGCGAGGGGGATGGTGCGCTTGGCCGCCTTCGCCTCCTCGCCCAGCGTCGCGACCGATTCGAAGCCGATGAACATCAGGATGCCCCACAGCATGCCGGTGCCGAGTCCGGCGGTGCCCTTGAGGGAGTGCCCGGGGGCGAACGGGGCGAGGCTGAGCCCGTGGTCGCCACCCTTCCCGAGGACGGTGAGTGCCAGCCCGAGCATCACCCCGACCTCCAGGACGAGGAAGACCATGGCCACCTTGGCGGAATCGGAGACCCCGGCCGCGTTGATGCCCCAGACGATCAGCCCGAACACCAGCGTCATGATCTGCCAGGCGATGTGCACGTGGAACTGGACGGCCAGGAACTCGGAGCTGAAGGAGCCGATGGCGGCGAGCAGCATGGGCGCGACCATGCCGTAACTGAGCAGCAGCAGCCAGCCGGACAGGAACCCGCCCGACGGGCCGAACCCGTGCGTGTTGAAGGTGTAGGCGAACCCGGCGGTGGGGATCTTGCGGGCGAAGGCCGCGATGGTGTTGGCGACCAGCAGGCAGGCCACCAGGGCCAGCAGGATCGACAGCGGCAGTGCGTATCCCGCGCCGGCCGCGGCCGCCGGGGTGTTGAAAGCGACGCTGGTGGCGGGGCCCATGAAGGCCATGCACATGGCTACGGATCCCGCGATGGACAGCGTGTTGCGGCGCAGCGATTGGCGTGGTCCGGTCTCGGTCGTGATCGTGTCGGTCATCGGTGTTCCTGTACGGGGGAGGGGTTCACGGGGCGGATCCCGCGAGGGCCGTCGGTGTGCGTCGCCGCGGGTCAGGGCGCGGGGGACGTGGCGGGCGCGTCGCGGGCGGGGTGACGGGGCTGTGCGGACGGGGCGGCGAGGCGCCGGAGTCCGGGCGCCTGGCCTGGAGGAAGGCCGGGGCGGCGAGGATAAGTGCACGTTAGATCACCTCCTACCAGATGCCCCAGCGCATTGGACAGGGTCACCTGCCGCGGACTGCGGGCCGGCGGGTCCTGGGTCCGCCCGGCGCCGCGGGCCGGCCGGGCCGCTTCGGTCGCCTGGGTGCCGCCCGCCGTGGGCCGCGTCGAGGTGGTCCAGCGCCAGAGCCACGGCACCGTAGAGCGAGGCATCCTCGACGAAGTGCGCCACAGCCACCTGCGGTGGGAACGGCACCGTCCGAGCGAGGTGGGCGGTCAGGGTCGGCAGGATGGTGTCGGCGGACGCCATCATGCCGCCGCCGACAACGATCCGCTCCGGGTCGACGAACACCGCGATGTTCGAGATCGCCACAGCCAGCGCGCCAAGGGCCGCACGGACGATCCGCCGAGCAGCGGCGTCCTGCCGCAGAAACAGGGCCTCGGCGGTGAGGCCGACGCCGAGCAGGTCGCTCGCCCGCTCACCGAGCGCCTTACCGCCCACGATTTCCTCGAGCGGCGCATGGCCCTCGGCCACGGCGTCGGCACCGGCCCCACCAGGGTCGACATACCCGATCTCGCCCGCCGCCCGGTGCGCTCCGGCCACCACGCCACCGCCGATCGTCAGGGCGGCGGCGACGCCCGTGCCCAGGCTGACGTATACGCCCGGATCGACACCTCGCAGCGCCCCGAAGCGCAGCTCGGCGAGAGCCCCGGCCCGTACGTCGTTGCAGACCGCAACCTTCTCGGCACCGAGAGCACGTTCAAGACGCCGCGCCAGCGCGATCCGCTCCCAGCCGGGAAGGTTCGGTGCCAGCAGGATCCGATCACTCTGGATCACGCCCGGACTCACGGCCGCGTAGGCGCCGACCGCCATTCCGTGCGTCCGGAGCGAGAGTCGTTCCAGGCGTCGCGCGGCTGCGACGGCACGGTCCAGCGCCTGGTCGGGCCCCTGGTCGGCGCGGGTTTCCATGCGGACCCGCTCCAGGACGGTGCCCCGGGCGTCGGCGAGCGCGACTTCGATCTTGGTTCCGCCGAAGTCGATGCCGACCACCGTCCGGTCGGCCACGGCTTCTCGGTTCTTCGAGACCTGCGACATAATGAGGAGTCTTTAGTTAGGACTCTTTAGTGTCAACCCCTGGGCTCGGGATCCCTCCCGACGCCTTAGGCTTTCGTCCGACGACTACAGAGGTGAAGCGATGGATTTCCCTGGGCAGCCTTCCGGCCCCCGGTCCGCCGCGGTGGCTCCCTCGCTGCTGCGACGGATGAACCAGCGGCTCCTCCTCGACCTCCTCTTCACCCACGGCCCCGCCATCCGGCCCCAACTGGCCCGCGACGCGGGCCTGTCCCTGCCGACCGTGATCGCCGCACTGAACGATCTCGAAGAGGTGGGTCTCGTCCGCACGGCCGGACGCCTGGAATCGCCGCAGGGCCGCCCGGCCACCGCCTACGAGGCCGACCCCACAGCGGGAACCGTGGTCGGTGTCGACATCGGCCACGACTGGCTCCGTGTCCTCGTGGCCGACCTCGCAGGCTCCCCGGTCAACCGGCTGGACGTGCGCAACACCGCCCGCAGCGCCGGCGCGCTCGTCCAACTCGTCGCGCGCACCGTGGCCGACGCGACCGAGCGGGCGGACCTGGAACCGTCCGCCGTCACCCACACCGTCATCGGATCACCCGGCGTCTTCGACCCCGAGCGCGGACGCATCCGGTACGCCGCCAACCTCCCCGGATGGCAGCGCGCGGGGCTCGCCGAAGCACTCAAGGAGCGCCTTGGAGCCGCGTTGACCATCGACAACGACGCGAACCTCGCCGCCCTCGGGGAGCACACCTATGGCGCCGCCCGCGGCGCCCGGCACTTCGTCTTCATCACCATCGGCACCGGCCTCGGCCTCGGCCTGGTCCTCGACGGCAAGCTGTACCGCGGGCTGAACGGCGCGGCCGGCGAAGTCGGCTACCTGCCGATCGGCGACCAGGTCCCCGAGGCGCAATCCGGCCGGCCGAGACGCGGCGTGCTGGAAGAAAGCCTCGCCGCCGACGCCGTGGTACGTCAGGCCGTCGAGCACGGCATGGCCGGATCCCTCACCGCGGAGTCCGTCTTCGCCGCGGCCCGCGAGGCGGACCCCCGTGCCCGGGCCGCCGTCGACGCGGTCTCCACGCGCCTGGCCCAACTCGTCGCCAGTGTCCTCGCGTTCATCGACCCCGAACTGATCGTCATCGGCGGCGGCATCGGGCAGAACCTCGACCTCCTCGAACCCGGCATGAGAACTGCCCTGGCGTCGATCACCCCGATGCGCCCGACGCTGACGGTCAGTGCCCTCGGCAACGAGGCGGTGGTTCGCGGGGCGGTCGCCACGGGCCTCACCATCGCCCGCGAGACGGTGTTCAACTCGCTCACCACCAAGAGTGGTTGAGGGGACGGGCGCGGACATTGAGGCGGCGCCCGACCTCGGGCGCCGCGCGGTCAGGACGCGGGGACGGGCGACTCCGGCGACCGGCCGGCGGCCCGGTACGCGGCGAGGTCGCGCTCGGTCTCCTCGTCCACCAGCTCGTGGTTGAGGGCGAAGGCGGCGGCCATACCGGCCGCGGTGATGGCCTGGGCACGCGAGTCCACCACATTGCCGACGGCCCACAGGCCGGGGCGGCTTGCCGTTTCCGGGAAACGTCCGGAACGGATCACCCGACCTCGCCGGCGATCGCCCGTGTCACCGGCACAGCCACCGCCCGCGCACCCGGGCCGAGCGCGGCGAGCACTCCGACGACGCCCGCGCCGACGAGCAGAGCCGACAGGGACATCCACGGCACCGAGACCACCGCCCCGCTCTGTCCGGCCACCGCCGCCACCCCCGCCGCGACGCCCGCGAGGATGCCCGACCCGGCGCCCAGCGCCGACACCACCACCGACTCCACCCACAGCAGGGAGCGCACCCCCGCCCGGTCGAGACCGACCACGCGCAGCAGGCCGATCTCCCGGGTCCGCTCGAAGACCGCCATGCTCATGGTGTTGGTCACGCCCAGCGCCGCGACGACGGCCGTGACACTGAGCATCGCGTACAGGACCGACCGCAGCGCGCCGAAGCCCTGCCCCGCGTTCCGTACCGCGTCCACCCGGTCCTCGACGAGCAGCGCCGGATTGCGCAGCGCCCGCCGGATCTCCTCCTTGGCGGCCGCCGTCCGCCCCGCCTCGGCACGCACCAGCACCGAGGTCACCTCGACGCTCGGCGCGCCCTTCCCGGTCACCGCGCTCTCGGGCAGCAGGGCGGGGCCCAGGGACTCGGGCCCGTCGTAGACCGCGACGATCTCGCGTTCCAGTGCCGGGCCGGCCGGGGCGCCCGCGTCCGACAGCCGCCTGCCGGTGAGCCGGTCGCCCAGCCGCCACCCGTGCTCCGCGGCGAGGTCCCGGGTGACCGCGATGCCCCGGGGAAGGTCGGCCAGGTCACCGGTGTGCACCGTGAGATCGGCGAGGCGGCCTGGGCCCACGGCCTCCGGATCCACGACGGCGGCCCACACGTCCGAGCCTTCGCGCAGGCGGAGCCCGACCTCTCGCACCGAGCCGGCCGCCGCCACGTGCGGCAGCCGCGCCACTTTCGCGGCCGTGCGGGCGTTGATCTCGGCGAAGTCCACTGCGGTGATCCGCAGGTCCGTCGGCATGGCCGCCTCCGCTTCCCGGCCCGCCGTGGCGCTCAGCGAGGACAGCCCCACGGTGACCGCGCTGACGAGCGCCAGGCACACGGTGAGCGCCCCGGCGGTCGCGGCGGTGCGCCGGGGATTGCGGCACACGTTGGCCAGCGCCAGGGTTCCGCTCATCCCGGCCAGACGCCTCGCCGGCGCGCGCAGCACACGGGTCGCGGCCCTCGCGGCCTGCGGGGCGAGCAGGATCAGCCCGGCCAACAGCACCGATGTGGCGACGCACAGGGCCCCGAGTTCCCCCTGGCCGGCGATCAGCAGGAGCGCGCCGGCCGCGGTGACGGCGCTGCCGATCCGGTTTCGGCGCCGCAGGGAGACGGCCGGGTCGGGCACGCTGGTGCGCAGCGCCGCGACCGGGGCGACGGCGGAGGCCCGCAGCGCGGGGAGGTACGCGGCGGCGGCCGTGAACCCCACGCCGACGCAGAGGGCCGTCAGCAGCGGGAGAGGGGAGAGGACGTCCAGTGGAGCCGTGCTCGCCGGGCCGGCGGCCGCCGGGAACAGGTCGGCGAGCAGCGTGGCCACACCGACGCCGAGCGCGTATCCGGCCACGGCCGCCGCGGCGCCGACGACGGCCGCCTCGGCGAGCACCGTGCCCAGCACCCGGCGGCGGCTCGCTCCCACCGCGCGCAGCAGGGCCAGCTCACGGGCACGCACGGTGCCGAGCATGGTGAAGGTGTTGCTGACCAGGAAGGCGGAGACGAACAGGGCGATGCCGGCGAAGAGCAGCAGCAGCGTGCCGAGTTTCCGGCGGTCGGGTGCCTCGGCGGCCTCCGCGTCGAGCCGCGCGCGGGTGACCGCCTCCAGACCGCGGGGCAGGGCGCGGGTGACCCGCTCGGCGAGCGCGGAGGCGGAGGTGCCCGGGGCGGCGGTGAGCGTCACCGACGCGTACCGGCCGGGCGCCGGCGCGAACAGGGCGCGCGCCGTGGGCTCGTCGAATGCGATGACCGTGCCACCGTCGGCGGTGGCGGGGTCGTACACGGTGAAGGTTCCGGTGAGCCGGGCCGAGCGGACCTCACCGGCGACGACGACCCGTACCCGGTCACCGACCCGGTATCCGGCCCGCCGGGCCGACCACCGGTCGACGGCAACCTCCCCGGGGCCGTGCGGGCCGCGCCCCCGGGTCATCGGGTAACGGGGATCGGGGCCGTGTCCGCGCGGTACGAAGTTCACGCCGGTGGCGGCCGACGGCGGCCCCACCAGGGAGCCGTCGCGCCCCACGAGGAAGGCCCGGCCCCGCAGGGTGCCCCGCGCCGCCGTCACCCCGGACAACGCGGAGAGCCGGTGCCGCAGCGCCTCGTCCGGTGCCGCCGTCCCCTCCGCCGGGCCGGAGCCGTCCGGGCGTACCTCCACCGACACGTCGGGGCGCGAGGCATGTTGGAGCCGGGCGGCGCCGCGGGCCAGGGACTGGGTGTACAGCAGCGAGCCGCTGACACAGGCGACCCCGATCAGTACGGCCATGGCCGGCAGCAGGAAACGGTGCCGGTCGCGGAACACGGAGCGCAGGACGGCGCGGAGCATATGGGGCCTTCCGATGTCGCGGTCCTGGGAGGGCGGTTGGACCGGGGACGGTGGATGACCCGATCCTGGACCGGGCGGAGAGCCCGGGGGATCAACCGGAAGACCGAATGTCCGGCCACGGGCCACCCCGCCTCGGCCGAACGGTCGAGGCAGGGCGTCGGGGCACCCTGGACCGCTCTTTCCGCACGAGGGGGAGCGGACGAAATGCCACCCTGGACGCATGACTCTCAGCATCCTCATCGCCGACGACCAGCAGATGATCCGCTCGGCCTACGGCATGATCCTCGGGGCGCAGCCCGACATGGAGATCGTCGCCTCCGTCGCCGACGGAGTCACCGCCGTACGGGAGGCCAGGCGTCTGCGCCCCGACGTGTGCCTGCTCGACATCAGGATGCCGGGCCTCGACGGCCTGGAGGCGACCCGGCTGCTGGCGGGCCCGGATGCGGCCAACCCGCTGAAGGTACTCATCGCCACCACCTTCGACCTGGACGAGTACGTGTACCGGGCGCTGCGCGACGGCGCCTGCGGCTTCCTCCTCAAGGACGCTTCTCCCGCGCTGCTCGTCGAGGCCGTCCGGGCCGTGGCCACCGACAACGCCCTGATCTCCCCGGCGGTCACGGTCCGGCTGCTGAAACGCATGACCGACGCCGCGTCCGAGGCGACGTCCGGGAAGACGGCGGACCGAATGCGGGACTCGGCCGAGGCGCGCCCCACGGCTCCGGAAATCCCGCTGACCGAAAGGGAACTGGACGTCGTACGACTCGTCGCACGCGGCCGGACCAACGAGGAGCTGGCGGCCGAACTCCACGTCACCCTCTCCACCGTCAAGACGCACCTGGGCAACGTGCAACGCAAGCTCGCGGCCCGCAACCGGGTGGAGATCGCGGCCTGGGCCTGGGAGCACGGCGTGTGCGTCGGCCGGGGCGCACGGAGCGGGGCACGCGACTGACCCCGCCGCTCCTTCACCCCAGGGCGCCCTCGAGAGCCGTCCGCGCGTGTTCCCCCACCATGTGATGCACCGTCATGCAAGGCAGAGCGGGCAGCTCTGCCCAGTGGGTGACGGGTTCGGCGCACGGGCGGCCGTACGGCAGGCGCACCACACCGTCGGAGTCGACGAAGCAGTCGCGGTACTCGGTCCCGTCCTCACCGATGTGCCGCGTCGTGAAGTGCATCGGCAGCACCACCCAGAACTCCTGCCCGGCCATCGGATCGGGCTCGGCCGTGCGGTCGGGCGGATAGCGGCCCGACGTCGCGGCCGCCACGGGCATGCCGTCCCTCGGCAGCCTCTCGCGTGCGTCCACCCACTTCACCACCGCGTCCACGCCCGCTCCCGTCCGCTCCTCCGTCAGGTACGCCCATTCTCGCCGAGCACCCGGTCGTCGGCGACAAGCACGCCGATCGTCACGCGTCCGGGGTGACGGTCCTCACGTCGTCGTCCCGGAGGGGCAGCGGGCCGGGGAGCGGGATGTGGGCCTCGACCATCCATCCGGCACCGGGACGAGGACCCGCCGTGACCCTCCCGCCCACCATGGCGGCGCGCTCGGACAGCCCGACCAGGCCGTAACCGGTGCGTCCCCGTGGAGGCGAGGCCGGGCGGAGGCCGGCAGGTGCGGCCGCGGACTCGGGCGTACGCCCGACGGGCCGTGGCCCGTCATCGGTGACCGACACCCGTACCACCGGCCAGGTGGCGTCCCCGGCCAGCCGAACGTCGACGGTGACCGCCTTCGCCCCGTGGGCGTGCCTGCGCACGTTCGTCAGCGACTCGCGTACGACCTGGTGCACGGTGGTGGCGACGCCGGGCGGCAACAGGCCCGCGACGAGGCGCGGATCGAGGGCGAGCGTCGTGGCGGGACCCGTCGCCGAGAAGCCCGTTGTCAGGGCACGCAGGTCGGCGAGCCCGGCGCCCGGCTCCGCTGCGGACACCGGTCCCGCCGGATCCCGCAGGACGGCCACCATGCCCCGCATCGACTGCATGGCCTGCGAACCGGCCTCCTCCATGGCCGCGAGCATGCCGTCCAGCTCCTCGGGGCTCGGTGGTCGGCCCGCCGCCGAGGCGAACCGCACGGCCTTGGTCTGGGCGATGATGGCCGTCACGTGGTGACCGACGAAGTCGTGCAGCTCCCTGGCGTATTCGAGACGCTGGGCCTGAAGACCGGACTCGTGCTCCCGCGCCCGGAGCCTGTCGAGCAGTCGCAGGTACAGTCCCAGCGCCGTCGCCAGGGCGGCGGCGCACCAGACGGCCGGGCCGGCGAGTGACCCCACGGGGCCGTACTCGGTCTCCGGGAGCCTCAGGAACATCACGGTCAGGGCGACCAGGGATCCCACGGCCACAGCCGCGGCCGACAGCGGTGGACGCAGGCGCAGCGCACGGGCGATGACCAGCAGGAGCGCGCACGACTCGACCGTACCGAAGGTCACCTCGGGGCGCGCCGTCAGTTGGGTGTTCACCACCGTCACCAGGCAGGACGCGACGATCCCCGCGGCAGCGGTCGGCCCGAAGCGGTCCGGGGGAACCGCGAGTGCGGCCAGGGCGAGGCCACCGGACAGCGTCCAGGCCGCGGCGAGCGGCACCGAGCCGGTGTCCGCGCCCTCGGTCGCCACCGCGGCAAGCAGCAGCACCGCCGTGCAGGCCACCGCGATCCGCCGGCCGTTCACCGGGGTCCCGAAGAGCTGGTTCATGTCCGCACAGGCTACGGCCATCACCCGCGGCGCCGCCTCGGCCGTTCGGCCGAACCGAGGGGACACCGGACCGCGGGGTTCGGTCGTTCGGCCGATCCGCGGTCACCCGGGCCCCGCCCGCGCACCTGGCCCGCTTCGCCGGAAGCCCCGTGGTGACCGCCCCCGCCGCCCACGCCTACGCGGAGCACCCTGAGCTGCTTTGTGGAACGAGGGACTGTCGGCCCATCACCAAGGGCTGATAACCCCCGCGTCGGACGGAATCGACGCCGCATGCTGATCAGCGACCGATCCGGAGGTATCCCGTGTACTACTGCAATCGGCGTTCGTGCGGTTGTCTCCACCGCCGTCCCCCGTCACGGGTGCTGTGGAGTAGGTGATCACGCTGGGGCGGTCGGCTGCTTCGAGGTCCGCGTCGGGCGGCCGGGCGGTGGAGGTGGCGAGGTCGGCCGGGTTCTCGTTGCGCGCTTGGAGCAGCACGGCCGCCTCGGCGTTGTCGGGGGTCGCTCCGTTCCTGGTTCTTTTCAGTGCCCGGCGCAGGGAGTTGGCAGTAGGGGCCACGGTCGGTTCTCCGGAGTTCGTACGTGTCCGCGGGGCGGGTGGTTCCGCCTCGCGGGGGTTTTCCTGGTGGTGGGGCGGATCAGTGCAGTGTCCGGACGGGTTTGTGGTCGGCGGACGACGCGGGCGGGTTGTCCTTCCCGGCCTTGCGCTCGGCGGGTCCAGGGGCTGTGATGCGGCTCGGTGCTCCTGGTCCGGGGTGGGGTGGTGCTTGACCGGCCGGGTGGAGGGCGCAGTTGGTCCCACCGGCTGCCGTTGTGCGGTCGTGGCCGGTGGGAACCGGGAGTTCGTTCACCGGGGGAGGGGTTGTCCTTTGGTCTCCGGCCCGACGAACCAGACGGTGGCGATGGCGATGGCGTACATCACCACTCCGACGACGGTGGCAGCGGCGGTGATCCCGCCGAGCAGGCTGATGAGCATTCCGGTGCCGAGGGTGACCAGCGCGCCTGCGATGCGCGCGGAGTTGAACACCGTGGAGATTGCGGTGGCGCGACCCGAGGTGGGGAACAGCTCGGGCATGTAGATGGGCATCCAGGCGAACTGGCCCAGGATGAAGAACCCGGCCACGGCTGTCACGGCCAGTGCCGCCTGCGGGGTGTGGACGGCGAAGAAGAAGACCGGGACGACGGCCGCGGATACGGCGTAGTAGAGGAGCATGGTGGGTTTCCGGCCCCAGCGGTCGGCCAGGTAACCGAGCAGGAGGTAGCCGGGTACGGAGGCGCCGTTGAACACCAGGCCGGCGTTGGCACCCCATCGGGTGCCCGTCTCGCCGGTGTCCTTGGCGAGTTGGGCGGTGTATGCGGGGATCCAGGCCGACACGGCGTACAGGCCGATGACCGACACGACGGTCAGCACGAGCAGCCGCAGCCCGCGACGGCGTAGGTGGGGGTGGCTGAAGACGGCGGTGAAGGGGGAGCGCAGGAGTTCCCTGTCTGCGGCTGCGACGGTGTTGCCGGCTTCTTGGGCGGCTTTGGCCTTGCGCCGCCGGTCGCGGACCGAGGTCCACATCTGCGGGTCGCGGACGGCCCGCCGTACGTAGAGGACGATGAGTGCCGGGAGCGTGCCGACCAGGAAGAGGTAGCGCCAGGCGTTGTCGCCCACGGGCTCCAGCAGGTACCAGGCCAGCGCGGCGATGACTGCGCCGACGCCGAAGCCCGACTGAAGTACTGCGGCGGCCCGTCCTCGTGAGCGGTCCGGCCAGAGTTCGCCGATCAGGGTGGTGGCGCTGCCCCACTCCGCTCCCAGTCCCATGCCGGTGATGAAGCGCAGGGTCAGCAGCCACCAGTAGTCGGGTGCGAGTGCGGTCAGACCGGTGAAGAGGGCGTACCAGAGGATGGAGAGGATGAGGGTGCGGCGTCGGCCGAGCCGGTCGGCCGCGAAGCCGGCGAGGATCCCGCCGAGCGCCCAGCCGGCGAGGGTGGCCGCAAGCAGGCCGCTGACGTAGGTGGGAAGGTCTGCCAGCTGTGCTTCGGTGCTCACCGCCACGACGGCCGTGGGGCCGACGAGGACGAGGGCGTAGGTCTCGAACCCGTCGAAGGTCCATCCCAGCCAGGACGCGAACAGCGCACGGCGGCTGCTTTTGTCGATGTGGCGCACGGCTGGGGACGGGCCGTGAGTTCTGGGGGGCGACACGTCGTTTTGCAGGTCGGACATGGTGCTCTCCTTTGAGCGGTCGCGCGACGTCGTGACGTGCCCGTTGTCAGCCGGTGACGTTGACCGGCCTGAGGACGGAAACCTCGACCGGTTCGGCGAGGAGGTCGGACAGCTGGGCGCGGTACGCCTTGTAGTGGGCCGTCGTGCGGTGCGCCTCCAGGGCTGCGGAGTCCTGGTAGCGCTCCAGGAGGACGAAGTCCGGGGCTTGCGTCTGGGTGGTGTAGAGGTCGTAGGAGCGGCATCCCGGCTCGGAGCGGGTCGGGGCGATCATTCCTTCGAGCAGGGCCTGCAGCTGCGGAGCGCGGTCCGAGGCCGGGGTGAAGCGGGCGATCACGGTCACGTGGTTCTGGTCTGGCACGGGTGACTCCTTTGATTCCCGGCGGGGGCTACTTGCGCCCACCAGATGTAAGACGTTATAAAACGTCTTATGACGTGCGTCAAGGGTTCGGTGCCCCCGCCGACCGTGACACCCGAAGGGGTCGTTACGCGTCCGGGCCTGCTGCCGGGTTCAATACGACTTATGACATCTGACATGGGCAACGAGCCCCGCTTCGACCTGTCGGCCGCCGGATTCCGGATCGAACGGGGCCGGACATCGGCGACGACGCAGCTGGCGGAGCAGATCAAGGCACTGATCCTCAAGCAGCAGCTGCCGCCGGGAACGCGGCTGCCCACGGAACGGGAGCTGATGGCCGAGACCGGTCTGAGCCGCATCACGGTCCGTGCCGCCGTGGGTGCACTGGAGTCGCAGGGCTGGGTGGTACGCAAGCAAGGACTGGGCACCTTCGTCTCCGAACCGGTGGACCAGGAGCTGTCCTCCGGCGTGCGCACCATCACCGAGGTCCTCCTCGAACAAGGCGTCACACCGCACATCGACGTCCTGGGCTTCGGGGTCGAATCCGCTGCGCCCCACGTCGCGCAGGTCCTCGGGGAGTCCGAGGTACTGACGATCCGGCGCCGGTACGGCGACGGGGAGAAACCGGTCGCGCTCGTCACGATCCACCTCCCGACCCGGGTGCTGGAGGCGGCCGGACCGCTGCGCTCCGGCGAACCCGCCACCGAGACCACGTACACGATGTGGGAGCAGCGACTGGGGGTGCGGATCGCGCAGGCCCAGCACCAGATCCACGCGGCCGCAGCTTCTCCCGACGTTGCCGCGGCGCTGGAGATCGACGAGTCCGCACCCGTGCTCGTCCTGGAGCGGGTCAGCTTCGGCCACGACAACCGTCCACTGGAAGTCGTGATCTTCCACTACCGCCCGGAACGCTACGGATTCACCGTAACGCTTCCCCGCGCCGTCTCCGGTGCCCCGGTCGGCATGACCGACATGACAGAAAGGCGACGTCCATGAACGACAACGATCCCTCCGGCGCGACTCCCGCCCACGAGCCCGAGCCGCACATCGGGCTGATCCTGGCCCTGACCATCCGCGGCCTCGCCGTGGGCAACTATCCCGACATGGTCCGCGCCGCGCAGGCGGCCGAGTCCTACGGATTCGACTCCGTGTGGCTGTGCGACCACTTCCTTACCCTCAGCCCCGACGACTACGTCCGGGACGCGGGCATCACCGCCGGACCCGAGAACGACGGCGATGCCCAGCAGAGCCGCTCGTCGTCGGTCCCGCTGCTCGAATGCTGGACCGCGCTGTCGGCCCTGTCCCGCGACACCACCACCGTGCGCCTGGGCACCAGTGTGCTGTGCAACTCCTACCGCTACCCCGCCGTGCTCGCCAAGATGGCCGCCACCCTCGATGTCATCTCCGGCGGCCGACTGGACCTGGGCATGGGAGCGGGCTGGTTCCAGCAGGAGTACGAGGCATACGGCATCCCGTTCCCCCCGACCGGGGACCGGGTCACCGCGCTCGGCGAGTCGCTCCAGGTGATGCGCCAGGTGTGGACCGACCCGCACCCGGCCTTCCACGGCGACTTCTACAGCATCGACGGGGCGGTCTGCGATCCGCCCCCGCTCCAGCAGCCGCATCCGCCCCTGTGGGTGGGCGGCGAGGGGCTGCGGGTCCACCGCATCGCCGCCCGGCACGCCAACGGCATCAACGTCCGATGGTGGCCCGCCGAGAAGTGCGCGGAGCGCCGCGCGTTCCTGGACCGTGAGTGCGAGGCGATCGGCCGCGACCCGGCGACCCTGCGCCTGTCGATCACCACCCTGCTCGCGCCGACCGACTCCCCGGCACAGCAGGACGAACTGCGTACCCGCTTCCAGTCGATTCCCGACACCGGACTGATCACCGGGACACCGGAAGCCTGTGTCGAGCGCATCCGCGCCTACCAGGACGCCGGCATCGACCACTTCCTGTTCACCATCCCGGACATCGCGGACTCGACCTGTCTCGACGTCGTCGGGGAGCAGATCCTGCCCCACATCAAGCCCGCACGGCACACGCAACCCACCTGACCCAGCCGCGCGACCACGACACCAACGACTCAACGAAGGGCTACTCCGTGACCTCCGAGACGACCGCACACAACGAGCCCACCACCATCGACGAGGCGTACCTGAGGCCGACCGCCTACATCGATTCCGACCACCCGCTCGTGGTATCCACCGCACGAGAGCTGACGGACGGCGCCACCACCGACAGCGAACGCCTGGGCCGCATCTACCACTACGTCCGCGACCTGCCCTACGACATCCTCGCCTCGTTCCGCTATCTCGCCGAGGGCGAATCGGCGGCCAGCGACGTCCTCGCCCACGGCGTCGCCTTCTGCATGGGCAAGGCCAGTTCGTTCGTCGCCCTGTCCAGGGCCGCCCGCATCCCCGCCCGCATCGCCTTCCAGGCGCTCCACGCCCCGAAGATGGAATTCCTCTCACCGGAGGTCCGCACCCTGTGGGGAGGGCCGGTCGGACGGCCACTGCCCTGGCACTCGCTCGGCGAAGCCTTCCTCAACGGCCGGTGGATCAAGCTGGACGCGACCATCGACGCGCCCACAGCGACCCGACTGGGCAAGCCCTACACCGTCACCTACGACGGCGTCACGGACATCCCGACCGTCGAGGGGCCCGTGCTGCGGGAGAACGGCAGCTACGCCGACTACCCCGCCGAAGTGGCGCGATGGTACGAGCAGGTCGCCCACGAAGTCCTCGAAGCGCTTGCCTCACCCGCCGCGCACGAGCGGGTCGCCGGCGACGACGTGCTGTGGAGCGGCCCCGATCCGGAGCTGGTCGGCCGCACTTCCGTCGCCTGAGCCGGCCCCGCGACGGGTGCCCCGGGACACCGACCGCCGGACATGCCCGCCCTTCGCGGACCATCACCTCAACCCCCAAGGAATGAGACCGACCATGGGCGTTCACCAGATCAACTCCGTCAACCCGGCCACCGAGGAAGTCATAGCCCAGTTCACCCCCCACTCGCCGACAGCTGTCGACGCGGCAGTCGAGCGGGCATCCCTCGCCGCCAGAAGGTGGCGGACGACACCCCTACCGGCACGGGCCGAGCACCTCAAGCGGGCCGCCGCGCTACTGCGCGCCGAACGAGACCAACTCGCCGCACTCATCACCGAGGAGATGGGCAAGCCCATCGCCGAAGCGGAAGCCGAGGTCGACAAGTCCGCCTGGTGCTGCGAGTACTACGCGACGCAGGGACCGGAACTGCTGACGCACCAGCCCGTGGCAACCGGGGCCGCCCGCAGCCACGTCGCCTTCGACCCGCTGGGCCTCGTCCTGGCAGTCATGCCCTGGAACTATCCGCTCTGGCAGGTGTTCCGCTTCGCGCCGCCCGCGCTGCTGGCCGGCAACGGTGCCGTGCTCAAACACGCCTCGAACGTGCCGCGTTGTGCCCTGGCCATCGCCGACATCTGGGACCGGGCCGGCTGCCCGCCCGGTCTGTTCACCACGCTGCTCGTCGGCCCCGACGCGGTGCCGGACCTCATAGCCGATCCCCGCATCCACGCCGTGACCCTCACCGGATCGACCGAAGTGGGCTCTGCCGTCGCCGCAATGGCCGCGCACCACCTCAAACCACAGGTCCTCGAACTCGGCGGCTCGGACCCCTTCATCGTCCTCGCCGACGCGGACGTCCCGGCCGCCGCCGCGGCGGCGGTCAGCGCACGCATGCACAACACCGGGCAGAGCTGCATCTCCGCCAAACGGTTCATCGTCGAGGAAACGGTCGTCGAGGAATTCACCGACGCGTTCGCCGCCGGTGTCGCTGCCCTGACCGTGGGCGACCCCTTCCGCCGAGACGTACGGATCGGCCCGCTCGCCCGGTCCAATCTTCGCTCCGACCTTGTCGACCAGGTCAAGCGGAGCACCGCGGCCGGCGCCCGCGTCGTCACCGGCGGCACGGTCCTCGACGGCCCCGGGTACTTCTATGTGCCCGCCGTCCTCGACCAGGTCACCCCGACGATGGCCGTCGCAGCGGAAGAGACCTTCGGGCCGGTGGCCGCCGTCGTCTCCGCGAAGGACCCGGCCCAGGCCGTCGACATCGCCAACGCCACCGAATTCGGCCTCGGCGCCGCGCTCTGGACAACCGACCTCGAGCGCGCCGACCGCCTGATTCCCGGTATCGAGGCCGGCGCGGTGTTCGTCAACGGGATCGTCGCCTCCGATCCGCGGCTGCCGTTCGGCGGCATCAAGCGCAGCGGCTACGGACGCGAACTGGGCGCCTTCGGACTCCGCCAGTTCACCAACATCAAGAGCGTATGGATCGGCCCCGCGCAGAACACACAGCACCAGCCCCTCAGTGAATGACCAGCATTCTCCCGTACCGCAACCAGCCGACCGAAGGCGATCACCCATGACAGTCACCCAGCCGGACCCGTCCCCCACCACAAGAACACATCACGAGAACACCGTCGCCATCGTCGGCGGCACCGGCGCCCTCGGTCTCGGGCTCGCCACCCGATGGGCCCACAGCGGCGTCAACGTCCGCATCGGATCCCGACGCGCAGACGCGGCGCAGAGCTGCGCCGACAAACTCCCCGAAGCGATCGGCGGGGACAACACCACAATGATCGAAGGCGCGGCGGCAGTGGTCGTCGCCGTGCCCTTCAGCGCACACGTCGAGACGATGCGCTCCATCGCGAAAGTCATCCAGCCCGGACAACTGGTCATCGACACGACCGCACCTCTTCTGCCCGTCGGCCCCCGCGGCCTGCGCCCCATCGTCCCCTGGGCCGGTTCGGCCGCCGAACAGGCCCAGACCCTGCTGCCGCACGGCACAGGCATAGTCTCGGCCCTGCAGACGGTCAGCGCCGCCACCTTGCAGGACATCGAGCACCGGCTGGACGAGGACGTACTGATCTGCGGTGACCACACGGCCCACAAGACCCTGGCCGCAGACCTCATCAACCGCATCCCCGGGCTGCGCGCCGTCGACTGCGGCCTGCTGGACATGAGCGGTGTCTGCGAGCGGATCACCGCCCTGCTGATCGGGGTCAACCGGCGTTACAAGACCCACGCCGGCATTCGGCTCACAGGCCTCCCCGAACCTCTCGCCCGACCAGGACTCGGCCGCTCCGCGTAACTCGGCCGCAGACCCGCACTTCTTCAGGTGTCCACGACCAAGAAGCTCCGGGGAACCTCATCCGGACCGGAAGGCGCTGTCATGACCACTGAATCCTTGTGGCTGGTCGGACTCGGATTCCGCACACCGTGCGGTCGGCTCGTACACCACTTCTACCTCGTCGACGGCATGGCCGATCGGGAGCAGGCCCACGAGGCTGCTCTTGAACGGGCGGACGAGCCGAGCGAACACGCGGTGCGCGGAAACCTGCGGCTCGACGACGGCCGTGTCGAAATGCGTCGGATGTCGTGTGACCTTCTGGGCACCTGGCGGCTGTCCGTCCCAAGTCCGTGCACCGCGTAGCCCCTTGGAACCGCACACCACCGTCGACGAGTGCAGACCTGCCAGGCGCTGCGCGGCCGCCGACGCCCACAACGGACGCTGCCCGTTTCCCCGTCAAGGCCACCGTGAGCCGCTTCAGGGCTCCCACCTGCGTGCTGCAGAACATCCGGGAGCAGCCACCTGACGCACATACGGGCGCAGCGTCCGGCTGCCATACGCTGCGGCCGTACGGCGCGTGACAGCCAGCGCGGTCCACCGCCCGGTGCGCCGGACACGCCTGCGGTGTCGGCGGGGAAACTGAGCGACGGCGCCCTCGACGCGCAGCACACCCCCTGCGACCTCGACGGGCACCGGCCCGCACTCCTGGCCATGCACGACGCTTTCGACGACGACACCGCCTACCGGGCGGAGCTGTCGGCCCGCGTCCAGAGCCGGTCCTGTCCGACGACCCCATCCTGCGCCAGGACCTGAACCTGCCCGACTGAAACGCTCACCGGGACGCTGGAGAAGCTCCCGGCTACCAGCACCGACCGCGTCGCCGTGCGCGAGCAGCACATGAACCGCGCCATCCCCGAGTTCGTGGGCATCCCGGCCCCGGCCGTGACCCGCTGGACAACAGCCCACGCCGATCCGCACTGGGCGAACCTCACCGCATCACCCCTGCGGCTGCTCGACTGGGAAGGGTGGGGCCAAGCCCCCAGCGCTTCGACTGCGCCACCCTCTACGCCTACACGCTGCTTCAGCCGAACGTCGCCGCCCGCGTCCGCGCCGCCTTCCCCATCCTGGGCAGCCCGGCCGGCCTCGCCGCCGAAGCGACCGTGTGCGCCCAGCTTCTCCAGACCGTCAGCCGCGGCGACAACCTCGTCCTCGAGGACCGACTCCGGGACTGGTCCGAGGACCTCTGCCGCCGACAGTCCTGAGCGCAGCCCGCCCACCCGATGCCACGGACCTCGCCGGTGCAGTGGGAGGTTGAGGCGCTGGAGCCGGACGAACTCCAGCGTCTGGTCCTCGCCGCCGTCGACCGCGACGTCCCCGCCCGGCAGGTTGCCCGCGAGGAAGCACAACGCCGCGCCCTGGCCGCCTTCTCGAACGGCTGGGACGCGGCGGGCGGAGGAGCACGGTCGTAGCGCTGGACAGGGCCCGCAGACTCAGGAGGGTGCCGGTTCCGGGCGCAGCGAGGCGAGCGGGGAGCGCCGGCCCCTCTCCACCGCGCGCAGCTGCTCCCGGTCGACCTTGGGGTGGTCGGGGACGATCGCGTCGGCGGACGCGGTGGTGTAGAGCGCGACGTCGACGGCCCCGGTCCGGCTGGTGCCGAAGCGGACAAGCGGACCTCGATCGACTGCGGGGAGCGGACCCAGCCGAGCCGGACCATGTGGTCGAAGTCGGCGCGTCGGGAATCCGACGAGTTCGCAGATTCCTGGAGCCTTCTCGTAGCGAACCAGAGGGAGGTTGCGCCTGAGTAGCGCATCTGCTCGTCGGGTTCGTGCCGGGTCTGTCCGTCTCTGGAGCGTCCCAGGAGGGCGGCCTTCAGCCGGAGCTTCTGCCGGCGCCGGACGCGTCGCCGCTCTTCCCGCCCGGGATCGGTGTCCTGTCCGTCTTGTTCTTCGCAGCCGCCCCCTTCGACCTGGCCTGCTCCGCCACGGTGGCCACCTTGTCCAGCGCGTTCAGGACGCCCTCGGCCAGGTGTGTGCCGGCCGCGTCGTGGTGAGCGCGCGCGGCGGTCGAGCCGCGGCCGTCGATTCCGTCGATTCCGTCGGCTTCGTCGAGGAGGCGCAGTTGGGTGGCGGCTTCGAGCTGGCGGGGGTGGTTCAGCCGGACGAGGCCCTCGTGGGCGGCGCTCAAGGTGGCGCGGGCCTCTTCGGTGCGGTGGAGGCGGCTCAGGGTGATGCCGAGGTCGAGGCGGGCCGTCTCGCTCCAACTGGGCATCCGGGCCGCTTCGAAGGCGGTGACCGCCTGGCGCAGCGGGGCCTCGGCCTCGTTCCACCGGTGGAGGGCGGCGAGGTCGTTGCCGATGTGCATGCGGGTCGCGGCCAGGTAGATGCCGAGGACTTCGTTCGACCGTGCGGGGAAGTTTCCCCCGCACAGGGCTTCGCTGCGCCGGTGCACGGCGAGGGCCTGGTCCGCGTGCCCGGTGCGGCGCAGGTGGCGGCCGAGGGTGTTGAGGGTGGACAGTTCGGCGAGGCGGCTGTGGGTGTCGGCCTGACCGGCGAGGCTGTCGGCAGCCCGGTGGAGGTGGGCGGTGGCCTCCTCCGCGCGGTCGAGTCCGATGAGCGCGATCGCCGCGTAGTAGAGGGCCCAGCCGGTCTGGAGCCGGTCGTCGGCGGCGCGCGCCACGGCGAGGGCGGCCTGCGCGGTGGCCAGGGCGGTGGTGTGGTCGTGGCGGCACGTGCTGTGGGCCCAGGCCAGGTAGTTGAGGTGGACGGCCTCATCGCGCCCGCTGCCCAGGGCGCGGGCGGCATCGACGCCGAGTCCGAAGACCTCGGTCCACTCCTCCCAGTGCGAGGTCCGGTCGGAGAACCAGTGCATGGCTTCGGCGGTGCCGAGGACCTGGCGGTGCCGGCCGGCGGCGTGGGCGCGGTGCAGGGCGGTGAGCCACTGGGCCCGTTCGGCTTCCAGCCAGGCGTGGGCCTGTGCGTGATCCGTGGGGGCGCTCGCCGGGTCCGGATCGTCGGCGAGGCCGGTGCGGCCGCGTCCGTGGTCAGAGCCGCCGGAGTCGGGTCCGTCGTGGTCGCCGCCGGGGTCGGTGCTGAACAGGCGTGCCGCGGCGGCGGCGCGGCGGACCATCCAGGTGTCGGTGCGGGTGTGGGCGGCGGTGAGGTCGGCGGGCCGGTCTTCCTCGGCCAGTTGCTCGGTGGCGAACAAGCGCAGGAGGTCGTGGAAGCGGTAGCGGTCGGCGGTGGGATGGGGCTGGAGGAGACCGCCGTCGGTGAGGTCCCGGGCCGCACGGGCGGCCCGGTGAGGGGGCAGGCCAGCCAGAAGAGCGAGGGTCTCGGGGCCGGCGTCGGGCCCCGAGGCGAGGGCGGCGCGGCGGAAGACGGTGCGGGTGTCCTCGTCGAGCTGCCGGTAGGAGAGGGCGAACGCGGCCCGCACCTCCAGGGAACCGGCCCGCAGGCCGTCCAGGCGGCCCTCGTGAGCGGCGAGTTCGGTGACGAGTTTGGCGATGTGCTCTTCCGGGCGGGCGGCGAGGCGCTGGGCGGCGATGCGGACGGCCAGCGGCAGGTGTCCGCACAGTTCCGCGAGGTCCCGGGCAGCCTGTTCCTCGCGCCGGACCCGCTCGGGTCCGACGATACGGGTGAGCAGTTCGACGGCTTCCTCGCGGCGCAGCAGCGCCATTTCGACGCGGTGGACGGCTTCGAGGCCGCTCAGGGCGTGGCGGCTGGTGACCAGGGTGAGGGCGGGGCCGTGGCCGGGCAGCAGGGGGCGGACCTGGTCCTCGGTGGCGGCGTTGTCGAGCAGGAGCAGGACGCGCCGGTCGCGCAGCACGGACCGTAACAGGCCGGAGCGGTCGTCGGTGCCGGCGGGGACTGCGGTCTCCGCCACATTCAGGGCGCGCAGCAGCCGGGCCAGGGCCTCGCGCGGCTGGACGGGCTCGGCGTCCATGCCGCGCAGGTCGAGGACGAACTGCCCGTCGGGGAAGTGCGGGGCGAGGGTGTGGGCGGCGTGCACGGCGAAGGCGGTCTTGCCCAGGCCCGGCTGCCCGCAGACCACCGCGACCGGCGGCCGGGCCGCATCGCGGTCTTCCACCAGGGCGCGGAGCCGGTCGAGAGCCGGGCCGCGCGCGGTGAAGTCGCTCAGGTCGCGGGGCAGGGCGAGCGTGTGGTGCGCGGTGCGCCCCGTGGCGGGTGCGGATTCCGGATCGGTCCCCGCTTCGTCGGCGAGCCCGGTGACGGGGCGGGAGCGGCCCAGGCTGGCGGCGTCTTCCAGTTGCCGGGCGCCTGCGGCGTCCAGACGCAGGGCTGCGGCCAGGGCTTGCACGGTGCGGCGCTGCGGCCCTCGGGACCGTCCGCGTTCCATATACGACAGCGCCCGCACGCTCACTCCCGCGGCATGCGCCAGCTCCTCCTGCGTGAGCCCGGCGCTCCTGCGCAGACCGTGCAACAGCGCACCGAAGTCGCCGGTGGCCGGTGAACCCGTACCCATGCTCAAAAGCCCCCACAACGCCAGGATCCGCAGGACCCGCAACCCCACCCGCAAAAGTATGCCGCAACCTGCTTTTGCGGGTGGAATTTCCTGTTGCGTCTGGTGGGCGTCGGGTTGGCTTGAGGCCGTACGAACGAGGGGCCGGCCCCACCCGGCCGCCCGGCTCCGCCACTTCGCGAACCTGTGTGCGCCGGCGCATCCCGTGCCGGACACCACCGGGAGCGGGCCGACCGGTCTCGCGAACGGGCTGCGCCCGCGCCTCAGCACCCACCTCACGAAAGGTTGTCCGATGAGCAAGCGAACCGTTCTTTCAGGGCTGGCGGCAGTCCTGGGAGCGAGCGCCATGCTGCTGGCCGGCATGTCCGGCAGCGCGAGCGCCGCCGACGACGGCGATAGCGAATACCAGATCAAGAACGTGCAGACGGGGCTGTGCCTGGACTCCGACGCCAAGGGCAACGCCTACACCAAATCCTGCGGAAACGACAACCCGTACCAGCAGTGGGGCATGTTCGGGTCCGACAAGGAGGGCTGGGACGTAAGGAGCGAGAAGACTGGCAGATGCCTCGAAACCGTCGGCCAAGGCGATGCTGTCAGAACCGCGCCGTGCTCCCCCGATTCGCCGGCGTCACAGCAGTGGGAGACGGTAGCGCTCCCCGGCGGGAGGTACATTTTCAAGAACGGCGCCAACGGCAGGGCGCTGGATTCAAATGCCAAGGGGCAGCTCTACACGAGCCCCTTTGGCACGGGCAACCTGTACATGCAGTGGTGGCTCTGGTAGGCAGGCCCACGTGCCTGCCAGGCACGTCTCCAGGTCTGGGCCCGGTCCGTGAGCTCTCCTGCCGGACTTCGGCCTGCCTCGCACCATCCTCACGGTCGGCGTCAGGGTCGAGTTCCGGCCAAGGGTGGTGCGGGGCTCGGCCGGGCCCGACTGCCGCAGATCAGCCGAGCCGATCCCGAATGCGGGTCCGCAGCGGCTCGGACGGGTCCTCCTCGGTGAGGACGACGCCTCGTTGCCGCACGGGCCCTGGATCATGCGATCGGCTCACAGGAGGTCGGGACGGCATCACCGATTTCTGGTTCCGGCCTTTTCCGGCAGGCGGGAAACCGGCATCAGTGGATCCGGTTGTGCCGCGAAAACCGGGCAGAATCCCCCAGCCGGGGCCGGCGCATACCGCAATACCGGAGACAACTCGCCTGCATTTCAGATCACCCGTCCCGGCTGTCCGGTCGGGCGCCCCGTGGAAAATCGGCACGGAAACCATTCTTCAGCGCATTCACGAAAGGCTACCTCATGAGCAAGCGAACCGTTGTTTCGGGACTGGCAGCAGTCCTGGGAGCGAGCGCGATGCTGCTGGCCGGTATACCCGGCAGCGCGAGCGCCGCCGAAGCCGGAATCCAGGCAGTGGGAAACCAGTACAAGAACGAGAAGACGGAGCTTTGCCTGGACTCCGACGGCCAGGGCAACGTCTACACGAAAGACTGCGCCTGGGACAAGCACAACGCCTACCAGCAGTGGATAGTCGCAACAATCCCGCCGGAGTGGCTCAATGTTTTCGTCGTGCAAAACGTACAGACCAACAGGTGCCTCGAAACCGGCAGCGGCGATAGCATGAGAACTGCGCCCTGCACCTGGAGTCTCTCCCAGCAGTGGACCAAAACCACTTACAACGGTGCATGGATCATCAAAAACGTCGAAAACGGCAGGGTGCTGGATTCAGATCACGCGGGTCATGCCTACACGAGCACCTTTGGCGTGGGCAACCCGTACATGCGGTGGGTTCAGCAGTAGACAGGCCCAAGGGGGTCATCTCATTGGTGAGTCGGTGCGACGATTTGTCGGCCCGCGGGAAGCCGTGAGCGGGCCGAAGGCCGATAAGTACGTCAGTTGCGACGCGCAGGTCGGCGCTGAGCCCCACCAAGGGGTCAGGCGGGACGCTCCCGCCGGATGGAGGTACTGCTGTGATCGCTCGTTTCGCGGGTGGCCCGCTCGCCGGGCGCGAGCCGGAGACCACCGACGCCCCGTGGGCCGGCGGCTGGCTCACGGCCGGTGACGCCGACTGGGGCCTGTACGTCCCGGTGCACCGCGACCCGGTGACCGGCGTCGTCCTGGCGGAGATCCGGGTCACCACCCCGCGCCGCCCGTAGCAACCCGCCGCCACGCTGCTGACGTACGAGACCCCCGGGCCCTGTCGGCGGGCCCGGGGGTCTCACGGCGGCAGAGGAGCGGTCAGAGGTTGTCCCAGTAGCTCTCCCGCTCGGAGGGCGGCCCGAACCGCTCGATGGACCAGCAGGTGCAGTTCCCGCCCTCGTACAGCTCCTCGTCACACTCCTCGTGGTGTTCCCGCACCCGCCGCTTCGCCGGGGCCGCTGGCGGCGCGGGCTGCGGGGCGGGCGGCTCCGGGGCGGCCTCGATGGCCGGCATCACGCCCGCCCATTCCATGCCCAGCGCGGCGAGGGCGGCACGCTGCTCCGCGGTGAGCTTGTCCCGCCGGCTCTTGGTGTTCGAGAGCCACACACCCAGTTTCACCGGCACCGGATCCGCCTCGCCGTCGACCGCGATCTCGACGACCGTGCTGCGCGGGACGGGCCGCTGCCCCTCCTTCTCCACCCACTGGGTGAGGGCGGTCAGGCCCCGCTGGAACGCCGCCTCGGCCTTGCTCCTGGCCTTCTTCGGCCCCTTGAGGGCGGCGGCCAGCGCCGGACGGAGCTCCGCCGGGGCGGCGGCCGCCACGGGGAGGGTGGCGCCCTGCACGCCCAGCGCGGCCAGCCGCTCCCGCTGCTCGGGAAGGAGCTGCGCCCATGTGCCCGGCTCCTGCTGTCGCCACCTCCAGGTGCCGATGTCATCGCCCTCGAACGTGACGCCCGGCGCGATGTAGGGCAGGTGGCCGTCGGTGTCGACCAGGTCGGCGAGCACCCGGTAGTGCCGCTGCCAGTTCAGCGGCCACGGGCAGTTCCAGTCCGGGTCGATCTCCGCCAGCTGCTTCGCCCGCTCCGCCGCGCGCTTCGGGTCCTTCCCGAGCCCGCCCTTCCGGCGCAGGTTGGCCATGTGCTGCCCGACGGGCACCATCGCCTCGCCCTCGCCCCACACCGCGTCCTGACGCGGCGCGAGGTGCCCCATGGCCCGCCGGTAGGACCGGAGCGCGGCCAGCTTGGCCTCCCACGCCTCCTCACCCGGCTCCCAGACCATCCCGGCCTCCGGCGCGTCCAGCAGCGTCTTGCGGCGCTCCTCCAACTCCCCGGCCCGCAGCGCCTTCCTCTGCTGGTGCACCCACCGCCCAAGCGGAAACGCCTTCGTTGCCCCGACCTCGACCTCTACGTCATAGGGCACGGCGTAGACACCGGTGATCTGGTTCTCCTTCCGCCAGCGCAGCAGGGCCTGGTAGCCCTCCAGCCACACCAGCGACTCCGGCCGGTAGACCCGGGTGCGCAGGAACGCCGCGATCGTCGCCGCGTCGCGCGGAGAGGAGAAGTGGAGCAGCGCCGCTTCGGCGGCGGCCTGCGTGTCGTCCTGCTCCCGGTCCTCGCCGTCGCCGTCCCCGCCGGCCCCGACGATCTGCCCGTCCTCGTCACGTCGGACGTGGACCTTGCGCTTGCCGCTGGTGAGCGCGCGGGAGGCGAGCTGCTCGACCGGGCGCTCATCGTGGCTGCGCAGGCCCTTTATCTAGTGGTCGTTAAGTGTGGGGCGTGTTTGGCATGGTGCAGAGGCGGCTGTCATGAGGGTGTGGTGTGTGTTGGAGCTGTTAGCGGAAGATCTGCTCGATGCCGAAGACGAGTTTGTGGGCTTGGGGCCATCCGGCGTCGATGAAGGCGTCGCAGATCTGTCGTAGGGCGGTGAGGTTGTCCGGGCTGCGGAGGAGGCTGCGGTGGTCGGCGAGGATGCGTTCCACGAAGGTGACGCAGGTTCCGACGCCGAGGGTGTCTGCGGTGTAGCCGCTTTGGGCCCCGACCTGGGTGATGATGTCGCGGACGGTGAGGAGCGTTTCCTGCGGGCGCCGGTCGATCATGCGCTCACATAGTCTGACGAGGTGGTGGGCGGTGCGTGCGATTGGGGTCGCCGAGAGCACCTTGACCAGTGGCTGTGCCTCGTCGAGGAGTCTGGCTTCTTGTGTGGTGGGGGGTGTGCTGTTGGGGACGCCGCCGCTTGCGTAGTAGAGCTGTGACGCGATGTGGTCGAGGAGTTGGGCGGTGTTCTTGAATTGCTCACGCTCGGCGTCGGTCAGGGTCTGATACTGGAGCAGAGCATGACGGGTTCGGTCCAGGGCAGGTTCGGCGAGCTGTTGCATCACTGTGAGCGCGCGTCGCCGGACAGTGTCGTTGTCGTGAGTGAGCGCTCCGGAGACGCGTAGTTCGTGGAGACAACCGGACCACGTACTGCCGTCCGGCCAGTGACTGCCAGGCGGGTGAGAACCGTCAGGGCACGAGGGAGGTGGGACCGCAAAACGGCAGGGAAGTGTTCGACTAGGGGGTACTTGGCTGCGTCGAAGTCCTGTCGGCGATTGGACACGAGTGTGAACACGGAGCCGCTGCCCAGCTGCGTGCTGGCCGAAGATGTCTCGGTGTGGCTCAGCATGGCCACGTAGAGGTCTTCAGCAAGACCCGGCAGAAGATCCATCAGTTCCGAGATGTTGCTGTTCATGGAGTCGAGGTCGTTATAGCCGCGCTCTTCGAGCTGGGGCGACTCCACGGCGCGTCTGAGCAGCATCTCGGTCGCGGTCAGGTCACTTGCTGCAGTCTGGATCACTGCGGTGACGGCCAGCCGGGAAGCGGGGGCTGGAGGCTGGGTCCACAGGTATTCCAGCAGGCGCCGCGCTGCCAGCCCGCAGAGTCGCAGCTGCTGTTCGTCCAGCACCGCCCGATGGGATGCCAGGTCGGTCACCAGAACGCCACCGTTGTCTTTCCAGGTGGACACACACCCGGCGATGCTGGCGTCAAGCAGCGCCATGTCAACACCTGCCAACTCGGCGCCGCGCAGGTCAGCGGGGAAGGCCGCGAGTAGGTGCTCCTGCCACAGGCGGGCCACATCGTCGTCATGCTGAGGGGATCTGTTCACGCGACTCATCTTCGGGCAACGTTCTGCACAGCGGGTGCTGTGTGCACCTGCTCAAGCGGCGGTAGCCGATGAGAGCTGCGGCGATACCGACGAATGAAGACGGCGGCCGCCGACTTGTACCCGGTTGCGATCGGCACCGACGCCATCGTCTACCCCTCGCCCGGACCGTCCCTTGCTGGACGTCCTGCCGCATACGCCCGAGGACATGCCGGTGCCCGGCATGTTCCGGCTTGGGGTCTCGCCCGGGATGGTCGAGCACCAGGGCACCCAGACCGTCCTGTGGGCGCACCAGTCCAGGCCGCTTCCTCGTTTTCCGGTCCCGTGAACAATTCTGACTCCCGGTTCACGGCAGATCCCCTGCCCGTCACCCACCCGTGTAATCAACTGCGTCTGCTTCATTGACATCTCACTCAGAAGACCTACCTTTGGGAGCGCTCCCATAGCAGTCTTGCAACGGGAAGGAGTCCCCCCACATGCGCAGAAAGAGTCCGTTGACCGGGCGTTCGCGGGCGTCCCTCCGCCGGCCTTTCCAGGCGCTCGTCATGGTGTTCGCCGTGGCCGTCGGCGCCCTCGCCTGGTCGGCCCCCGTCCAGGCTCACGGCACCGTCGTCGGCCCCGGCACCCGCGCGTACCAGTGCTGGAAGACATGGGGCAACGACCACACGAACCCGGCCATGCAGACCCAAGACCCCATGTGCTGGCAGGCCTTCCAGGCCAACCCCGACACCATGTGGAACTGGATGAGCGCGCTCCGCGACGGCCTCGGAGGCCAGTTCCAGGCACGGACCCCCGACGGGACACTCTGCAGCAACAACCTCTCGAGGAACGCCAGCCTGGACAAGCCCGGACCGTGGAAGACCACCACCGTCGGCAACAACTTCTCGGTCCACCTGTACGACCAGGCGTCCCACGGTGCCGACTACTTCAAGGTCTACGTGAGCAAGCAGGGCTTCAACCCCAAGACCCAGACTCTGGGCTGGAGCAACCTCGACTTCATCACGCAGACAGGCCGCTTCGCCCCGGCACAGGACATCACGTTCCCCGTCCAGACTTCCGGCTACACCGGACACCACATCCTGTTCGTGATCTGGCAGGCCTCGCACCTCGACCAGGCCTACATGTGGTGCAGCGACGTGAACTTCGGCTGAGCCGCAAAGCACCGCACACGGCACCGGCCTTGGCCGGGCGCCGGTAACCCGCCGCCCGGCCGACTGAGCCCCGTCGGGGCAGGGGCCCCCATTGGTCACCCTGCCCCGACGGGGCTTCCCGCGTTCCTCACTCGACTCTGAAGCTCCTATAGATCGTCAAGCAGTGTCTCCTGCACCAGATCCTCGGCCTCGTGCGCCGAGCCCAGCATGCGGTAGCAGAACGCCGTCAGTTCACCCCAGTGGGGCTCGAAGTCCACGCGGTCATCATGCGGCACGCGCGACTCACAGCAGGTGTGTCGGGCCCTGGTAGAGGTCGCCCGCGTTGCGGGAGAGCGCCGCGATCAAGCTGCCGTAGTCGCTGACGGGGACGCCCCGACCGACGTAGACATCGACCTTGCCCTCCTTGTCGATGCCGAAGTGCTTGCGGCGGAACGCCTGGTCGGCCGCGCGCTCGGGTAGGACCGTCGCGGACACGGTGACCGTCGCCCCCGACCGCTTGAGGCGTACGGCGGCCAGGTCGCTCCACTTGTACGTGGCTTTCGTGCCACCTGTGACGATCAGTCCGGCCGGGCCGACAGTGAGGCTGTCGGGTTCCGCCTGGAACGCCCGCCAGCCGCCCTGCACCCAGCCGTAGATCCAGCCCGCCACGGTGGCTCCGAGGACGATGAGGAGGTCGTCGCCGACGCTGAGTTCGGTGGCGGCGCCCACGTGACCGAGGGTGAGGCCCCCCATCAGCAGACCGATGACCACGAACATCGCGGCGGAGCAGAACTTGGCGTGCCTGTTCCCGCGGTCCTTGATCGCTTCGACGCGGCTGGTCGTGATCGTCAACGGGCCGGTGGACGACGGCGGCTGCTCGGGCTCCGATTTTCGGGTCCGTGGCGGGTGCAGGACCTTGGTGGTCGCCTGGGAAGCGGCGTCGAGCGGGGTACCGGGAGCGGTGCCGCGTACGGTGTCGGGAAGCGCCCTCAGCCGGGCGAGGGCGCTGTCGGCGTCGGGCCGCCGGTCGGGGTCCTTCTCCAGCAGGTCCACCAGGAGGGGCGCGAGTCGCCCGGCGTGGGCGGGCCGCAGCGGCGGATCCGTCAAGGCCGCGGTCGGGTTGTGCCGGGGGAACGGCGGCTCACCCTCGACCGCCTCGTACAGCGTCACCCCGAGCGCGAACAGGTCGGCGGGCGCGCCCGGCTTGGTGCCCCGCCACAGCTCGGGCGCCAGATAGCCGGGCGTGCCGATGACGACTCCTTCGGCGGTCAGCGCGGTGTCCGTGGCGGCGAGCGCGATGCCGAAGTCGGTGAGCATCACCCGGCGGTCGGTGGACAGCAGCACGTTGGCGGGCTTCACGTCCCGGTGCACGATGCCCGCCGCGTGCGCCGCCGCGAGCCCCGCGAGCGCCCCGGCGGCGACCCGCTCCACCTCGTCGACCGGGAGCCGCCCGCGTTTTCGCAGTTCCTCGGCGAGGGAGCGGCCCGCGACGTACTGCATGACGATCCACGGGGCGCCGCCCCGCTCCCGCAGGGCGTCGTAGACGGTGACGATGTTGCGGTGGTCGCGCAGCCGTGCGGCATGCCGTGCCTCCCGTACGGCCCGCGCGTTGCGCTCCTCGCGCTCCGCCTCGCTGGCCTGGTGAGGGATGCTCACCTGCTTCAGCGCAACCTCGACGTTCAGCTCCTCGTCGTGGGCGAGCCACACCTGCCCGAAACCGCCCGCGCCGAGCGGACGCACCAGCCGGTAGCGGCCCCCGACCACTTCACCGTCGCTCACGAAGAACCCCCGTTCGATCCGAGTTGTCGTACGCGGGGCCGGCCCGTGGGCCGAGCCGCGCAGCCGTCAGCGTAGGGCTTGCCCGCGGGGCACAGAGGCGATACGCGGATACGAAGATCGGCGGGCGGCTCACCGGGGCTTGTCAGCGGTCCGCGGCGTCACGGCTGGGTCGTGCCTTCAGGCCGAAGCCGATCAGTACGACCCCGGTGACGCGGTCCATGGCCCGGCGCACGACCGGCTTCTTGAAGAAGGCGCGGGCCTTGGGCCAGCAGCAGGACGTACGCGCCGAGCCAGAGCGCGGTGAGCAGCGCGTGGACCAGGACCAGCAGGGCCATGCCGGTGTGCGGGGAAACGAGGCACGAGTACCAAGTCGTGGCACGGTGCACCGACCCGTCCCACCCGGGCGCCACCACCCTGATGTACACCACCCACGCCACCTCGATCGACAAGGCCGCGGCAAAGGTACAGGCGCTGCTGCTGGACAAGAGAGGTCCGGGCTACCGCATCACGTAGGTGACGGAGCGCGACCCGGAGTGCACCTGAGTTCACCCCCGGGTTCGGCGGGCAGTGCGCCGGCGAACCCGGGTGCCTCAAGGTGGAAGGATCCGCAGCCTCTGACACCCACCATGCTTCGCGCGCTGCTGGTGACAGATAGCGCGCCGACCTAAGGACAACCGCCGTGCTTGCCCCGATCAAAGTCGCAGGCCAGTGGGCGCTGATGGTGACAACTACCGCGCGTCGGCTCACGTGTGACTGAGCGCTTCATTTGGCGAGTGAGCGCGTGAGTCGGCGGCCAGAGCATCCGGTGTCGATGGCTTGGGAGGCACGGGTGCATTGGGTCTCGCTGTGGGTGACCTGCGTCCGGGCTCGGCCTCGAAGAGGCCCACGGCTGACCAGGCGCGTGAGCCCCGTCCGAGCGGCACCAAACAGGAGCTATCGCCTGATAACGCCTTCTGGATCTCAGATGTTGCGGGTGGCGCTCTGCGCCGAGTGCCATGATCGAGGGGCTCGGGGCGAAGGCGCACAGGTGATGACGGGGAGGGCGCGGTGGAGGGCCAGCTTCTGGGAGACCGTTACCGGTTGGTCCGGCAGCTCGGCGAGGGCGGCATGGGCGAGGTCTGGGAGGCGCGGGACGAGAAGCTGGACCGGCAGGTCGCTGTCAAAGTGATCTCCCTTCTCGCCGGGAGGGAAGGCCGTGGGGATGAGGCCCGCGCCCGTTTCCTGCGCGAAGCACGGATCACCGGCCGGCTCCAGCATCCGTACATCGTGTCCGTCCACGATCTCGGCGAGAGCGATACGCAGAGAGGCACCGTGCCCTTTCTGGTCATGGAGTTGGTGCGGGGCGAAGGGCTCGACGTCAAGCTCCGCGAAGGCTCCGTCGACCTGGCCGAGGCGGCCCGGTGGGGCGCTCAGATATGTGACGCATTGGGTGACGCGCACGCTCACGGCATCATGCACCGGGACATCAAGCCGTCCAACATCCTCGTCACACCTTCCGGAACGGTGAAGGTCCTCGACTTCGGTGTCGCACGCGCCGCCGATCCCTACGCGACTGCTGACCGGCTGACCCAGACCGGATTCATCGTGGGCACGCCCCCGTACATGGCGCCGGAGCAGGCGCGTGGCCACCCGGAACCGAGGAGCGATCTGTACGCTCTGGGCTGCCTGCTCTTCGAGCTGGTCACCGGCAGGCTGCCGTTCCAGGCTCCGGACAGCGTCGGCTATCTGACGGCGCATCTGAGCCAGCAGCCACCCGCGCCCAGTTCCGTGGCCGCGGGTGTGCCAGAGGCCTGGGACGCTGTCCTGCTCAGGCTTTTGCGCAAGGATCCTGCAGAGCGGTACGCGAGTGCCGCCGACGCCGCCCAGGCCCTGCGGAGACTCGCGGACGCGCCCGAGCCTGTGCCGGCGGCCACCGCACCGCTGACCAAGGCCTGGCCGTCGTCGTCCCCCGGTGGCCCCTCTCCCCGGAAGCCCGTTGCGCCGCGGTCCTGGATCGCGATCGCGATCTGGCTCCTCATCACGCTGGTGGCCGCCACGGTGACCGCGGCCAATATCGACGGAGCCGAGGACGGTCGCGACGTAGCCAGCGGCGCCGGCGCGGTCGCCATCGCCACTGTGGGGCTGATCATATGGTTCGCCGTGCAGGCAAGCGGTGGGAGCAGTCGAGACGGGCGACCATGAGGGACGCGGACCCGTCCTCATGGTCCATGAGGTGCCCGTCATCCCCGAGCAGCGGACTCACGTCTGTGTCCATGAGACGAGGGCCTGCGGCAGGGACCTGGTGCTGCTCCTGACGGTGGCCGTCGGATGGCAGCAGGGCGGTGTCTCGGGTACAGCGCAGCATTTGCATGGGCCCGCGCAGCACAAGGGTGCTGCACGGCGGAGGCCGGCCCCAGGATGGTGCAGCGGGTGGCCGGCGCCCGCTCCGCCCGCCTCAGCAAGCGCGGGTGTCACGCGGCCCGCCGAAGCTGTGAGGCTGCGAGGTTCACAGGTCGTTTCCCCAGGTGACGGGGTGAGCTGTGAGGCTGTGAGGTGGAGCTCGCGGCCGTACCGGTGCGGGTGGTTTCGCATCGAACGCCGACGCGTGTCGCAGACGGCGGCCTAGCCTGCGTGCCATGGATGACGAGCTGACCAACGATGACCATCTCCGGGCCCTGGCCGCGCTGGAGGCCGTCGTCCAGAACAACGACGGCGCCCTTGAGGTCCTGGCGGGCGGCGCGCACGAGCGCCCGCTGGCGGCCCTGCTTGCCGCGTACGGGAAGCACACGCTCCAACGCGTCCTGCTCGCCGCGTTCGGCATCGAGGCCACCATGACCCGCGACGAGACCGGCCAGCGTGTCGCGGAGCTCAACGGCGATCCCATGGCGCGCATCGTCTTCCTCCTGACCCACTCCCTGCACCACCAGGCCGCCCTCGCCGGCGACGACCTCGTCACCGCCAAACGAATCGGCGGATCCATCCTGCTCGCGATCCACGCCTTCACCGACGCGGACAACGGCGACGACCTCGTCACCGCCAAACGAATCGGCGGATCCATCCTGCTCGCGATCCACGCCTTCACCGACGCGGACAACCAGGACGCCCTGACCCTGCTGCGGGCACTGCGCAACCAGGTCCTCCAAGCCGACTGAACCGCCCCCGTATGCCCTGGTCCCGCTGGTGCTCGCGCAGGACGATGGAGCCATGGGCACCCGCGACCAGGACCACGGCCAGGACGACGTCGTCGAACCGGCTCGGCCGCCGCTCACCGCAGCCCGCGCCCGGGAGATGACGGCCGGGTTGCGCGAGGCGATGGACGACGGCCGGTGCTCCGTGGCGGTGCTCGCCGCCCGGGTCCGCGACGCCCACGCCGCCCGCATCTGGCTGCCGCTCGGGTACGGCAGTTGGGAGTGGTACTGCGCCGCGGAGTTCGGCATCAGCCGCGCGCAGGCGTACTGGCTGCTCGGCGTCGCCTGCTCCCTGGCCGCGATCCACGGCGCGGTCACCGCAGGCACCGAGACTTCTCGCACGCGAGACAGCGACCCGGCCGCCGCGGCCGCGCTCGACTACGGCCTGTCCCAGCGCGCACTGATCGTCGTCTCCGGCCGTAGCGGCGACGCCGCGGAGCTGATCACCCGCCGACTCGCCGTGCTCGCTCACAGCGGTCTCCAGGCCCTCGATGAGCCGGCAGTGCGCGCGGTGGTCCGCCAGTCCGTGCGCGACGTCCGAACCGCCCCGCCTCCGTCGCCCGCCGATCCGTCGACGGATCCCCTCGTCGCCGCAGGGCGCCAGCTCACCGACGACCTCTTCGCCAGAAGTCGCCTGCCCCTCCTGTCAGCGGCAAAGCTCGGACCGGAGCCGGGCAGCCAGGTCGACTGCCGCCTCGATCTCCTCGCGGCGGATGGACACGCTCTCGACGTTGAGGCCGAATGGCACCTCGAGCCGTCGGCAGAAGGTCATCAGCTCGCGGGCGGTCGCCAGCGCATGCTCGAACGATGCCTGCAGCGTGTCATCGGCGTGCTGGAGTTCGTTGTGGATCCAGCGGGGCACCTCCACGCCGAGCCACCTCAGGAACTCCAGCGTCTTCATCGACCCGCAGACCGAGAACGTGAACACGATCGGGGACGGGCGCCAGATCCCGGGCGGCGCACTCGTAGCGGTAGTCCGAAACCAGGCCCTTGGCGGCGTTGACGTCGTAAACGACCTGGGTGACGAAGTACGAGCAGCCGGCCTCCTGCTTCGCGAGCAAACGCAGGTGCTCCGTACCAGTGCGCGTGTGTCGCTCCGGGATCGCGACGCCGCCAAGCAGCAGGTCGGGCCTGAGTTCGGCCCGCAGAGACTGGGCGCGCGACAGAGTGGTGGCAACCGGCGTCTCCCGCGACGCCGCGCCCACGAAGACCGAGAGGACCTGGTCTGGTTGCTCCGTGAGCCAGCTTCGGAAGTCGCTCTCATCGTACTTGCCGACCGCCCGGTAGACCACGACCGCCAGATCGAGCTCTCCGAAGTGCCGGGCGAGGTACTCCGCGGGGTCCATCGTCGGCGTGAACGGGAACGGCCGCTCGGCCTGGTTCCGGTCGCTCTCGTCGTCGATGTCGTAGAGCACGAGCCCGTCGGGCTCCAGGCCGTCGAGCCGCTTGCGGGCGATGTCGGCGATCTCCTGAGCCCGCTCGGGGGTGGTCGTCTGCCTGGGCGGCGTCACCGCGAAGAACAGAAACTCACCTGCGCGGTCACAGATGCGCTGCTGGAGGTCCACGGCAGCGACCCTAACCGGTCGGCTCGTTCCGTCGGCTCCGAACGCAGCCGTAACGCCTTGCTACTGACAGTTCCCCGGCACTGTGACTACATCCCCGCGGGTGCGCGTGGCGTCGCCGGGGGCGAGCAAGCTGGTGAGTTCGGCAATCGCCTCGGGCGACGGTTTGAAGTAGCGGCGGACGTTCTCCGGCTTCTTGTGCCGGGACTTCGCCATCAGCATCAGCGCCGCCCACCAGGGCCGACGAGGGCCTAGCGCACGTTCTGACATGGATGTTCCTCAACCCCCGAAAGTCCCGTAAGTTCACGCAATCTGAAGGGTTCACGGCGAGAACTCAAGGGTCCGTCGTCGTGCTCTGTGGAGTTGCTTCCGTGGGTTCGGGGCCAACTCGCGACCTTGCCGTTCCTGGTCCCCTGGACCGGCAAGACGCCGAGCGGCCCCCTGCTCGAACGCAGCGAAGCGGAGTTGAGAGCTTGGGGGCGGGGCAGCCTCGGGTCGCTCTTGTACCGGCGGGCGCTGGGCGAGGCCCTCGCCACGGCGCTGGCGGTACGCGACGGCGCGCCGTCGACCGGCCCCGCACCCACGTACGCGCAGGTGCAGGCCCTCGTCGACGGGCCCGGCGTCACGTGCCGGTGAGCTTGTCGAGGTCGGGGGCGTAGACGGTCATCCAGTGCGGGTTCAGCCGGTAGTAGACGACCTCGCGGTTCCAGTCGAAGGCGTCGTCGTCGCCGTAGAAGTCCTTCAAGTAGGAGAGGAGTTCCTGCCAGTCGGCCGTGGTCTCGGCGTCCTCGGGGTTCAGCTCCTCCACCGTGCCGTGGGTGAACACGCCGAGGTCCTCGCCGCGCATGTGCGCGACGCTGGCGGCCGGACGGGCCGCGAGATGACGGGCCTTGGCGGCGTTGCGCGCCGTGCCGAAGTGCCACCGGCCGTGCAGGAAGTGCCCGTCGGCGCCGCTGATCCGCGGTTCGCCCTTTGCGGTCACCGTCGAGAGGGCGAGCGTGCACATGCCGGTGAGGGCCCCGGTGAGCTGCGCCGCCGTGATGGTGCGGCCCTCGACGATCGAGCGGAGGTGTGCGGTCGAGCCGGAGAGGGAGGAGTCGAGGAGGGACTGGAGCTTGTCGAGTTCTTCTGGGGTTTCGCGCATACGTCCATCGTCGGCCGTAAACCCGACACCTTCTGTCGTCATTGATGAAGCAGCGGTGAGGTTGCTCCGCGCGGGTTGCGCTCGGTGCTGCGTGGATGGCAACTGCGATCTCTCGGGTTGGTGTCGGTGGTGGTGAGAGTCAGTGGTGGCGTTCTGGGGTGGGGTGTTGCGGGGGCTGGTCAGTGGGTGTTTGTGGGTGGGTGGTCCGCTGTCATGAGATGAGAGATTGAGGGGCGGGATCGCTGTCGTGGGGCTTTATCGCATGGCAGCTGATGTTGTCTCAGGTTCGAGAGTTCTTATCCGCTGAGGTTGGCCGGCCGGTGTGATCGTGGGGTGGACCAAGAGGTAAGGGCCGGTCGTGGGCCTGTGCTGCCCAGGGGATTGGTGGTGCGTCGTCTGCTGGAGCGGCAGCAGGCGGGGGAGCTGGCCACGCGGCATGTGCGTGCGGTCGCTGAGACGGTGGGTGTCTCGGAGCGTACGGTGTGGCGCTGGCTGGAGCAGGCGAAGGCGACCGGGCAGGTGGAGGCGCCGGTCCGGCAGGGGTATGCGGTGTCGGACGAGGTGTGGGCGCTGCTGGGCGAGGTGGGAGGGAATGTCGCTGAGCTGAGGCGCCGGCTGGCCGCGGCTGGCGGCGGGGCTTCGGTGCCGTCGGCGTCGACGTTGCACCGGGTGATCCGCAGGGACCGCCGGGCGGGCCGGGCTTTGCTGGTCGAGCGGGAGCCTGAGGTGGCCGGGCCGAGCAGGCCGGATCCGCTCAGCGAGCTGGGCCTGAACGTCGTGGCCGGCCAAGGTACAGGCGGGCAGGTTTTTCTGCGGGAGCAGAAGCATCTGGCACAGGTCCCGGTCCTGGTCCCAGGCGCGCAGGTGGTGCACACGCCCGCTGTGCGGTCGGTGCTGCGGACGGTCGCGCACGCGGCCGCGGTGGGGGCGGTGGTGTGCTTGTACGGCGACGCCGGCCAGGGCAAGACCGTCGCGCTGCAGTACGCCTTGTCCCAGCTGCCGCACCCGGCCCGGGTCCGTCGGGTCCATGTCGGTGTGCACCCGACGGTGCCCGAACTGCGCCGGGTGCTCGCGGACGCCCTGGAGCTGGGCAGGCGTCTGCCGCGCGGGGCGGGGGAGGCCGACCTGACGCTGGTGAACGCGCTACGACAACCCCGCGTGCTGGTCTTGGACGAGGCACAGCGCCTTCCGGGACCGGCGCTGGAGTTTCTGCGCGGGCTGTGGGACCACCCGGACACGGACACGGCACTCGTGCTGGCGGGTGCGGGCAGTGAACGGGCGCTGAGCCGGGTGCCTGCGCTGGCGTCTCGGGTGCTGACTTGGGAACTGGTGCCGCGTCTTCGCCCGGGCGACGTGGCAGCGGCGATGGCGGCGTTCCACCCGCTGTGGGAGGACGTGAGTGAGGACGATGTCGTATGGGTGGACGAGCATGTGTGCCACGGCAATTTCCGGACGTGGGCGAAGCTGACCTCGCACCTGACCGCCGAGATCTATGGCAAGAGCCGTGCGGTGGTGGACCGCCGGTTGCTGGAGCGGGCCTGCGCACGGCTCATGGGGCCGCTGTGACCGGCGCGGCCAGGCCGGGAGAGGGCGCTTCCCGCTCCGGCGTGCACGGGGACGGCGGGGGTGTGCGGGGAGGCCTGCCTTCCTCCTCCCTGTCGGCGCTGCGCGGCCCTGCCGTGCGCAGGCTGCTCGCCCTGCGGCAGGACCAGAGACTGACGACCCGGCATGTGCGGCTGATGGCTCAGTCGTTGGAAGTGACCGAGCGCACGGTGTGGCGGTGGCTTGCCGCTGCCGAGCGTGACGAGTCAGCGGCCGCGGAGCCCGGAGCGCGGGCCCAGAGCAAAGACCGCTTCTCCGTTACCCCCGAAGTGCGCCGCCTGCTGGCCTTGTGGAAGGGCAACGTAGCAGCGGTTCATCGGGAGCTGACCGCTCGCGCGGCCAGGGGCGAGGGGGAGCCGCCTCCGTCGATTCCGACGCTGCACCGGGCGGTCCAGCGGGATCTGACGCCGGGGGAGCGGGCCGGACTCGCCGGTGGCGAGCGGGCGGCGCGCAAGCACGATGTGTTCCTGTCCCGGCCGCGGGGCTGGCGCAACCAGGTGTGGGAGACCGACCACGTCCAAGCGCCGGTGCTGGTCGATGTCGACGGCAAGCCCCGAAGGCCGTGGATCACCTGGTTCACCGATTGCGCCACCAACGCGATCACCGGTGTCGCGGTGACGCCGGTGCATCCGTCGCGGGAGTCGGTACTGGCCGCGCTGCGCTCCGCGGTCTTGCGCGAGGACCCCTACGGCCCGTTCGGCGGCCTGCCCGAGAAGGTGCGTGTCGACCGCGGCAAGGACTTCCTGTCCCGGACGGTGACCGCCGCGTTCGATTTGCTGGACGTGACGGTGGAGGACCTGCCCGCCTACACCCCCCACCTCAAGGGCACCGTGGAGGGCCTGAACCGGGCGGTGGAGAGCATGTTCCTGGCCGCGTTGCCCGGCTACGCCCGCCAGCCGCGCCCCGGCAAACGGCCTTCCCGCCCGAAGGACGAGGTACTGATCGGCTTCGAGGACTTCACCGCCCGGCTGCTGGCCTGGACACGGTGGTGGAACACCGAACATCAGCCCGCGCCCTTGCGGGGCAGGACTCCGCTTCAGGCGTGGCAGGACGATCCCACTCCGCTGCGGGACGTGCCAGCCGCAGATTTGTGGACGTTCACCCTGGAGGACGCCGGTACCCGCACGCTGACCACTCGCGGCATCCGCTTTAGGAAACGCGACTACGTGGGGCCGTGGATGGCCGGGCAGGCAGGGATCCAGGTCCGCATCCGCTTCATGCCTCACCACGACCACCGCATCGAGGTCTACCACGCGGCCACCGGCCGCTACCTCGGTCCTGCGGACCTGGCCGACCAGGCCACTGAGGAACAGGTCAGCGCTGTACGGCGGGCACGGGCAGCCCGTAGCCGACGCCTGAAGAAGGACCTGGAGGCTTCCCAGCGCGAGCGCTACGCCGCCGCTACCCAGGCCGAGCCCCCTCGGCGGCTCGGCGCACTGACCGGTGCGCAGGCCGACACCGAACTCGCCCTGAGTGCCGGTACCAGCCTGTCGCAGCTCGCGCTGCCGGACGTCATCCCGCCCGCCGCACCCCCGGCCGACTGGCGCACCCCAGCTTCCCTGGCTGCGCTGACCACGCCGGGCCGGCCCGCCCCGCTCACGTCCGGCTGTGAGTCCGCCCCTGCGGTCCCCGACGGCCCGGGCAGGCACGCCGCACCTTCCACCACCGACGAAGACGGAGACGCCTCGTGACTGCGGCCACCTACCAGTACGTCGACCTGCCCGACGCCTCTGTGGTCACCACCCGCGCCTTGCTCACCGCCCGCGAGAACATCGGCGACACCGTCGCTGCCCGCGCGATGATGTGTATCCACGGCGGTGCCGGCTTTGGCAAGACCCTTGCCGTTAACACCTGCCTGCGCGCACTCGAACCGGGCGAGGACGTCCGCAAGATCACCTTCCGGGCCCGTCCCACCGCCCGAGCGGTGCGCTATGAACTGTTCACCGCGCTCGATCTGGCCGGCGAGCCACCGCGCCATCCCAGCGAGTTTGACCGACTGCTGAAGATGGCCCTGGCCGAGCGCCCCCGTACCTTCCTCGTCGACGAGGCCCAGTGGCTCAACGGCGAGGCATTCGAGTACTTCCGCTACCTGTGGGACGAGCCCTCCACCCAGCTCGCGATCATCTTCGTCGGTGGCGAGGGCTGCCACACCGTGCTGCGCCGTGAACCGATGCTGTCCTCCCGCATCTTCATCTGGCAGCACTTCACCCGCCTCACCCCCAGCGAGGTCCTCGACGTCATCCCGCTGTTCCACCCCATCTGGGCCGACGCCGACCCGGACGACATCGCCTTCGCCGACAGCCACGCCGCACACGGCAACTTCCGCGCCTGGGCCCAGCTAACCGCCCACACCCGCACCGCCCTGGCACGCACCGGCCGCCCTCGCGTCGACCAGGAACTGCTGCGCTGGGCCTTCAGCCGCCTCGCCTGACCACCCCACCGCCATGTTCCTCGCCTCGCGGCCGCCGTCCGTCACCGTGGTCATCGACCCAGGCGACGACGTGATCCACACCCACACCGCCCTGGCCGCCCACCACCCGCCGTCCGGCCGGATCACCCTGCACCCCGGCCCGGGCACCACCAGTGAAACCGGCCTCGCCCACGACCTTCTCGCCGCCCTGGGAAAACCGCCCCTGCTCCCGGGCCGCTTCCCTGCCGGCCGTCAGCCCGCCTGGGAAGCCGCTGCCGCCTGGATGACCGCCCTGCCCGTCACCCGGCTGACCGTCCTGCGTGCCCACCGCCTCACCACCCGCCGCACCATGCGCCTCCTGCAGCTACAGACCCTCACCGGGATCCACCTGACCCTGGTCTGCCACCGCCCTTACCTTCCCGCCGCCCTGCACCAGGCCCTGCAGACGGCCGACTACTCCGTCACCGCCGACTTCGACGCAGCCCGTCGCCACTACTACGGCACCCCTATCGCCGAACCCCCGCCTGCGGACGAGCCCGCTGGGCTAACCGGTCGGTGGCTCACCCTGCCCGCACTGGACCGCCTCGTCTCCTATGACAGCCCCCGCCCCTGCACTGACCCGTGCAGCCCGCCCCTGATCGTCTGGCGGCACCGCCCACCGCCCGTGCCTCTCACCGCGCCCACCGCCCAGCGAGTCGCCCACCGCCTGCATGCGGCGACCGCACATCCCCGCCTCGCCGCGGCCGTCGCCGCCGCACTGTTCACCGGTGCCTCCCTCCAGCAGCTCGCTACCGCCCGCCCTCGCGACTACGACGACGCTGCGGCCACGCTCGCCCTGCACGACCGCGCCCGCTACACCGACGGCTGCGCCGCCTACCCCGTACCGCCCTGGGCGGGCGTCTTCCTTCGGGCCGCGGCCTGCTTCACCCGGCTGGTATCCGGCGAGGACCAGGAGCTGCTTGCCGCGCCAGGTGACCGTGGGCACCTGCTGCGCGTTGCGGAGACGGTCAGACTGCGCCCGCCCCAGCCGCCCGCGGCCTGCCGCAAAGGCCCGGTCGGCCGTGTGGAGTGGGACTGGCGCGAGCGGCAGGAAGCCGAGAGGTGTGAAGCGGTGCCGACCAGTCGCGTCAGGCCCTCACGACGCTGAACACCCTGACCTGGTGACGCGACGGGTGGTGAATCGCGTGAAAGTGGTCAGAACAGTTCGCGTGGAAGTGTCCACTGAAAAGCCGCGTTGACCTGTACTTCTGCCGTGGTTGACTTCTGGAGGGAGTGGACATTTAGTCGCGAAGCCGCAGGACACTTTGACGCGATTTTTGATAAGTAATGTGGGTGCTGACCTGCTGCCTTTCCAGGCGGAAGACACCCTTCCGTTATGGAGTGTTGAGGGGTTTGAGGAGTTCCCAGGACAGGCCCTCATGCCTGGGGACGGGACTCCGGAAGTTACCTGGCTTTTAGCCAGGGCACGGAGAGACCCCCACGCCTGGGGACGGGACCCTTGTTGACCTGGGCGGGTGCTTCTGTCTGGAGAGGATTTTACTGTTCTTTGTTCGAGGGTGAGGGGGTTTTCCTTTAGTGCCGAGCGGTTGGCTGCTGAAGTGCGGGACATTATTTGACGGCTTCGGCTGATCGCGTTACGGAACCGCCGAGGCGCTTCTGGAGGCTGTGAGTCTTCCGGAGCGGTCCCACATGCGTGGGGGAGCCCAGTACTTGCCGGGGGAGGTCGCGCGTGAGCTGGACAGACCCCCATGCGTGGGGACGGGACCTCCCTTTCGACGACCCGCGGGGCCCGGGCGGGGAGAGACCCCCACACCTGGGGACGGGACGCTACCTCGGGCACGTCTGGGAGCGAACCACCGGAGAGACCCCCACCTGGGGACGGGACGCTTGGAGCCGGCCACAGGTCGCCGCGATGATCGAGAGACCCCCACACCTGGAAACGGGACTGCGAGCAGCCGACGGCCGCCCGGCTCGGGATGGAGAGACCTCCACACTGGGGACGGGACCTGCGTGGAGCTTTTGGTTCATGTCCGTGCTGCGAGAGACCTCCACACCTGGGGACGGGACCCTTGTTGACCTGGGCGGCTCCTTCTGTCTGGAGAGGATTTTACTGTTCATCACTCAGCGAGGGAGCCTTTCGGTGGAGGTCTGCACTGCCGCTTTTATTGGCCTTGTGAACGCGGGGAGGTATCGGCATCGGCATTGGCAACGTCGTCACGGCACCGCCTTCTGGGCAGACCCCTACACGCAGGGGATGGGGATAGAGGTCAGATGCAACGGTCGTGAGGGCGATGTGCTGTGGTCCTGTGAGCCCGGCAGGGGGCAGGTAGTCCTGTTTGGAGTGTTGGGGCTGCTCGGCTCTGCTGGGCATCTCTGTCGTTCGATGCCCGTGGAGGAAGGTCGGCCGGGCGGTGTGTGGGGAGGGAAGGCCGGTGGTGTCGGCCTGGTGGAGAAGACGGTATGACCCCCACGGACTCAGCTCGTCAGCGGTTGACGAGGCTTGGAGCGGGAGACTGCTGCGAGCCAATAAGCGCGTTGTACCACGAAGGTATACCCCTTAACGGGCATGTGCGGTGTTATCGGTGAAGACGGAGGGGGCCGGGCCGGACACGCAGTGGACCGTCGCTTGCTGACCGATCACCGAGTCCGCCTCATGCGCGCTTTGCTCAGCGGGGAGAGGGGAGCGATATATGCATGGGGTTCCGGGGGCGCTTCCTCGCGTCTCAACCGCTCGGAGTGACAAGCGCATGGTGCTGTGTTCGCTGTGATGGGCCGCGTGCCACCGCGCGGTGGCGCGGCAACTGCCGAGGTCAACCCCTCGGTCACCCCGGCCGTTGCCCCAGGGGGCGTGCCAGCAGGGCGGGAGCTGTGGAGATGCGGCTGATTACGTCGCCGTGGGCAGAGTGCGGTTCACCGGTGTGGGGGATGGCAAGGTGTCGCTGTGGCTGCTGTCCTGGCCTGGACGGCAGGGGAGGGGCTGGCTGGATGGGTGTGGTCGAGGACAGCCGGGAGGATGGCCTGGATCTGTCAGTGTGGGGGAAGTACAGCCTGCTCTACGGCCTGACTTATCCGCTGCTGTTCCATTTGCTGGACGCGGCTGCGGTGATGGGGGAGTTGTGGGACCGGTACCTGACGCCTGCGCAGCGCCGGGTGATCTCCCGGGGGCTGGGTCTTACGTCGGCCGCGGCGCGGCGCGAGGCCATGTTCCTGGCAGGCTCGCACGACATCGGCAAGGCGGGCCGGTTCCAGATGTGCGAGCCGGGAGCGTGGGCGCAGGTCAGCGATGAGCTGCGCGCGGATGCCGGACCGTGGCGGCTGCTACGGCACGAACGTGCCTCCATGCACACGTCCGTCGAACTCCTGGCCGATCTCGGCTATCGGCTGGGAGGCAACACCAGCCCGGCGGTGCGCGCGGCCCAGATCCTCGGCGCCCATCACGGCCGCTATCTGCAGTGCGACGTGCGCGGGGCGGCCCGTGCTGAGCGGGTGCGTCTGGATCTCGGCGGCCCGCTGTGGCAGGACCTGCGGCGCCGCTACCTCGCCCAGATCCGCTATCTCACGGGTGCCGGAACGCCGCCATCCCGGGTCTCCGCCGAGGCGGCGGTCCTGCTGTCAGGCCTGATTATCGTCGCGGACCGGCTGGTGAGCCAGCCTCATGAGTGGATGCGGCGTGCGATGGCACCGGCTTCGGGCGCGCTGGACCACTGGATCAGTACCCGCCGTCCGGCGAGCGCGGATGCAGAGGAGGGGTGGGCCGCCGCGGCCGCGGTGGTGACGGCGTCCGGGCTCGAGCGGGTCGACCTGCCCAGCGTGCCCTTCACTCAGGCTCATCCGCACACCAGCGGCCCGAACCGGCTGCAGGCATCGGTCATCGCCCAGCTTGAGCCGGCGGTGAAGGAGCAGGGGACGGGCATCCTTGTGGTCACCGACTCCACCGGCACCGGCAAGACCATCACAGGGCAGGAGGCTGCCCGGATCTTCAACAGCCACTGCGGTACCCGTGGGATGGCCGTGCTGCAGCCCACCACGGCCATCGCGGATGCCGCCTATGACACCCTGGTGGCCTACGTGGCTGCCCACCGTCCGGAGCGGGCCGCGGTATCGCTGGTGCACGGCCACAGCTGGAACAGCGCCGCCTACCCCGACAAGCGGCTGCTGGAAGCCGCTGGTCAGCTGACGCTGGACGAGTACTTCGACGCACAACAAGACGCCGCCGGCCGGCCCGAGCACCGCGTCACCGTCCCGGACCCCTTTCTGCGCGGCTGGGACAGAGCGCTGCTGGCCCAGTTCACCGTCGCCACCATCGACCAGGCGCTGATGGCCGTCCTGCCGGTGCGCTACAGCGCGCTGCGGATGCTGGCCCTGTCCGGGCGCACCGTCATCCTGGACGAAATCCACGTCGCCACCCCCTACATGCGGCGTCTGACGGCCCGGCTCCTGCACTGGCTGGCAGCGCTGGGCACACCGGTCGTGCTGCTGTCCGCCACGCTGGCCCCGCCCGCAGCCCGGGAACTGGTACACGCCTATCTGGCCGGTGCAGGACTGCGGCCCGGCCAACTGGACGGTCTGGAGACGGACGTGCCCTACCCGGGTTGGCTGTTCGCCGCCGCCCGCGACGGCGCCGTCACCCGCATCGACCCCGCCCAGGCCGCCGCCCATGCCACGGCCACCCGCCGCTGGCTGACCGTGCGGCACCAACCCGTGACTGCGGCCCGGCTCGGCGCCGCCGGACGGACTGTGGCCGACGGGGAACGGCTGCACCACATCGCCGCACAGATCCGCCCCGTGCTGGCACACGGCGGCTGCGGGATCGTGGTGTGCGCCACCGTCGCCGACGCCCAGGACACTTTCCGCTACCTCACCAGCATGCCCTGGCCCCGCCCCCCGGAGGAGCTGGTGCTGCTGCACGCCAGATTTCCCAGCCATCAGCGCGAGGCCGTAACCCGGCGGGTACGCGCCCAGCTCGGCCCGGCCGGGATGCGCCCCGAGCGGCTGGTCGTAATCACCACCAGCCTGCTCGACATGAGCCTGGACATCGACTGCGACCTCATGATCAGCGATCTGGCCTCGCTGGCCCGGCTGCTGCAACGGGCCGGCCGACTGTGGCGGTTCGAACGACTGTGGCAGGAAGAAGACGCCTACCGCCGCCGCAGGCCCGACTGGATCCTGGCGCGCGGGCCGCAACTGACGGTACTGGACCCGGTCGTTGACGGCCACACCGAACTCCCGCACTGGTGGGGCAGGGGCGAGCCGGCCTTCGAACTGAACGCCGCCGCGCACCTGCTGGCTCACCCGCCCGCCCACGATCTCGACCTGCCCGTCCAGCTTCCCGGCCTGCTGGAGACGGCCGGCACCCGCATCCCCGACACGCTGGCCGACATGCACACCGCCTACCAGGCCGAACTGCGAGCCCACGAACACCTCGGGCAGGAACAAGCCGTGCCGCCACCTGCCCGCACCGGCTCCCTGGCCGACCTCTACCGCCGACCCACCACCGCCGGTACGGCTCCCACCCGGGAGGGCTCGCGCCCGCGACGCCTGCTGGCCTGCTACCGCCAGCCGGACGGCTCGCTGCACCTGGACCCGGCCGGTACCCTGGCCCTGCCCGACAGCCCCCGGCTGTCCGCGCCCGCCATCCGCACGATCCTCGAACGCACCCTGGACGTCCCCGAGGACTGGCTCGCCGACGCCGCCCCCGCACAGTTGCCCGAATCCTGGCGCCAGCACGCGCTACTGGCGGACCTGACCCTGCTGATCCACGACGCCGCCGCACCGGCGCCTGTCCGCTTCGGCCGCCACTTCCTCCACCTCGACCCGCACCTCGGCCTCATCCACGACGAGGCACCGGCCTGACCGGCCGAACCCCGTCCTGCCATTCAGCCGCCGTTCCGTCGGGACCGGGTTCGACGGGGGGCGGCTCCGTCCGGTGCACGTGCGCCCAGTACCGGCCGGTACCCACCGGGTCCGCCCGTGCAGCGTCAGGGCACACGCCGGTCCACGCGCCGGGCGGCGCTCAACCACGCCCAGCACACTGCTGGCGGAGCCGCGGCTGCCCCTGCCGCGATCAGACCTGCTCGCACGCGCGGGCGTTATACACCCCCAGCACTTCATCGCGGGCTGAATCCCCCATAACGGACTCAACCTTAGGCGGGCGTGCTTCAGTGAAAAGCACCTGAGGGCAGGCACGTCCCGCCTTCGCTCCTCCCGCGCTGCGCTCTGCCTGCCGTGTGCAGCGCCCGAACGTCTTGTCCACACCCGATCCTCCCGCGCCGCGGGCCGCTGCCCGGCCCGCGCTGTCACGGGAAGGAGACAGCCCCTGTGCCCTCCCCGCCGGCTTACCCCGTCGACCTGCGTCCCTGCATCCCCGTCCGCACGGCCGGGCGGCACCAGGTGCTCGGACTGCGCGAGGTACTCCTCCAGGCCCACCGCATCGACGACCTGGCACTGCCCCTGCCGCCCGCGCAGTCCGCGCTGCTGCGACTGCTGACCGCCATCACCGCCGAGCTCACCGGCCTGGACGATGCGAACCTGTCACTGGAGGAGTGGCACGAACGGCGAACCGACCTGCTCACCAGCGGCCGCGGCCTGAAAGCCCAGGACGTCCACGGCTACTGCGACGCCTCCGCACTGGACCTCTACGACCCACACCGCCCCCTCCTGCAGGACTCGCGCCTGGCCGCGCAGTGCACCAAGACCTCCGGCATCAACAAACTCGTCTTCGGCCGGCCCGCCGGCAACAACATCGCCTGGCTCAGCCCGCACACCGACACCGCCCCACGCCCCGTGCCCAGCGACGAGGCCTTCTGGCACCTGCTCATCCAGCACTACTACGGCGCCGCCGGCCGCTGCACCACCCGCAGCGCCGGCCCTCACACCAGCGGCCGGGCCACCGCCGCGCCCCTGCGCTCCACCCTCTCCTTCCACCCCCAGGGCGCCACCCTCCTCGAGACACTCCTGCTGCACCAGTTCCCCTACCGCGGCGGCCCCCAGCACTCCCCGGACACCTGCCCCTGGCAGGAGCTTGAGCCGCCCGACCCCGTCAACCCCCCGCCCCCGGTGACCTGGCCCAAACGCCTGCTGACCGGCCGCTCCCGCCACGCGGTGCTGCTGGTCCCCAACGCCGACGGCAGCGCAGCCACCGACGCCTACCTCACCTGGGCCACCCAACACCCCGCCTACCCGGCCACCGACCCCTACCTCATCATCGACACCCACACCCGGGCCAAGGCCGAGCAACGCGACACCCCCCGCCGCGCCGACGCCGACCGAGCCGCCTGGCGAGACCTGGACGCCCTGCTGCTGGCCGGCGACGAGAACAGCACTCAGCGCCGGCCCGCCGTCTTCGACACCCTCAACGACCTGCCCGCCCCCGTACGGGCCCGGCTGCGGGTACGGGTGTGCGGCTTCGACCAGGACGGCCGCACCACCAACAGCATCTGGTACACCGCCCTGACCCCGCCCCTGTGGAACTGGGCCGAAGAACACGACCCGCCCGCCGCCCGCCGGATCGCCGCCTGCCGCCAGGCCGCCGAACGCCTGGCCGCCCTCCTGCGCACCCACGCCAACACTGCCTGGAACGAAACCCAAACCCCCGCTACGGGCGGGACACCGCCCGCCCCGCGCCGCGGCCCAAGGCCCAGCCGGTGGGCGCGCGAGGCGCTGGCCGTGTACTGGCCGCGCGCCGAGCAGGCTTTCTGGAACCTCGTCAACCAGCACGCCGATGAGGCAAGCGACCCCTATCCGGTCTTCGCCCGCACCGCTGTGGACGTGCTGCGCCAGGCCGTCCGCCCGGACCTGGCCTGCCACCAGATGGCCGGCCCCGCCCTGGCCCGCGCCGTCCGCGCCCTCTCCGCCGCGGCAGCTCCCGCCTCCCGCCGCAAGAAAGCAGCCCGCCATGCCCAGCCATGACGACTACCGCGCCCACTGCGACGCCTACGTCGCCGCCGTCCGCGACCTGTGCATCACACCGGAGATCCGCTCCGCCCTCGAGGACGGCCGCGGCAAACCCGTCGACCACTGCCAACCCCTGCACCCCTGTCTCAGCCGCCTCACCCACAAACAACCCGACCGCCGAGCCCACTACACCCTCGCCTGCCTCATCGCCCACGAACGCCCCGACCGCCGCCCCATCACCCCCACCCCGGGCCCCGACGAGCCCGTCGCCTGGCGATCCCGCCCCAACCTCGGCGCCACCTTGGCCCTGGCCGCACGAGGGCGCACCGACGGCCCCTACGAGAAGGAACTGCAAGTCCTCATCCGCCTGTCCGAGGACCTGCTCCACCGGCGCTTGCCCGGCCTGATCCAGCAACTGCTGGGCGCCGGCTGCCCGCCCGACTTCGCCGTCCTGCTGGCCGACCTCACCTACTGGACCAGCAACCGCCTCAGCGTCGCCACCCGCTGGCAGGACGCCTTCTACCTGACCGCCCTCACCCAGCCCCACACACAGGAAAGCAGCAGCACATGACCAACCCCTACCTCGCCCGCTACGTCGACCTGCACATCCTCCAGGACATCCCTGCCTCCTGCCTCAACCGGGGCCGGTACAACGAGCCCAAAACCCTCATGTTCGGCAACACCCAGCGCGGAGCCATCTCCAGCCAGTGCGCTAAACGCGCCAACCGGCAGGCACTGGAGACCCTCCTGGGCGAACCCGCCGCCCGCACCCGCATGCTGCCTCCTCGCCTGGCCAAGGCCCTGCGCGAGGCCGGCTGGCCCGAGGACCTCGCCCGCTTCGCCGCCGCCCAGATCCCCCGCAGCGCCACCAGCGAAGGCCTGGCCACCGACCCGGACGCCGACGACCGCACCCTGGCCATGCTCTACCTGCCCGCCGACACCATCCTCGACGATCTCGCCGCCCTGTGCACCCGCCACCGCACCGCCCTGGAAAAGGGCATGGCCAAGGAAGCCAAGTCCACCGCGAAAGGCCCCGCCGCCTACCTGCCCACCGACGACGTGGTGAGCCTGCTGTGCCAACGCACCGCCAGCATCAGCCTCTTCGGCCGCTTCCTCGCCGGGCTCGCCGACGCCCACGTCGACGGCGCCGTCCAGATGGCCTGGCCCTTCACCACCCACACCAGCGATCTGCAGCCCGACTTCTTCACCGCCGTCGAGGACTGGGCCCCGCCCGGCGACTCCGCCAGCGCCCACCTGGACACCGCCTACCTCAGCGCCGGCGTCTTCTACCGCTACGCCAGCGTCAACTTCACTGACCTGACCCACAACCTCGACGGAAAAACATCCCAGGCCATCGCCCTGCTTGCTGCGTTCACAGACGTGTTCATCTCCACCCTGCCGCAGGCCAAGAAGAACTCCACCGCCCCCCACACTCTGCCCGACACCGTCCACTACGTCGTCCGCGACCGCCGCCCCGTCTCCTTGGCCTCCGCCTTCCACCAGCCCGTCAAAGCCGACCGCCACGGCGGCTACCTGGCCCCCTCCCGCAGCGCCCTGTCCCGGCACGCCGGGATCATCACCCAGATGTTCGGCACCCGGCACCGCATCGCCCAGGGCCACGTCACCCAGGCACCCGACCCAGAACCGCTCGAGCACCTCGGCGAGCGCCACACCAGTTACGACGACCTCATTGACGCCCTCACCGCCGCGGCCGGCGCCCCCGCCACCCCGCCCCGCCGCTACACGGCGGCATGACCATGCCTGCCCAGCCGGCCGACACCACCAGCGCCCCGCCCACCGGGCTGCTCCTGCGCCTGACCGGTGTCCTGAGCGCATACGGCACCGACACCGCCTTCACCCGCCGCGACACCCAGCCGCACCCCACCCGCTCCGCCCTCATCGGCATGTTCGCTGCCGCCGCAGGCCGCCCCCGCCACCAAGCCCTCGATCCCCTCGACCTGCCCGGACACCCCCGCTACACCGACCTGTCCTTCACCATCCGCGTCGACCAGCCCGGCACGCCCTACACCGACTTCCACACCACCGGCAGCGGCCGCCCCCGCCACGAACAACTACGCACCAGCAAAGGAGACCGACGCCCCGAAGGCAAAACCACCCACGTCACCGACCGTCACTACCTCACCGACGCGTGCTTCACCGTCGCCGTCCACGGAGACGCCGCTCTCATCGACTACCTCGCCGACACCCTCGAACACCCCCAGTTCGCCCCCTACCTGGGCCGCCGTGCCTGCGTACCCGACGAACCCCTCGTCCTCACCCCGCCCCTGACCGACCCGCTCACCCACCTGCTCAAGCACGCACCCCTCACCCTGCCCGACCCGCCCGACCCGGATGAAGACCACATCCCAGTCACCTTCTGGTGGGACACCCCACCCCCCAGCCCCACCGCCCACCGAGAACTCACCGACAACCCCGTCGACTTCACCCCCCACCATCGCCGGCACACCGTCCGCTCGCTGTGGTCCACCACCCAGTACCTGCCCGCCGCCCTCTACGTCGGAGCCAACCCCCTGCCCACCCTGGCCGCCTACCGCCACCTCCTGGAGCAGCCATGCCCACCGCCATGCTGACCCGCATCCGCCTCAACCTCGCCCACCCCACGGTCCGACGCGACCTGGCCGACTACACCGCCCTGCACCGCACCGTCATGCGGCTGCTGCCAGACAACCTCGGCCCCCACCCCCGCCGGAGCGCCGGAGTGCTCTTCCGCCTCGAACGCGGCAACCGCCAGCCCCTCCTACTGGTGCAGACCCGCATCCCACCCGACCTCACCGCCCTGCCCCACCACTATGGCCAAGCCGACACCCGCGACCTCACCCCCATGCTCAGCGCCCTCACACCCGGCCGCCCCGTCCGCTACCGCATCACCGCCAACCCCTCCACCCGCAGCCGCCGCCCACCCGGCCCCGGCGACCAAACCCTGCCCAAACACGGCCGCGTCCTCGCCCTCGACGACACCGACGCCCTCGCCTGGTGGCACCGCCGCGCCACCCAGGCCGGCCTGTACCTGCACGCCACCACCAGCGAACCCAAGCCCTTCCGCCGCCCCGACCGCAACCAGCCCGGCCCCGTCCACCGCCTCCTCCAATTCGACGGAACCGCCCTCATCACCGACCCGGCCGCCCTCACCGATGCCCTGCTGACCGGAATCGGCCGCGCCAAATCCTACGGCGCCGGCCTGCTCAGCCTCGCCCCCGCTTGACCCCCACGGAGTCAGCCGTGCCCGCACCACACCGCGACGACACCGAACGCGCCGCCTCCATCACCCACCTCCTCGCCCTCGAAGCCGCCGGCACCCTCACCCCCGAAGACCTGCACACAGTCGCCGACGCCCACGGCCGCACCACCAAGAGCGTGAAACGCTGGATGCAGCGCGCACGAGAAAACGACGGCCACTACCAGCGCAAACAGCGTGACGCCACCGAAGTGACGCCGCGCATGGAGGAGGAACTGATCCGCTGGTGCGGCAACATCGCCGCCGCCCATCGCACCCTGCAAGACGATGGCGCCATGCCGCTGAGCTACTCCGCCTTCCACCGCGCCGTCACCCGCACCTACCCGCCCAGCTTCCTCGCCGGCCTGCGCGACGGCGAAAAGGCCCGCCGACGCTACGACCTGCACGGCTCCCACCGCGACCGCGGCCGCCGCAACGACGCCTGGGAAGCCGACCACAAAGAAGCCGACGTCTGGGTCAACGTCGACGGCACCGCCCGGAAACCCTGGCTGACTCTCCTCGTCAACTGCTCCAACTCCGGCATCTGCGGCTGGGCCGTCACCCCCCACACCCCCAGCAGCCAAGCCATCATCGTCGCCATCCACCACGCTATGCAGCGCGGCGGCCACCACGGGCCCTTCGGCGGCATCCCCAAACTCGTCCGCGTCGACCGCGGAGCCGACTTCCTCAGCAAAGCCGTCGCCCAGACCATGGGAGCCCTCGCCGTACGCCGCGTGGAACTACCGCCCCGCCGCCCCGACCTCAAGCCCTACGTCGAAGCCCTCAATGCGGCCTTCAAGGACATGCTCTTCCGCGGCATGCCCGGCTACACCCACTGCCCCAACCCCGAGCCCGCAGCCAAACCCAAACCGCCGCCCCTCAAAAACCTCCTGACCTTCGAGGAGTTCACCGCCCACATCCGCGACTTCGTCCACCGCTGGAATCACGAGCACCGCATCCGCAGCCTCGGCAACCGCACCCCCCTGCAGGCATGGAAAGCCGACCGCACTGTCATCCACGACCTGCCACCCGGCGCCCTCAACCGCTCCCTTCCTCTGGTCAGCCGCACCTTCACCATCACCGACACCGGCATCGAGTGGAACAGCCGCGACTACCTCGAACCCTGGATGCGCGACCACATCGGCACCCGCGTCCGCCTTCGACACCTGCCCGGCCACTACAACACCGTCGAGGTCTACAACGCCGACACCGACCAGTACTACGGCACCGCCCGCTGGACCAACGCCGCCAGCCCCCACCTGATCAAGCGCGTCAAACAGGCCAACGCAGCCGACGCCGCCCGCCTGAAAAAAGCCCTGGAGAAACGCCCCCGCATCGTCGCCGACCGCTACGCCGCCACCACCACACCGGCCCCGCCCCAACCCCTCACCACCCTCACCACCGAACAAGCGCGCGAGCACCTGCGGCACACCCACGACACCGACCTGCCCGACCCCCAAGCCACAACCGACGAAAACCTCCCCGAACCCACCGGCTCCTGGACCGACACCGGCCGCCGACGACCCCCACCGGACACCGACGACAACCTGCCCGCCCCCACCACCTCCTGGCTCACCCACCCGCCCACCATCCCCAGCCCCGATGCACCAGAACAGGACGGTCACTCGTGAACGCCAGCAGTGACGGCCACTACCTCGACCTGCCCAACGCCCGCCTCGTGCCCACCCGCACCGTGCTGCGCACGCAAAAACAACTCCAGTCCGCCATCAAGCTCCAGGCCATGCTCTGCATCCACGGCGGCGTCGGACTGGGCAAAACCCTCACCGTCCGCACCTGCCTACGCGATCTAGCCCCCGACACCACCCTGTTCTTCCAGTTCCACCGCCACTGCCCGCTCACAGACATCAAGAAAGCCGTCGCCGCCGCTCTCGACATCCCGGACAGCACCCGCGGCCTGAACACACGCATCAGCGAAGCTCTCGCCGAACGGCCCTACGTCCTCGTCTTCGATGAAACGCAAGGACTCACCACCGACGCACTCGAATGGGTGCGCACTTTGTGGGACACCGTCCGTAATCGCCCGACCGTCGTCTTTGTCGGCGCCGAAGACACCCGCCGACACCTCCGACGCCGACCCGCTCTCGCCTCACGCGTAACCCAATGGCCACGCTTCAAGCCCCTGCACCCCGCCGAAGTCGTCGAGCACATGCCCCACTACCACCCGGTGTGGAGCAAGACCAACGACGAAGACCTGCTGTGGCTCGACGACGCAGCCTGCCGCGGCAACTTCCGCGACTGGGCCAAACTCACCAGCGCCATCCAAGAACTCCTCACCGAGCAGGGCCAACCCCTCGACGCCTTCACCCGCACCATCGCACGCGAAGCCCTGACCACATTCGACCCGTCCGACCTCCACCTCCCACCCGATGACGAGCTGTGAGACGGACGGCGCCTCAGACACAGACGACTCCTGTGCCTTTCATCCGGCAGGAGTTGGAATCAGCAGACGGTGATCAAGTGCTCAGCGGGCGCTGCTCCCCACAACCGCGCGGACAGCGACTCCCACTGATTTGTGGCGAGCCATGCCTGAGCCCGATCATCGAGTGCATCGGCCGCGGCTGACCCCCACGCCTCCGGGGAAGGCGAAAGCAATTCGGGGAAGAAAATACACGCACATCATGGGGCGACCCCCAGCAGGTGGGGAAGGCTACGCCGGCATCGACGTCACCGCCACGCCCCTGGGACGACCCCCAGGCGTGTGGGGAAGGCTTCTTGCCGTACACCTGCTCGTTGTCCATGGAGGGGCGACCCCCAGGCGTGTGGGGAAGGCCCTTACTGATCGTTTCAGAATGAGGTTCGCAGGCGGCGGAGGCATATGAGGCTGCAGGCCAGTTCGAGCAGGCCCTGATGGAGATCGGCACGCCGCTCGTAGCGGATGCGGAGTCGCTTGAACTGGTGCAGCCAGGCGAAGGCGCGCTCGACCACCCAGCGGACCTTGCCCAGTCCGGAGCCGTGGGCGATGCCGCGTCGGGCGATCATGGGCTTGATGCCGCGTTTCCACAGCAGGCGGCGGTACTTGTCGAAGTCGTAGCCCCGGTCGGCGTACAGCCGCCGGGGTTTGCGGCGGGGGCGGCCCCGCAGGCCCCGGACCGGCGGAACCGCGTCCAGCAGGGGTATCAGCTGGGTGATGTCGTGTCGGTTGCCGCCGGTGAGCGTGACGGCGAGCGGGATCCCGTGACGGTCGACGATCAGGTGGTGTTTGGAGCCGGGGCGGGCCCGGTCGACGGGCGAGGGGCCGACGTGATCCCCCCTTTGAGGGCCCGGATGTGCGAGCCGTCCACGGCGCTGTCGTCCAGGTCCAACAGGTCGGCGCGGCGCAACTCGCCGAGCAGGGCGGCGTGCAAGCGGGGCCAGACGCCGGCCTCGGTCCAGTCCCGAAGCCGGCGCCAGGCCGTCACGCCGGAGCAGCCCACCGTCTCCGCGGGGACATCACGCCAGGCGACACCGGTCCGCAGCACGTACAGGACGCCGGCGAGCGCCGTTCGGTCCGGAACACGCAACCGCCCCGGATAGCGGTGCCGCCGCTCGGGAGCGGGCGGCAGCAGCGGAGCTACCCGCTCCCACAGGTCGTCAGGAACAAGATCAGCACGCACCCCGGACAGCCTGTCGACCAAGATCGCCAAGCGCAACACCCGCAGCTCAACTCATTCTGAAACGATCAGTTAGTGACCTGAGGGTTCGAAGATCGGCGGGCCATGTTTGCTCACTTTACCGGAGCCGGATGTTTCTGTGAGGGGCGTTGCTGGGCGGGGCGCCCCGGCAGGCTATCTCTGATCCTGGCCTCCGGCCGGGCCGCCGCCGAGACGGCGACCGTTGCTGCTTGGCGCGGCAGGAGCGCGCTTGGGCGAAGCTGCATCCGGGCGTCCGGGGGAATACAGCCGGGCCGCGGCCCGGCGGGAGCTCGGCGCGTACGGCGCGGCCACCCCGCCGTCAGCCACTCGGCCAGTTCGGCGCGCCGGCGCAGCTCGATCTGGAAGTCCATAACGCGCGCCAGCTTCGCGCACATCGCACACAGGTACCGGCCGCGCCGTTCGGCGAGCGGCTGCTGGCAGTTGGCGCCGCGGTCGGTGCACACCCGCACCGTTGCGGTCCGGCGCCGGTCGGCTGCCGCCAGCCCAGCCGTCGCCTTCGTCGGCACCGACTCGGCCACCGCGTACAGCTCGACGTCCATCTCGCGGCCGCGGAAGTCCCGGCCGGCCACCCAGCCGCGCACCGGACCACCCGGCTCACGCGGCAGATTCGCCCGCCCTAACTGCGACTTCGACGCCAGCGAGCACGGCCAGAACATCCAGCGTGTCCACCAGCTCACCCGGTCTCCCGCAAGTGCTCCTTGAACATCGCCCACTGCGCCCGCTTCGCCGCGGCTTCCCGGCCGGAGAGCCCGTCGGTACTCCACTCCGGCTCACGCCCGAGTTTCTTCGCCCGCTCCCGCTCTGTTTTGAACAGCGGCTTGAAGCCCTTGAGAGTGTCCTTCGTGCCGAACGCCACGCGGGCGGTGACGGTGATGGTGCCTGTCTCGGTCATGGCGCTCATCATCCCGTCCTCAGCTTGCAAACCCCGCAGCCGCCAACGGCCGCGCTGACCACGGCGGGAATGCTGGTCACCACGGTCACCGTCGACGGCCGGGCAGCAGGAGTGCTCACGACCGCGAGATCCCTTGCACAACCGGAGACACCCCGGCCCGAGAATGGCTCTGTTCGAGCAGGTCAGGCCCGTGGTGAACGCCCGGATCCCCTCCTATGCCGCCTGCTGAGGAATAGATGGGGGAGCGGGGCGGCTTGCTCGGGAAGGGGGTACCGCTGCGCTCGTCGTCCCGGCCGTGCCTGGCCGGGACGACGGCGCCCGGTCGATCGGCCAGGCGCGTCGGTAGGCGCTTGAGCGCCGCATTCCCCTCTTGCAGCCTCAGTACCGCGTGTGATTCAGCGCGTCGGCAGCCCTGAGGGCTCTGTCCGCAGCTCCGGAAAGGAGCTTCGCGTTGTCCGGGAGGCTCTCAAGGGAGTCGACAGCCTTCATGGTCTTGTCCGCAGCCCGCCAAAGAGCCCGGGCATTATCCGGGAGATTCACGAGAGAGTCGGCAGCGTCGGCGAGGACGTCAGCGCTGTCTGGCAGGTTCCTGAGAGAGTGGGCGGCGCTGGCCAGGATGTTGGCGCTGTCCTCCAGGTTTTTGAGGGTGTCGGCGGCGTTGGCCAGTACGTTGGCACTGTCTTCCAGGTTGGCGAAGGTGCGCGCTGACTTGTGCAGCATGGTGATGCCGTCCTCGGAGATCCCGAAACCGTGAACCCTCGGGTCCGCCAGCTCCTTGACGACGACCTTGAGCAGAGCGGCGAGCTCCGGAGCAATCTTGGCAAACTCGTCCAGCGCAGGCCCGAGGCGGTCGACAACCTCGCTTTGGGCAGTGGAGATCATCTCGCCGAGCTCGGATTTGGTGAGATCGCCCAGCCCCACCAGCGCGTCCAGACCGTCGGCCTCGCGGGCATCCTTCCAGCCCAGCAACACCTTCACCGGGTACCTCTCGCTGTCGGGGCCGTCGACTTCCTCATGGTGGGGATTGCATAACAGGATCAGGTTGTCGAAGCCGTTGCGCTCCTTCACCGACCAGCTCGGATCGAACCGCTTGCCGCCCTCTTCGAAGGCCCGGATGTGAGCGATCTCGACGTTGAGCTTGGGCGCGCCGTTGATCATGCGAATGGTGGGGACGTTGCAGTCGGGCCAATAACAACCGCCGCGGGCCAAAGTCATGAGCGCGGCGATCGTGGCGTTGCTGTAGTAGCGGCGTGGCTTCTTGTCCACTGGGCCCTCCCCTTTGGCGATGGACACTCGCGAGGACCGTAGCGACGCCCACCGACAAGGACCGGCGCCCACCTCGCGCGACGGTTGCCTTCAAGCCACCTCGCTGGGCCGGTGCTGGATCAGCCGCAGCTGACGCCCTGGCCGGGATCCAACCGTGGTCGACCGCGATTCGAGCAGAGCTGGGACGTGCAGAGTCAAACGCCCCAAGCGCCCGTACTTGCCGCAGGAGGCCTTCCATGTGAACCCGCCGCGCCCTGATCGCGCTTGCCGCCACGGCCACAGTCGGCGTCCTGCCCATCGCCGGCACCAGCGTGGCGGAACCGGCGGGACGCGCGGCGGTGACGATGCCGCTGCGCGATGCCGTGGCGAGCCTGCCCGTCGCAGACGAGGACCGCACCGGCTACAACCGCGAACGGTCTTTCGGCACCTGGATCGACGCAGATCGTGATGGCTGCGATACGAGGGCAGAGGGGCTGCTGGAGGAGGCGTTGGAGGTGACGGGCCGGTGCCGACTGACCCCCGGTACGGGCCGCTGGTACTCCTGGTACAACGATCAGTACGTCACCAGCCCCCGTGACCTCGACGTCGACTACGTCGTACCGCTCGCCGAAGCGTGGGACTCGGGCGCTTAGACCTGGCCGCAGGAGCGCCGTGTCACCTACACGAACGACCTCTCCGACCCGCGCCATCTGATGGCGGTCACCAAGCGCTCGAACAGACAGAAGAGCGACCAGGACCCGGCGGAACGGATGCCCGATCCGCGAGTGGGCTGCGACTACACCGAGTACTGGGTCAGGGCCAAGAAGAGCTACGACATGAGCGCCGACCCCGCAAAAAAGCGCAAGCTCACCAAGCTCGCCAGCAGCTGCCCCAACGTCCCACTGACCTACACCGTCGCCAGCTGACCGGAACCAGCCGAGGCCCGCCGCTGGTCGGATTCCCGACCGAGGCTCTGGTCGCACCGGGCTGGGGCGCCGCTGCGCTCGGCAATCTGAGGCCCTACACCCGGTCCCGGCCGGGCGCCCCGTTCTGAGCTCGCGGGAGCAGGTCACCGCTGCCCCCTGGTGAGGCCGGCCAGTCCCACCAGCGCGGCCGCGATGGTGCTGCCGGAGCTGAAGGGAGCGCCGAGCGCGGGGTGCTGGTAGGTGAGGTAGACCGTGGCCACAACGATAAGCAGGACCATCCCCAGGGCGAGTAGCCGCACGTACTGGCGCAGCTCCTGATGCTCGTCGTCGTGGCGGGGGGTCGGGTCAGTGGTCACGGTGGTTGGGTCCTTCAACGTCGAGCACGCGCGGACGGCCCGACGCATGCAGTGGGCGGAGCATGGGCAGGCACCACTCCTTGGAGTCGGAGCCCGGACAGCAGCCACAAGGAGCGCTAAGCCGAGCTCCTCGGCAGTCCTGCCCCCTCACGTCCTGCCGTGCGGCGTCTGGAGCGTTCGAACGCGCCACCGCCAGCGCCGCGGACATCGGGCTGTCGGCCGAGGTGCGCGTCCCGCATCTGCGCCGAGAGACTGCCCCTGGGCTGAGAGGGATCAGACCCAGGTGGTCTCTCGGATGGTGGTTGGTCCGGGCATCACGATGTAGATGCCGGAGCCGGGGACGATTTCGTGGGACCGGGCAAGCAGCCGCTCGACGTCGATTGAAGATGGCCAGAGCGTGCCGTACAGGGTCCAGCGCAGGCCCGTTAGATCGGTGCTGGTCCGGCCCGCTCGGCAGGTGGCCGCGCGCGACAGACGACGGGGAGGGAGCGCAGCTGATAGCGGGGAAGCGTGAGGAGAACCCGGCGGGGTCGTCGAACAACCTGCGCGGTGACGTGCTGCGCGTGCTCGGGGGTGCTGAAGGTCGCGACGGTCGAACAGATCCAGCAGATCTCAGCCCCGCACCTGAGTTACCGGCACACCGGCAAGCCGACCCCGTCGAAGCGGAAGCAGGCCCGCACCGCCTCCCACACCGGGGCGCTGTCCGATCTGCGCAAGCACGGCCTGGCGGAGAACGGCGGACAGCTCCCGGGCGGGGACAGGCTGCGCAACCTGACGCCCATGGGCTTGAAGGCCGCGGCTCGCGAGCTGGGGCGGCCGGTGGGGGAGACGGGCGACCCGGCCCGCGGCGCCGGCCGCACGGGCGCCTCCCACCCGATGACGGTCAACGAAGCCGTGCTCGCCCTGCTGCGCCCGAAGCCGAACCTGTCCCAGCTCGCCAGCGAGCCGGCCGACGTCCTCGCCGCCGCGCAGGCCGCCGTCGACGCGCCCGCCGGGCTGGGCACCATCGCCTCCTACGCGACCGAGGTGGCACTGCCCGCGACCGGCACCTGATCCAACCCCGGCAAGGGCGGCGCCCAGGCGGACATCGTCATCACCGCGCCCCAGGACGGGGTGCCGCTGCTGTTCGTAGAGATCGACAACTGCTTCGAGTCCGCTCAGGTCCTCGCCGCGAAGATCGACAAGTACATGCGGTTCTGCCAGCGGAAAGTGAAGGACGTCGACGGCAAGGAGCGGCCGATGTGGCGCACCCGCTGGTGGGTGCCCGACCGCCGCCACCGCGACCAGCCGCACCCACCGCTGCTGCTCGTCTTCAACGGGATCGGCCCACGCAACCCCAACACCGTCATCACGCAGCTGGCCGAGCTCACCGAGCGGCACTGGAAGGGCACCTGGTACGAGGGAGGCTTCCACATGTACGACGGCAAGCTGCCCATCGTGGTCACCAGCATGAAGCACCTCCAGGTGCACGGCCCGGCCGGGGCGATCTTCCGGCGCTTCGGCCGGCCACAGAACCAGACCCTCCTCGAGGCGATCGGCAACCCGCGCCGCGAAGCCCACGACGCCCGCAAACAGGCCGAGTACGCCGCCCGCCAACGGCAGCACCAGGAGGAACTGCGCCGCATCGCCGCACAGCACAAGGCCGAGCGAGAGGCCCGCCGTCCGGTGTGCGCCGGCTGCGGCACCCGGTTCACCGACGCACGGTGGAAGGCCATCGAGCCCGCCGGGTGGGGCGCCCCACGGGAGACCCACCCGCACTTGTGCGACGGCTGCAAGCAGCGCGCTATCACCGCCGAACGGCAAGCCGCGCAGGCCGGGCCCGAGCGCCAGGAGCACGACCGGGCCGTGCCCGAGCAGAAGGCCGGCGGCACCTGGCTCTCCCGCTTCCGCGGCTGACATCCGGACGGAGACCACGGCCGGGCAGGACGTCCTGCCCGGCCGTGGCGGCTACTCCCAGGGCTTCGGTAGCCCGTGGCGCCTCGTGTCGGCGGTCCCGCTACGGCAATCTGCCTGACATCTCGTCTGGGAGGAAAAAATCTCGATCTGCCGGTACCCGGCCGCCCTGCCCTCCATCCTGAGACACATGACGTCCAGCGACCCTGCCCCGGCACACCCGCAGCCATCGATCACATCGGTGACGCGGCACGACATCTTCAACTACCTGCGCGAAATATCGAGCCCCTGGTGGGGGAAACTGGACGAGGTCACGTTCCTGGAGGACCTCTACGACCTGGACCAACCTACGGCCGATAACAGCCGGCTCCCGACTGTCCGCGCTGACATCCAGCAGCACCGGATTAACAACTACGACCTGCCCGACGACTGGATCTTCGAGGACCCCCGGTTGGGGCTCTCCGACGGACCGGACGAGGTGCTGCTCGCCTTCCTGGCGCGAACCGTCCATCCCGAGGTCGCGGCTGGTGTCGAGGAGGCGACGAAGCAGGTTGAGGAGCTGAACCGGCTGCTGGCACCGGACGGGTGGGGTCTGCGTCCATACGAGTTCCTCTCGGGCCGCCCTGTCTACACGCCGGTCCGGCTTCCGCTCACGGGACCGCTGGTTCCGCTGCCGCTGAATGACGACGACACGAGCAAGCTCGATCTGGTCCTCGGGCAGACTTACAGCCTCCTCGACTGTGCCGGTGAGGAGACCGCATGTGACCTGTTGCGCACGGCTGTCCTGACCCTGCGCCGCGACGGCGGCTTCTTCCACCCCATGCCTGGTGACGGTTGGACAGCGGACACCTACGAGGCGGTCCTGACCGTGGAGCGCGAACTCCAGCCCACCTGCACCCCGCAGATGAAGGAGGTGATCTGGCGGATATTGGAGCCCCTCCTCAGCCAGCTCGGACGCACCGACGTCCAGAACCTCGTGGTCGAAGGCGATACCCGGCCGCTGCCCAACATCTCCCCGGACTGGCGGACCGAGGCTGCGGCCCCCGCTACCTCCATCGTTCGCGGTCTCCGCCTCCCCTTCTCCACTACCGAGTTCGACGTCACCCGCAGGGACTTCGCCGATCTGGAAATCCGTGCCTCGCAGGACAGCAGCGGGTTCCACTACCTCTACGACACCCGCGCACGCCGGATGATCACCGACTTCGTCCTCGACGACCGCCCTCGGGTGGCCACCCTGTGCAATGTCACCATCATCAAGAAGGGTGACACCTTCACGCCGAGGATCAAGCTGTGGAAGAAGGACAAGAGGAAGGCAGGGGAGGTTTCCGCCACGCATTCGGTGCCCGATACCGGGGCCACCCGGGCTGTCAAGGCGCTCGTCGATACCGGGGATGTCCACGAGAACTTCTGGAAGGTCATCAACTTCCTCCAGGGATGCGCGGGGCTCAGCACGCCAGGTGACTCCCTCCAGCTCGTGGCCAGGGACGAGGGCCAACTGACCCACCTGCTGACCGGCCAGGACCGGACGATGGTTCTCAGTGCGGTCAGGACCGCGATCGGCGGTGGGCTCACCGAAGAGGACATCCGCCTGATCAGCAACCGCAGAGAGCAGCTCCAGAGGTTCGAGCGGCTGCTGACCGATCCGGACTACTTCCAGCAGGAGGAGAGCCGGGCAACAACGCGCGGGGCTGAAGCGGTCTGGCAGGCCTTCTTCGAGGCGAACCAGTGGATCTTCGGCTACGGACTCAACCTCATCGCCTGCGAATCCATCGACGACGGCAAGCTGGAACGCATCACCACCGGTGCGAACATCTTCGGCGGAGCCGGGAAACGCATCGACGCCATCATGCGTTCCAAGGGCCTGATCAGCAGCATGCTCTTCTGTGAAATCAAGACCCACGACACGGAGCTGCTCGCCAAGACCCCGTACCGCGCTGGCGTCTACCAGGCCTCAAAAGAACTGGGCGGCGGCGTGGCGCAGGTGCAGAAGACCGCCAGCAAGGCCCAACAGCTCATCTCCCGCGAGTTCCTCACCCGCATCTACGACGACGACGGCACCCCGACCGGTGTCGAAATGTCCACTACTCGGCCCCGTCAGGTCGTGGTGATCGGCAGTCTGCGCGAGTTCACTCACAACGGCGCCGTCAACCCGGAGAAGATCAACTCTTTCGAGCTGTACCGGACATCGATCCAGGACGTCGAAATCATCACGTTCGACGAGCTTTACCAGCGAGCGTGCTTCATCGTCGAAGATCGCTAGGCCGCCCATCCGTCGGCCTCGGCAGCCTCGCGTGACCTGGGCTGTCAGTGGCGGCTGCCAGGCTGAACGGATGGACCGTCATTACGAGCAGCTGCTACGCCGCCGGGTCCATGGCGCCGACCACAACGAGCCCGGCCCGCGCTACGCCGAACTGGTCGGCAGCCCGCTGGACGGCCTGCTGCTCGGCATCCGGCTGAACGCAGGACGAGGCCGACACCGGTGTCGCGCTCTCCTCCGAGCCGGTTGGCCGTGCTGCTCGGAGGTGGAGGTGTGCATGCCAGGCCCGGCCTGCACGGGGTGGCGGCGCTGGGCTGACAGGGTCGGTCCGCCGACCGACTCGCCCGGTGGACGCGCACCGGCGGTGTGGTGGGCCGCTACCGGTGCGTTCCGGGGGGTGGAGTCCACCGCGCGAGCCAGCACCTTCTGGGGGCGGCGCTCGTTGCGCCGCCCCCTTTCCTTACCCCACGAGGGTCCTGTCCACGACGATCCTGCGCCTGCTGTGCTCCCCATAGTCGTGGGTCACCCTGCGCGTTGCGGCTCGGTCGAGGGGTTTCCGAGGCGGTTCAAGCCCTGGCAGCGAGCCGCGCGCTGCGCCATCCAGAAGCGCAAGGAGAGACATCGTCTTTCCAGCGCCCGTAGAAAGGTGGAGCGTGGCAGTGTCGACTCGCTTGTCGGACCGTACGGATGGGGCGCCTGCAGTGGCCTCGTAATCGCTGAGCTGCTGGATGATCTCGGCCACGAGGCCTAGCTCCTCACGCGACTGCTCGGGAGTTTCGGCCCCCTCGGCGTAGAGGTCGAGGAAAATCCGCCGCTCATCGGTCTGCCAGAGGAATTGCAGGGCGGCGGCGACGGCCTTCTCACTCGGCCTGCCGCAGATCTTGAACCAGGCACGGAACCAAGGTCCGAGCGCGGTGCCGCTGATGTCGCAGGCGTGGAGGAAGGTCGCGAACTGCCGGAAGTCGCGGGGGACGGAGCGCCCCTTGCAGATGGCGTGGGCCGTGCTGTGGGGGAGCTGGCCACCAGAGCGGGCTTCCATCTTCCGCGACGGGAGACGGCCCGCACGAGCCCAGGCGTCGCGCAGCGCACCGCTGAGGTCGGCGATGTCCCGCACATACTCGGGCTTGGGCCGGACGGTTGAAGCCCGAGCCTCAATGCGATTCCTGTGGACAGCTTCGCGCGCCTCCTCGTACAGGTTCGTTGCCTGCATGTGCGCCCGCCATTGTGCTGTCCCTGCCCGCTCCAAGTAGTTGTTGCAACCCCTCGCGTACGAGAGCACGAGCTTGTAGGAAGGCAGTGACACACCACTGGCGGCGCGCTTGAGCTGCGCGGAGGAGTAGTGGGTGCGCTCCGCCAGCTGCCGGTACGTCAGGCACGCATCTCGACGCATCGCGCGCAGGTGCTCAGCGAGCGCGCCCAGGGCAGGCACAGTGTGGTCGACGGGCTTCTCCGGACGTCCCATGGCGCGCCCCTCAGTTGCCTGAACCGGACGTGAGGGCGGCGCTGATTAGACGTCGCAGCAGGCTGTGACCCCTGCGGCGGCTGTTGAAACCAGCGGCAAGCAGGACGGCCACGCTCGTGCCGCCGGCGACGGACAGAAGTACCACGATGTCCCGGACTGTGATCGCGGTGACGAGCCGCAGAACGACGGCGGCGGAGAGGAAGCCCAGGATCACCAGCGCCTGCGGCATGCCGAACGCCGACGCGCTGCCGTTCGAGTCGCCGTCTTGGACAGTCTTGTGCAAGGTCATAACAACCCCCATGCATGTGTGTGAGGGGCGGCGGCCGTGAACGCACCGCCGCCCCAGCTGTTGGCGTCTTCGAATCCGAGAGACCGCGGGACGGCTTGGCGGTGCCGCCCCGGATGCGATCGGGGGATCCGGGAGGTCCTTGCAGTCACGGGCCGCTGGCGTACAGTCCGTTGTAGTTGACGTGGGGACCGCCAGCACCAACGGTCCCAGAACCGGGCACATCTCCGCTAATGGCCTAGTAGTTGGCTCATCCGCCGTCTAGGGATAGGATCGCTATCCCCTGTGGAGCCGTCTACCTGCGGCGATGTGATCGCGTTTCGGGTTGGCTCATCAGTCGTCCCGCTTGGAATGGCTGCCATTCACGGGGATCGCGTCCACAGTGGAGGCACTGCGCAAGTAACGGATTTCCGTTAATCCTGCTACGCAGCCCCCGCATTGCTGTTGGCGCTTCAATCTGGGGAACGCACAGGGTCGCGATTGGCGCGCGACTCACACAGAACGGGCTGGTGACCTGCCGCTTGGCCGCGGCGGGGTCACCAGCCCGAGTCGTACGCAGCTGCTCTCGTACTTGATTCCGCCAGCCACTGGTGGTGTTACCTGCTGCGTCCTCGGCGTTGCCCGACGCCGTCTACACCTTCGAGTGACCGTGTGCTGCCGCCCCTTCCGCCGCGCGACCACGACTTGGTCGTGTTCCTTGAGGGTGCTGGCGTCGCGGAGCCCGAGGCCATCCTGGACGACCCGCAGTGGGTGGAGTGGCGCGGCGGCCCTGCCCACGAGTTCAGCGCCGCCTGACGTCTGTGCTGCGGGGTCGGGCAGGAGGGTCCTGCCCGACCCCGCAGATCAGTCGATCAGGTTGTGCAGTCCTACCGTGCAGCCCCCGGCCGCGATGACACCGGCGAGGACGGCCTTGGGGTAGGACTTTTCGGCGAAGAAGGTCAGCACGCCGACGCCGATGCCGCTGACGACGGCTATGAAGAGGATCAGAGCTGTGCGCTGTGACAAGAGCGCCAGCTTCCCGGCGGGGGCGGGTTCGGGCGTGCTGGGTGGATCAGGGTGTGTGGACGTGGGGGAGTGCTGGTCCCGAGCCATCGGGATTCTCCTAGAAGGCGGAGGAGCAGAAACGGCGGACACCTGCGTGGTGTCGTCCGCGGGGGTGTGCGCCTCGCGGTCGGCGGGCCTGCTGCGGCTCTCTGCGTGAGAGCGTCCCTGTGGGGTCTCGGCCCTGGCCCAGGGTGGCGTGTTCAGCGTAGCGGCGATCGGCGCGGGTGTTGCCTCGGGTGTCTGGCGGCTGGTCATCGGTACTGCGTTCGGCGTGAGTTCGACATTGCGGGCGGGACAGTGGCAGGGCTCGGGTGCTTGCGTCTCGTCCTGCCGGGCACGGCTCTTTCACCCCGTAGGGCTGGAAGCCGGGACCCGGACAGCAGCGGCCGGGAGGGAAGGTTCCGGGGCACGACGAAGGCCCGGACGCGTGGTCCGGGCCTCTCCTGTCGAAGGTCCTCTCGCGGGTCGAATGCCGGTAAGGGAGTCGGCAACCTTCCGTCTACTCGTGCTCTCGCCTGGAGCGGTTGGCGACCCAGTCCGGATCGCGTACGGGCGCCAGCCCCCGCGCCTCGGTGGCCGGGGCGCGCATCACACGCCAGCTGGTGCGCGGCGCGGTGACGGCGTGGGCCAGGACGACGACGGCCTGCCGCCCGGCGCCGCCCCGCACCCACGCCCCAGTGAAGCGGACCTGATCGGCCGCCCAGTCGCCCAGGCGCCGCCACGGACGCAGCCGCCCGAGCAGATAGCCCGCCGCGAGCGCGACGACGGCCGCAGTGACGACGACGCCCATCACGACCACCGCATCCCGATCGCGGACAGCTGCTCCACCCGTTCCGGGGACAGCGTCGCGGCCCTGCTGCGCTGGTTCCCGATCCACGCCCCGAGCCGGAGCTCGCGCTGCTCCTGGTCCTCGCCGACGACGATCCGTTCGATGTGCTTCCTCGGCACCCGCAGGTGCCCCTCGCGCTCGTAGAACTGCCGGGCGGCCTCGTAGTTCAGTGCCCACTTGTCGGCCTGCGTACGGCGCGGCCGTGGCTTCTCGTCCTCGGTTGCGGGCTCGATCCCGAGGACGTGCTCGCACATCCACTTCTGGACGGTGGTGAGGTTGTCCCAGCCGAGCCGCTGCGCCCGCACCCACCGTCCGAGATCCTCGCCCTGGTGCACGACGTCGCCGGGCTCGGTCGGCAGCGGGTGGCCGGCCTCCAGGTGGAGCCGGACGAGGTGGAAGCAGCGCTGCCACTGCACCGGCCAGCTCGGGCACCAGGACGGGTCGATGTCCTCCAGCTGCTCGCGCCGCTCGTCCGACAGCACCCCGGCCGACGACTGAACCGGCAGCCCCTGGGCACGCCGCTGCTCGATCTCGGCCGCCTTGCGGGCGGCGGCCCGCGCGTTCTTCAGCCAGATGCCCACCCGGTAGCCCTGGAAGGTGGCGTCCAGCGGGGCCAGGAGGTGGCCCGCCTCGGCCGCCCACCCGCGCGCGGCCGCGAGACCTTCTTCCCACGCGACGTCGAAGTGCGACCACACCATGCCCAGCTTCTCCAGCTGCTCGATGCGGTCCTCGTCCATGTTGCCGCGGGCGTAGAACCGCCTGGCGTCGGCGATCCACTGCCCGAGGGGGAACGCGGCGAGCGCGGCCGGCCACCCCTCGGCTTCCGCCTCCTGGTCGTCACGGCCGGGGACGCGGTACGTGAACGGGACCTTCAGGTCGTCGTGCTCGCGGGCGTAGATGACGGAGGCCTCGATGCCGCGCCGCCAGTGCTCGTGCTCGGGGTTGAGGACTCGCAGGTTGATGAACGCGGCCAGCTGCGCAGGGTCGCGCGGTGTGCTGAACTTCAGCAGCTTCCGGGCCGGGGACGATGGCCCGCTGGACCCGTTCCCCTCGCCTCGGCTCTCCTGGCCCTGCGCGGCCTTCTGGACGCTGGGGGCCTGCTGCTGCGCCAACTGCTCCACCACCCGGGCGTCGTGCGCCCTGAGCGCTTCCAGCAGCTTCGCCAGCCCGCCGAAGGCCCGGGACGTGAGCATGTTGTCCGCCGTCTCGCCGGGCCCGAGCAGGACCGGCACCACGAGCGAGGCGACCTTGCCCTCGCCCGGCTGCATCCGCAGCGCGCGGCCCACGGCCTGGACGAGGTCGGGCATGGAACCTCGCACGTCAGCCCAGTAGACAGAGTCACATTCCCGGGTATCTACGCCTTCCCCGAGCACCTTCACCGAGCCCAGGAAGCCCTTCTCCACGACCGTGCCGTCCGTGGCGATCCCGTCCGCGAACTCTCCGAGGACCCGCCGCCGATGGTTGGGCTTGTGGTCGCCACACAGCCAGTCCGCCCTGCTGACTCTCACGGTCCTGTCTTGTGAGGTCCTCAGTATGTCTGTCGTCGAACTGCCGCGGTCCGGCCGTTCAGAGAAGGCGCGGCTCTTCTCCGACCAGGCGCAGGCCGTCGAGCGGCTGGCACGACACCTTCGCCCACCAGGCACACGGGGCCTGTACGTGTCAGCGACGGGCACCGGCAAAACGCTGGTGTCGATCCGGGTGGCGGACACACTCGGCGCGCAGCTGGTGCTGTTCGTGGTGCCCACCCTCGACCTGGCGGCCCAGACCGCGCTGGCATGGCGCCGTGACGGCCACAGCGAGCACATGGTGATCGTCTCCTCTCTGGACACAAGCGGCCGGGACGCCCTGGTCGCCGCCCGCGTCATGTCGACCACTAACCCGCACGCGCTGGGCGCCCTGATGTCGGTGGTGGGGGAGGGGACGGACCAGATCCCGGCACTGACGGTGATCTGCACCTACGACTCCCTGAACAAGATCGAGGAAACCCAGAACACGAAGTACACCGTGCCGCCGTTCGACCTGGCGGTCATGGACGAGGCGCACCGGATCGCGGGACGGGCCGACAAAAAGTGGGCCATCATCAACTGTGAGGTCTCGCCGTTCTTGCGGTGAACTGCATGCCGTTCTCGCAGGTGGGGTTGCGACGGATTCTGGACCCTGCACGGCCGTTTGACCTGCGAGCCTTCAGGTTGGGTGAGACTGCAGTAGATGGGGTGAGAACGCCTACTGTGGCGGCGTTAGGGGAGGGCGCCGGAACCTGATCATGGTCGCAGCTCGGAGAACGCTTCTTCCTAGACGTCCTTGATGGCCGTAGTGATGAGCTCGCGGAGCAGTCGCACGCCGCCACTTCCTGATCTTGCTTAGGAATCGGTGGTTTTTGACGTCGAACAAACTCCAGCTGGCACCGATCTACAGCGGCCGTGGAAGGCGCGCCACGATGGTGGCCGTGGCCGGGCGGCCCACAGCAACCACGACCAGGAGCAACCACGACGGCGCTCCCCGTCGGCCCCCAATACATACCAATCGAGCGAGCGGCAGCGAGCGAAGGCGATAGCTTGGCGCCCCGTGCGCCACATCAGCACGGGCTGGCCTGCAGGTTCTGACAATGGCGGGTCAGGGGCACCCACCGGCTGACAGTCGACATACGGCCCTGTTTGAACCCAGGGTCGAGGAACAACCACACCGGATCGTGCGGCAACGGCAGCCGCTCCAGCGTTTCGGCCTCGCCAGGGTCAGCGAGTGGCCGGCGGGTCACCAGCTGCGGCTCGGCGTCCGGGTTGTCGGGCATCCATGTGGGGCCGTCGTACTCGGCGCGGGCCAGGGTGGTGCCCTCGGCGTCGAGCAGGTGCAACACGTTGGCCGCGCCGAGATCCTGCTAGTCGTAGCGGTGTCGAGCGGTGGCGCGGAAGCGCGCGCTGTCGGGGCCGCCGGTCGTCCTCGTACTCGCGCCAGGGCCGGGAGATCTGGTCGGTCTCGCGTAGGTACAGCGGGTCGTCGCTGGCGGGGTCGCCGTGGTAGCGGACCACGGTGGCCGCGGGTTGACGAGTTCGCTCTCCCACGCGTCGCGGCGGGCGCGTTGCAAGGGGTGCCGCTGGCCGCAGACCCGCCCCCTCACGTCGGTCCCAGCAGACAGGGGCACCAGACGGCCGGGGCGGCAGGGAATGCGCTGAAGATCCTAAACTAAAAACAGGGTGATTAGGCCATAGCGCCACATTATTGTGGTTGGGTGCCAGGAACGGAGGGGGGCTGGGGACAAGTGGAGCAGCAGGGCCGTGCCGAGGTGATCGCGGCCATCTCGGAGATGGCCGTGCTGCGTGCGCTTCAGCTCGCCGGGAACCGGATCCTGGGCAAGCATGACCGCTCTGTGCGCGGGCCGATGAGATCCGTTGCCACCTGGTCGATTCATGTGCACCTGCGCGTAGAGGAGCACGAACTCGATTCCCTCCTCGAAGATGCCTGGCAGATTCCGGTCGCCGTCGGCCTGCCGGGCGACCTCCTCAACCTACTGGACCGACACGTCCGCACCCTGCTGGCAGCCGGCATCGAGTTCCGCCGTGATGACCTCGCGCTGACACTGTCCCGGCTCCCCGGACAGCCTGCTCTGCCGTGGGAATCCCCCAGCTCATCCGGGAAGCCGTAGTGCCGTCCAACAGCAGCGAGAGCGAACTCGATGCCGCGCGCATCGTGCAGTACGTGACCGGCCGGAGGCTTGAGCCGTACGACAGATGTCCCGAATGCGGCGACTACCACGACACAAGCGCTCCTTCCAACGGCCGCTACGACTTTCACCAGGGGGAGAGCGGTGCTCTGGAGATCACGCGAGCGACCAGCAGAGCCGCTGAGCGAAATGAGCGGAGCTGGAATCCTTACCTCACACCTCATCCGGCTCCGGCACTGCGTGCCCGCTGGCACCTCATGGTCGACAGCACTGCAAGAGCCAACGCACCCCGCAGCAAGAAGGCGGGCCGGGAGTCCGGGGAATTCCTCGAGCAAGTCGGCCCTGCTCTGGCAGAGCTGGAACGGCGTGGCGTATCGCATGCCTGGGTAGAGAGCGCCTGCCCCTCCAGCCCTTGGCATAGCCCTGACTGCCCGTACGGAGCACTCGCACGGGCCGGAGCCAGGACCGCCTTCGCCGAGCCGATCAGAGGTGGAGCGGGCTCCATCTGCGTCAGTGTGCTCTTCGGATACGACGATATGCCTGCGTTCGATGGAGAGGACGAAAGGAAGAAGGAGGCCAGGCGGCAGAAAAAACAACAGGCCCAGGCAGGCAAGAAACCCGTTCCTGCTGCCAAACCTGACGCGTCACGCCTGGGACTGGTGCACTGGTCGTTCAACCCCGCCTTCGTCGCTCGACTGGAGTCGCGGCGGGATGACGACATACACCAAGAAGCCGAGCGCATGCGGACCCTCTTCGGTGACCGACTGCCTGCATCTGAGATTCTCGAACGGGCACGTGAGGTTGTCGACGAAATGATCAGGCTCGCCAAGACTATGACCTGGCGCGAACGGCTCCCGCCGCAGCCGGGATCACGAATGGTAGATGCAGGCACGGAACTAGTCGATCTCCTGGAGGCTGAATTCTCGCTGTACCCCGACTTGGCGGCCAAATTGCGACGAGCGCACCCGCACCGAACTCGACGTGAGGTCTTCTTCTGGCTGACCTGGACCCGGTCATCGGCCTGGCACCGCCTCACCCGCCATGCTGCCATTCCTGCCCGTGCACCAGAGCTGCCTGATGGGGTGACCGGCATCTGGGTCGGCTGCCTGACGGACCACACAGAGATCCTGTATGGGGACACAACGGGATGGATCCGCCACAGCCTGACCGGATTCTTACCCGCATCCATCTGTCGAAGGGGGAACAGCCTCTGACCGGAAGTGGGCGTCTCTATGTCAGCGACCACGTAATTCCCCACGAACCTCACTTCCGTGTCGGCGTAATTCCCCACCCCCGCGGTCACGAGTCCCCATGGGGACGGTGACCGTGGCCGGTGCGGTCGACTCTGCTCGAACTCGCGTACATTTCCCTGTTTCGGGTTGTTTGAGAGCTGATTAGCCATTCCCTGCGAATCGGTCTGGTTTCCCATGGGCATGCCGGTGCCGGGTTGAGGGTCCTGACCACCTCGGAGCCGCAGGCGTCCCTCGACCTGCGAGCCGAGAGGTCGACGGACGCACCGGATGGCAAGGAGAACATTCACCGTGGTCGACATCGTCGAGATCTACGTCCACTGGTACGCGGGCCGCTCGAAGAGCCAGGTGGCCACTTCGCTGGGGGTGGACCGCAAAACGATCAGGAAGTACCTGGCGCCGGCAGAGGCGGCCGGGATGACGCCAGGCGGGCCGCCCATGAGCGAGACAGACTGGGCCAAGCTGATCAAGAGCTGGTTCCCGGACCTGGTCAGTCGACGACTGAACCAGCTGACCTGGCCCGAGATCGAGCAGCATCGCGACTACATCAAGCAGCTGCTGGGGACCACCACGGTCACCACGATCCACCAACGGCTGCGGGATGAACAGAAACTGAAGGCATCGCTCACGTCGCTGCGGCGGTGGGTGCACGAGAACCTCCCCGACGAGGCGGCCCGGTCGAGGGTGACGGTGCTACGCGACGACATCGAGCCTGGCTCGGAGGCCCAGATCGACTACGGCTTCCTGGGACAGTGGGTCAACCCATACACCGGCAAACGACACCGGATCTGGGCGTTCGTGATGGTGCTGCCCTGTTCGCGGCACATGTTCGTACGTCCCGTGACGCACATGGACCAGCACGCGTGGACCCTGGCCCATGTGGACGCGTTCCAGTTCTTCGGCGGTGTGCCCCGCCGTTCCCGGCCTGCCTCGGTAAACTGCGGGAATGGCAAGGACGGAGCGGGGGCGCGGGCGCGAGAGCTATCACCACGGCGACCTCGCCACCGCACTGGTCCGCGCCACCCTGGAGATCGTCGACGAGGTGGGGGTGCGCCGCTTCTCCGTCATCGAGGCCGCGCGCCGCACCGGTGTCAGCCCGGGAGCCCCCTACCGCCACTTCGCCGACCGGGACGCTCTGCTGGTCGCCGCCTCCCTCGACGTCCTGAACAGGATGAAGGAGCTCTTCCTGGAGGTGCTCGGCGCCGCGACGACGCCGACGGAGCGGCTGGCCGCGGTCGTGGCCGCTTACGTCCGCGTCGCCGCCGACCTCCGTGGCGGGTACGAACTGCTGACCGCTCCCTCCCTGCTGGAGGCCAACCCCGAGCTGCGTGAGGGCAACCGCGCGCTGGCGGACCTGCTGCTGCCGTCCGCGCTGGAGCTGGCTCCCGACGCGGAGTCCGCCCACGCCCTGCTGGACGCGATCTGCTCGCTCATGCGCGGGTATGCGGCACGGCTGATCGACGGGGAGTTCGGCACGTCGGAGCAGGCCGTGGAGGAGATCGCCGCCCGCGCGACGACGGCGACCCGCGCTCTGGTGGCGGGTCACCGGGGCGAAACAGCCGGGCTCACGGGGCAATGAGCCGGGCCGGTGATGAGGCTTCGCCCCTTGACGAGCCTCATCACCGGCCGATGCGGAACTGGCCCACAGGACGCAGCCGGCTTTTCGGATGCCTGGACGGGGGGAGCGAGCGGACGACAAGTCGCTCGCACACCGCGCGGGAGTTACTCGGCCAGCCGCTGATCAACGGTTCGCAGCGCCGCGCGCACCTCGTCGATCAGCTCGGCCCCGTCGTGGGTCTCCGAAGTGGTGCGGAAGGCGTACCGCTCCACGGCCACTCGCAGCGCGGCAGCGACCAGGGCCGCCTGCACATGGACGGAAGGCGCCTCGGGGGACTGTCCGGCGCGGCGCGCGATCTCCGCGGCGAAGACAGGCTCGGAGTCGGCGTGCACCTCCAACCAGACCCCGGGCAGGGCGGGTTCGGTCCGGGTGAGCCGGGCCAGGGTGAGCAGCATGGGCATGTCGGAGGTGACCGCGCGGCAGTGCCGGTCAAAGCCGTCGAGCAGGGCGGCCATGCCCGCGTCGGCGTCCCCGGCCGCCGAAGAGGTCATACACGAGGTGTTCCTGGAGATTCACGCTGGCTGGATGGAACTGCTGAGCGCGGGCAACCTCGAACAGGGCGCGTGGGCGATCGTGCGGCGGGCCGTGCACGATCGCCTGGAGCTGGAGGGGCGGGCGCCGGCGTTCGTCATCAACGGCCCCATCACCCAGGCTCTGGCCGCCACCCGGGACAAGCTGCAGAAGATGGAGTCCACCAGCGGCCTGTACGAGGCCATCGCGGAGCTGCCGAACCGCCAGTTCGAAGTGATCGTGCTGCGCTACCTGCTGGGCTACCCCACCGCCAAGGTCGCCTGGTTCGTGGGCATCGACGAGTGCACCGTCGGCCACCACCTGCGGCGCGGCAAGGAGCGCCTGCGGATCAAGCTGGGCCTGCCCGACGACCGCAAGAAGCCGAAGAAGAAGGGAGAAGGAACATGACAGCCACCATCGACACCCTGCTCGCCGACGCCCAGATCCCCCTCTCCACTCCGCGGCGCTTCGACGTCGCCGCCGCGCTGCGCCGTCTTGCCGCGGACGCCTCCCGACGCACCCCCACCGTCGAGATGCCCCGCGCGGCGCAGACCGGGCAGCGCCTGGGCGTCGTGTGCCGGTGGGTACTGAACGAGCCCGACGCCGCCGAACACGTTGACAAGATCGCCAAAGGGCCGGACCGCAGGCCACTGACCGAGGAAGAGATGCACGTCGACGGCGCCCTGGTCTTCGCCTGCCTGCTGTATCTGACCGGGCACCCGGAGTCCACGCAGTTCTGGTGGCAGCTCGCCGCCGGCGCGGGCAGCCGCGCCGCCGCCTACTGCCTGCACCTGCACCACCCGGCCGTGGGCGAATCACGGCGGGCGTGGCACTGGTTCCACCAGCTCACCCACTCTATGGCCGACACCGCCCCGCCGGACGCCGCGTTCCTGGTCTTCGCCCGGTACGTGCGCACCAACGGCTCCCGCGTGATCGCCCCCACCGACCGGCTGGAAAGCGAAGTCGACCGGCTCGCCGCGCGCACACCGGGCTCCTCCGTCATCGTCGCCCGGCCCGACAGCCAACTGGTCGCCCGCCTGCAGGAGTTCGCCGCAGACCGCTGACACAGCACCCGCCGCACGCAACGCAGAAGGGAGCCGTGTCCAGCCACCGGTTCCAAGGCCACCGGCCGGACAGGCTCCCCATCGCGACGCCATCAGAAGGAGACGTCCTCCATGCACCCTAGCCGTCGACCATCGCACAGGGGCCCGAAACGCCTCGCCGACTGCCGCACGAAGCCCTCCCGTCGCAGGAGCACCGCCCTCAGCCAGATCCTGCACGGCGCCTGCTACGCCATCGGCACCGGCGCGATCGGGCTCGCATTCCTGTGGGCCGAACGCCTCTGGTGACCGGGAACGTCGCAGCAAGCTCCGAATTGAGTCCTGCCTCACTGGAACCCGAAGCGCTGACACGGCCCACCAGTGACTCGATGGCAGACCGAGTATGAGCAGGTAAACTCTCCCAGCCCACGCGTCCCATATCAGGGATATCCTCTTGCACCGCCTTCGAGGGCCCGGTAACGGCACCTACCGGCCCGTAGCACGTACTGCTCCGTCCGTCCGGTTCGCGAACTGGATCTCTCTCGCGGTGCGGAAGAAGCCACACATCGACCAGCGGTACGCCGAGGGGCAGACCAACGCACGCCGCCTCTTCGAGGAGATCCGGCAGCGCGGATACCCCGGTCAAGAGCAGGTCGTCCGCAAGTACGTCCACCAGCTCCGCATCGCGTTCCCGCGCCAGGACCCGCCCCGCCGCAAGCCCTCGGTCAGGGACGTGACCAGCTGGATCACCCGTCACCCCGACCGCCTCGATGACGACGACGCGCAGCGCCTCAAGGACATCCTGGCTCGCTGCCCGGCCCTCGCATGTGCTGCCGAACACGTCAGGAACTTCGCTGAGTTGATGAACCACCGTCGCGGCCGCCACCTCAAGACCTGGATCGCTGCCGTCCAGGCCGATCCCGTTCCGGCGTTGCACACCTTCGCGAACGGCCTGCTCACCGACCTGGACGCGATCGTTGCCGGGCTCAGCCTGCCCTACAGCTCCGGCGTCGTCGAAGGCCACAACAACAAGATGATCAAGCGCCAGATGTTCGGCCGCGCCAACTTCGACCTCCTTCGCATTCTCTGAACTAGCGATCTTGGTCTGTTGGGGTGTCCGTCCACCGTGGAGACGGGATTCCGAGGCCGACGGTTTGGGGTGACCGGCGGTCGATCTGGGCGAGCTTGTCGTTGGCGCCGGCGAGGCTGATCTGGAGCCCTTCGACCTCGCCGAGCCAGCCTTCGCGTTGTGCCTCGTCGATGCGGGCGAGAAGGTTGTCGCGGATCTCGACGATGCGGGCGTGCTGGGCAGGGTCGGGCCAGTGCATCGGACACCGCAGGCATGCGTGTTCATGGATGCATGGGGTCGAGTAGGCCCGGCCGCAGAGCCCGGTGGAGACCTTGCGGCGCTCGAAGTGGCCCAGGAACTCCTCCCATTCGTCGTCGGTGGGAGCCCGATACTCCTCGGAGGGCCGCTGGCTGCGGCGCCGGGCCAGTAACGCCAGATGCGCTTGGATGGCCTCGTCCGGATAGACGGCCTTGTAGCCGAGGGTGACGTTGATGTCCTGGTGCCCGACGATCACCTGGGCGATGTGCGGGTGCAGCCCGTTCATGATGGCGTCGGTGATGAACATCCTGCGGAAGTCGTGGGGCGTGTAGTTCAACGGACGGCCATCACTGGGGTCGACCAGGGCGGTGCTGGCCAGAGCAGCCTGGAGCATCTTGCGGACGGTGCCGTGGTTGATGGCGCGGTACTCGGTGCGGAACCGACGCTGGAACAGCAGCGGCGCTGGCGGCATCCAGACGCATTTCCAGTCGTAGGCGGGGACCAGCGGAACCGGCCCGGAGGGTTCCCGGATTCTGCTGATGATGGTGGACAGCACGTCGGCCAGTTCGGGGCTGACCACCAGCAGTCGTTCCACGTCGGTTTTAGAGGGAGCGATCTGCAGCAGCGGCACGATCTCACCAGTGGTCGGCAGCCGATACTGCACCAGGCTGTGATGGCTGATCTCGAGCAGTTCCTCGATGCGGACACCGGTGAGGCGGAGGACTTCCACCACAGCCCAGGCCCAGAATGCGTACTCCTCTTCCTGCCCGAGGTCCCGGCGCTTGCCTGTGCGTGGATCGTCCGCCCAGATCCTGGCCGCGGCCGTGCCGGAGCGCAGGACGGACCGGATCAAGGTCTGGTCGCCGACGGTGAAGGCGGCGCCGGGCTCGGTCTGCCGGGCCGCCTGGAGGAGGGCTCCGGAAGTCCTTCGTCGCTGGTCGACCGTGCGGACGAGCACGGGGAGGACCGGGAGCCGCTCGCGGGTGCGGGCGTCCATGCGGGCCTTGTGCTGTCTCTTGTGCTTGCGGGTCCCGATGTCCTCCCGGCTGATGGGGCAGGGAACGACCCAGTGCGCCCACCGCCCAGGGTCCTCAAGCGCCCACTGGGACAGGTCCAAGTAGAAGGCCCTCACCTTCACCAGGCACTCCCGGAAGCTGATGCGGGGAACAGGAACGGCGGTCCTCTCGCCGTCTCGCCCGGTGGCCGTCTCCGGCCTGGTCAACAGGCGCTGCCGCCAGGCGGCTGCAACATCAGCGGGCAGGTGCAGCGTGTCGATGCCCGGATGGTGGAGTTCGAGATCTCGCCAGAACCGGCGGCCGAGGAAGTAGGCGAGGTCACGCAGGCTGTTGTAGTCCAGCGCAGGCTGGCGTTCTCGCAGGTAGTCCACGAGCAGGTCTCTGACGGGCCGGCACTCGATCTGGTAGCGGTCGATCAGTTCGTCCGGGGTCCGCTGCCCACCGGTGCGCAACTCGCGCCAGCCCGTGGGAGCTTCGGGCCCGAGGATCTCCAGGTCCCGCAGAGTGCGGTAGAAGAGGGCAGGTCTTTCGGCCAAGCCGTCCGCACTGCCGTCTCGATCTCAGCGAGCTCCATGACGTCACCGAGGGTGATGGCATGGACGAGACCGCCCTTGGCCGCGAGGATCACGGCGGCTCGCTGCAGGATCAGCCGCCGGGACGATGGTGAAAGATCGGCGCGGCCCTCGCAGTGTGCTTTCAGCCGCGCGAATCCGGGCGGGTCCCGGACGAGGGCGAAGCCAGGGGCAAGATCCCCTTTCAGAGAGGGCATGGCCACCAGCCACTTCAACGAGGGCCGGATGACGTCGGCGCAGATCAAGACCTTCAGGCCGTTGGACAGCTCGGACGGCAGCCAGGCGGAGCACCGGCCCCGGCTGTTGAGCCATCGCAGAGGCGCCTGTCGCCACCGGTCGCCCAGGGCCTCGGCGCCGCTGACGAGCCATCGCTGCTGCCACGTCTCGCCCGGAAAGTCCTGCAGCCAGTCCAGCAAGTGGGCCAGGCCACGGACCCGCTTGCCCTGGACCACGGGGTTCGCGAGCACGAACGACGTTCCGGTCGTCCGCTCCCAGACCTCCACACGTCCCAGCCGGGTGGTAGGCCAGTCGTCGCCGACGATCCTCGCAGGGAACCGGTCGCGCGGCAGCTTCAGCGCCGCAGCCGTACTCGCCGCCTTCAGCGTCGTGGCCGTCACGGCTGGCCACCGAAGAGGACGTTGAGCGTTTCGGCCCGATAGCCTGCGGCAGGGGCCGGAGCAGTCCGCGCTGCCGCCTGCCGGGTCTGCTCGGCGTGATGGGCCAGCACCCGGCGGATCACCTCCTCCTTCCGAGGCGTGAGATATATCTGAGTGGTGGTCAATAGAGCGTGACCCAGGACGAACTGGACGTCCGTGAGGGGCAGGCCGGAGTCTTGGGCCATCCGGTAGGCCGCCGTGTGCCGCAGCGCGTGCAGCGTCGCCGAGGTCCCGGCCAACACGTTGACCCGCTCGAACATCCGATGGGCCGCGTGATAGGTCAACGGACGGGACGGAGCACGCAGCGTCCACCACAGCGACAGCCGTCGGCCGCGAGGGATCGAGTCCTCCATCTCCAGTTGGTAGAGCCGCAGCCAGACGAAGGCGTCCGTGGAGGACGGAAGCTCCTGCACCTCCCCGGTGCCCTTGCGGACCGCGATCAGCTGACGTCCCGGATCGGCCCCGCCCTGTGTGGCGGACAACAGCTCGCTGGCGCGGGCGCCGGTGGACACATAGAAAGCAACCAAGGCCCGGTCACGGTGCGAGGGCAGCCGCGCGAAGATCTCGTTGAACTCCTCATCCGGGACACTGCGGGGCACCCGCTTGGGCACCGTAGGCCGGTAGAGCCCGGTGCGTTCCCTGCGATGCGGCTCCATCGGATTGTGGTGCACATGATCACGACGGCCCCGCCGCGACCGGTCCAGGGGGAAGGGATTAAGAATCCGCCCCGTACCCGCCTCGATGTGGAAGTCGTAAAAGCCCCGCAGCACCGTCTCGCTGTGCGCGCGGACCGACGCCGCGTACGGCTTCCCGCCCACAGTCCACGAGGCAGCACCCCCGGATCGCCAGTGTGGACGCGCCGGCTGCCCGGCGACCAGCAACCACCGGGAGAAGTCCCGTGCCTCCAGGCGCGTCGCCTGTTCCCACGGAACACCGGTGGCCCACAAGAACCGGAACCAGCGCAGCAAGTCCATCCCGTACGAGCGTGCAGTCGTCGGCGGCTTCCCGGCTCCTTGCATGTCCTGCAGGTAGGCAGAGACACTCTCGACCGGCACCCCGGTCGGATCGACGAGCCGGTACGGATCCCACGGGTCATCCATGGCCACCAACTCGCCGACCAGGGGCACGGCCAGAGACGCCAGGTCTCTCGATGCTTCCACGGCCAGACCAACGAAGAATCCACCATCAGTTCACTGACCCGCAAAAACGAGACACGTAGTTCAGTCAACAGGTAAACGTATCCTGCACGCCGCCTGACGTCGTCGGCGTGGTGGAACCAGAGGTCTTGGAGAAGATCGTCACTCACGACCGTTCATGATCCGGGAGTTGGTGACCCTCCGTGGCTCTGGCACTGAAAGTGATCCAGAACCAAAATTCAGGAGACGTTGACACGTGCGGCTGGCGTACCGCGAGCAGGGGTTGTGGGGGCTGGTCGACCACCGCGCCACACGCGGACGAAGCGGCGGCGGCCGGCAGGACGAACGGGTCGTGGCCGCGGTCAAGGAGGTGCTGCGCGGGCAGCGGGAGACGCTCCAAGGGCACTGTCAAAGGGCTGATGCCGCTGGTCGCACAGCTCCTGAAAGACCGGCACAAAGGTGCGGTGGCCATGCCGTCGCGGGCCACGTTCTACCGGCTTGTCCATGAACTCGCCCACCCCACGGACCATCCGGCCACCCGGGTGCGGACGGTGCCGGTCACCGACGGCAGGCGCGGGTTCACCCCGACCGTGGCGTTGCGGCCCGGGGAGCAGGTCCAGATCGACACCACTCGCCTGGACGTCCTCGCCCGGTTCGATGACGGGAGCGTGGGACGCCCCGAGCTGACGATCGGTGTCGATGTCGCCTCCAGGGCGATCCTGGCGGCCGTGCTGTGCCCGGCCGGAACCCGGGCGGTGGACGCCGCCATGTTGCTGGCGGAGATGGCGGTGCCGCACCCGGCCCGGCCTGCGTGGCCTGAGGTGCTGCGCTTCGCGCACAGGACGGTCCTGCCGGGTGAGCGGCTTCTGTCGCTGGACGAACGCCTCCACGGGGCGGCTGCCCGGCCGGTGGTGGTGCCCGAGACGGTGGTGGATCGGGGGAAGGTGTACCTGTCGAAGGCGTTCACGGGCGCCTGCGAAGCACTCGGCATCAGTGTGCAGGCCGCCCCGCCGTTCGCGCCCACGGCCAAACCTCGTGCTTCATACTGCGCTTCTTCCGGTTGATTCCAGGAGTGTTGGGTTCTTAGGCGGTCGACCGATGCCGGGTCGTTCGAGGTCGGGTGGGGGCGAGTAGTAGAAGTATTCGCCCTTGCCGTTGGCGACGCGGCCGGTCAACAGGCCGCGGTTGCGCCAGTTCTGGACGGTGCTGAGACAGACTCCGAGTCGGCGGGCGATCTCACGGAGGCTGGCCATGCCCTGGTCTGCGAGCCGTTGGGGGTGGCTGCGCAGGCCGTAGGCCCGGCGGATGTACTGGGCCATCCGTGGTTGAAGGGGCAACGAGGAGGAGGTGCGGGCCGCGCATCAGCGGGTCTACAGTGCGGTGGCGCCGTGGGCGGTCGGCTGCTCGCTCAACTTCGTCTACGGGCGGCGCTCGGACCAGGAGTTCACGGATCAGGTGTACGACAAGGCCACCCTGCGGCGCCTTGCCGAGCTGAAGCGGACCTACGACCCGGGCAACCTCTTCCGCCGCAACCAGAACATCCGGCCGCTGGTGTAACCGGCCCTGCCCTGCGTCCGGCCGGTGCTCGGCCGCGGCGACCGTGCGGCGGCCGAGCACCGGCGCGTGCGGCGGGGCGAGGGGCCCTGGCAGGCTCCGGCCCGTCGGCCGGTGTCAGCTGCCGGCCGAGGAGGCGAGAGCGACGCTGTTGCCGTCCGGGTCGGCCACCCGCGCCACCCGTTCCCCCCAGGGCATGTCCACCGGCTCGCCAAGCACGGGCACGCCCGCGGTGCGCAGCCGCTCCAGGGCTTGATCGACGTCCTCGACGAAGACGAACATCTCGTACGGCCCGCCCGGCTCCCGTGGCTCCGTGGCGGCGGAGACGGCGAGCTCCACGCCGTCCCGGTGGAGGCCGACGAAGGCGGGCTCGCCCGTGGGCGGGTGCTGGACGAGGCGGGTGAAGCCGAGCCGTTCGTAGAAGGCCGCGGTCCGCGCCACGTGGTGCGCGGACAGGAGCGGAAAGGCCCGCAGCGGCCGTGACGCCGCCGTGCCCCCGGACGCTCCCTCCGGCTCCGCGGCGGCCGTACGGGTGCTCATGAGAGGACCATCCCTTCTGCAGCCCTCACGGGTAGGGTTGTTACCTCTCGATCCCGGTGGGGTACGGCCAGTGTCGCGAGCTGCTCGACGGCCATCATGGGTTCCGCCGGCCCTGCCGGGCCCGAGGCCGTCTGACCGGCTTCAGGGACACGTCCCGCAGAGGGCCGATTAGTGAGCTCCCGGCAGACGTCCTCACTACCGAGCAGGTGCTCCGCGCACGACACAGGAGTACTTCTTTCGTGTTCATCGGATGGGACTGGGCGACCGAGACCCATGGCATGACGGTCATGGGCGCCTCCGGCAAGCGCGTCGACCGGTGGGAACTGGCCCACACCGAGGAGGGGTTCGCCAAGACCCTGGCCCGGCTGCGCCGGCACGGCACCCCGGCGGATCTACCGGTGGCGATCGAGACGACGCGCGGTCTGGCCGTGGACCGGCTGCCGGCCGCCGGGCATCCGGTGATGCCGGCGCGCCTCAACGCCTTCCACGCGATGCGTCCGCGCTGGGGTTCCTCCGAGGCCAAGACCGACGCGGGCGACAGCATGAAGCTCGCCGACTCCCTGCGCGCTGACGGCCACCTGCTGCCCTGCCCGGAGCCCGCCGAGCAGGCCACCCTCGCTCTCCAGTCCCTCACCCGGAACCGCGCCGACCATGTCGAAGCGCGCGTCGCCGCCGTCAACCAGCTCGCCGCGCTGCTGGACGAGCACTGGCCCGGCGGCAAGGCCGTCTTCGCCAGTCTCGACAGCGACATCGCCATGGCCTTCCTGGAGCGGTACCCCACCCCGGCCTCCGCGGCCAAGCTCACCGCCACATGCCTCGAAGCCTGGTGCAAGCGCCGCCACTACTCCGGCAAGAAGCCCGGTAGCGTCCTGGCCGACACGGCAGCACCTGGGCCACAAAGATCTACAACGACGCCCGGGCCCGCAAGAAGCGCCCCCACGCCACCCGCATCCTGGCCCGCGCCCGGCTCCGCGTGATGCGGGCCTGCTGGCGCGACGGGCCCTGCTACGACCCGGTCATCCACCAGGCCAACGACAAGATCAACACGACTGCCGACACGCCTCTGGCGGCATAGAGGTTGACCCAGGAAACTCATGCCGGGACCCGGTCCGCGTAGACCTTCCACACCGGCAGCCGGGTGCGGCCCTTCTCGTCCAGCTCGGGGCGCTTGCCGGTGCGCTCGAAGAACTCCTTGACCGGTCCCGCGACCCCGGCGTACACGGAGAGCGCCAGCTGGGTGACGGACCAGCCCGCCTCGCCAAGCACCCCGCGCACCTCCTCCTCCGACACTGACAGCGGCGCCGGCATGCCGCCGGGCACGTCGGCGAAGCACAGCATGCTCAGCCGCGCACCCGGGCGGGTGGCGCGGTGCAGGGCGGCGGCGTAGCGAGCGCGTTCGGGAGCGCCCAGGGTGTGGAAGAGGGCGCTGTCGAGGACGGAGTCGAAGCGGCCCTCGTAGCCGTCGAGCCGGGTGGCGTCGGCGACGGCGAAGGTGATGTCGAGGCCACGGGCCCGTACTTCGGCCTGGGCGATGGCCGCGGAGGCGGCGTCGACGGCGGTGACGTGGTGGCCGCGCCCCGCGAGGTGCACGGCGTTGTCTCCCGGCCCGCAGCCGATGTCGAGGACCTCGCCGCTGAAGCGTCCCTCCTGTTCCATGGCGACGACATCGGGCTGCGGCTCCCCGATGTCCCAGGGCACACCCTTGATGTGGGCGCCGGGCAGCAGGTCGCCGCCGGTGTAGACGGCGTTGAAGTCGGCGGTGGTGAAGTCGTAGCGCTGCTCGGTGGTACTCACGCGGATCCCCTCGAGTCGGTGCGGTGTGCTGGAACACCGGATTCCGGCGCTGTCCGGCGCCCCGGAACGGCCATGCAGCCAGGTGCATTCCCAGGAGTATTGCCATCGCCCGTACGCCAGGGGAAGGACGTAAGGATCCGGTCGGCGAAAGCGGTGGGTGTCAAGAGCCTGGGGCTGTTGTCCGACCGCGGAAATTCCGCGGTCGGACAACAGGAAGATTCCTCCGGAAGCCCCTTCAAGCTGCGGCTTCGCATTCCCGGACAGCGTCCTTCGGACTTCCTTCCGGTCCGCCGTGGACAATCCAGAAGGAAGTCGTGGTGAATGAATTCCGGCGCCGGGCGAGGTGATCCCGCCGGGCCGGGAAATTTCGCACTGGCCGATGGCGAAAGGAGAGCAACAGTGTCCGGCAGGGTCTGCGTCCCGCGGGTTCGGCAGGATCTGGGCGCGGGCCGCGCTTGCGCGGGGCGACCGCGTCGCCGCCACCGCCCGGGACGTCGCGAGCCTGGCGGACCTCGTCACCGAGTTCAGCGACGTGGTGCTGCCGTTGCGACTCGACGTCTCCGACAAGCAGCAGGTGACCGAGGCGGTCGCCACAGCACGGGAGGCGTTCGGCCGCATCGATGTGGTCGTAAACAACGCGGGCTACGGGCTGGTCGAGGACGTCACCGAGGAGCGGGCCAGGGCCCAGCTGGACACGAACTTCTTCGGCACGCTCTGGGTCACGCAGGCGGTGCTGCCCGTCCTGCGGGAGCAGGGCAGCGGCCACCTGCTCCAGGTGTCGAGTATCGCCGGCATTGCCTCCTGGCCGATGGGGCCTCTACCACGCCTCCAAGGGGGCGGTCGAGGGCCTGACGGACGCCCTCGCGCAGGAGGTGGCGCCCTTCGGGATCCATGTAACGCTGCTGGAACCCGGCCCGTACCGCACCGATTGGCGCGGCAGTTCGGCCGTGTGGGCCGAGGCCGCACCGCCCTACGCCGAGCGCGCCCACGCCCCGTCGGCAGGCGTGGCCCCGGCGACCCGGAGGCCACCGCCGGCCCGCTGATGGAACTGGTCGACGCCGAACGGCCCCCGCTGTGTGCCTTCCTCGGTGCCTCGGCCCTGGAGACCGCCCGCGCCGTGTACGAGGACCGGCTGCACATCTGGGAGCTGTGGGGCCCCGTTGCCAAGGCCGCCCAGGGCAACTGACCGCCGCATACCCGCCCGTTATCCGGGCGCAAGGCCCTGTCGAGAGGAACCCGCCGTGCTGACCACCGATACGCTGTCCAGTGCAGCCACACCACCGACCCCGCCGTGGTCCGCCAAGCAGTCCGCGCCCCCGGCCGCCCCGCTGCCGGAGGGCGAACTCCTCGCCCGGGCCGAGGCATTGGTCCCGACGCTCTGGGAGGACGCGGACGAGACCGACCGCGGGCGGCGGCTGACCGACCGCGGCATCGACGCCATCACCGGACAGGGTCTGATGCGCCTGCTGACCCCGCCCCGGCTCGGCGGCCACGGCACCGGAGTCCGCACGCTCCTTGACGTGGCGACCGCGCTCGGCCGCGGCTGCCCGAGCGCGGCCTGGGTCACGGGCGTGCTCAACGTGGGCAACTTCGTCGCCTCGCTCTTCTCCGAAGCCGCCCAGGACGACGTGTGGGGGGACGATCCCGACGCCCGTACCGCCCAGGTCCTTGGGATGCCCGCGAAGGGCGTCGAGCCCTGCGCGGACGGCGTCGTCGTCACCGGCCAGTGGGCCTACATGTCCGGCTCGCTGCACGCCGGATGGGTCGGAGTGCTGCTGGCCCGCGGGCCCGAGGACGGCGCGCCCGGGGTGCACTTCGCCCTGCTGCCGCGCCAGGAGCTGGGCCTGGAGGACACCTGGCACTTCGCCGGCATGCGCGGCACCGGCAGCAACACCGTCACCGCCGATCGAGTGTTCGTGCCCCGGCACCGGCTGCGGCCCTACCTGCCGGTGCTGAACGGCGAGCTAACACCCGAGGACGCGGCCACCCCGTACCGGAACAGCCTCACCGGGATCTTCTCGCTCGGCCTCCTCGGCTCTCTCATCGGGGCTGCCGATGCGGCCCTGGAATACGTACGCGGGAAGGTGCCCACACGCCCCGCGGCCGGCTCCACCTATCCCAACCAGGCCGAATCCCCGACCACCCGGCTCCACTTGGCCGAGGCCGCCATCAAGATCGACTCAGCGAGGATGCACGCGCAGCGGCTCGCCGACACCGTCGATGCCTACGCCTCAGAGGGCCGCACCGCCGACACGCTCATCCGGGCCCGGGCCCGGATGGAGTCCACGCACGTGGCCGAGCTGTGCCGGGAGGCGGTCGACCTGCTGCTCACCACGTACGGCTCCTCCGCCTTCCACGAGGCGAATCCGCTGCAACGCATCTGGCGGGACGTTCACGTCGGCAGCCGGCACGCCGGATTCGGCCTGGGCATCCCGCAGCAGGTGTACGGCCACGCGCTGGTCGGCAAGGACCCGCGCGAGATCAGCCTCCTGGTCTGAGCCGCGCCCCGCGCACGAACCCGCATCACCGCCACGCACCTGCTCACGTTCGCAACCGACCGACAGCGGAAGGACACGGATGTCTGCCAGCCACACCACCACCGCCCGTGCGGGCGATGTGCCCACCGATACAGACGCACTGCGTGCGCACAACCGCGCCATCGTCGACCAGTACATGAACACGCGCGGACAGGACCGGCTCCGCCGCCACCTGCTCTTCACCGAGGACGGCGTCGGCGGGCTATGGACCACGGACACCTGCGAGCCGATCACCATCAACGGCCGGGACCGGCTCGGCGAGCACGCCGTCTGGTCGCTCAAGTGCTTCCCGGACTGGGCCTGGATCAACATCGAGATCTTCGACACCCAGGACCCGAACCGCTTCTGGGTCGAGTGCGATGGCGAGGGCACGATCCGTTTCAGCGGTTACCCGGAAGGCCACTACCGCAACCACTTCCTCCATTCGTTCACCTTCGAGGGCGGAAAGATCAAGCTCCAGCGCGAGTTCATGAACGTCTGCGCACAGTTCCGCGCCCTGGGCATCGAGGTTCCCGTCGTGAAACGGGCCGGCATTCCCACCTGACGCACCGCACCGACGGCGGGGCCCGGGCCCGCTTCCCCCGGCCGATGCCCGCAGCCCTGCACCGCGGCTCGCACCACCCTGTCCGCGCCCAGCAATGGAGTTGTCCTATGACGGCCGACCTACCGACCATCCCGTCCTATCCGCTCCCGGCGCAGGAGACGCTGCCTGGCAACACCGCCCGCTGGCGCCCGTCCACGGACCGGGCCGTGCTCCTGGTCCACGACATGCAGCGGTACTTTCTCGCCGCCTTCCCCGACCCTCTCCGCTCCGAGCTGGTGCACAACGCCGCACAGCTGCGCAAGCGTGCCGCGGCCGCCAAAGTGCCCGTCGCCTACACCGCCCAGCCCGGCGGCATGGACGCCCAACAGCGCGGCCTGCTCCGGGACTTCTGGGGGCCCGGCATGACCACCGCCCCGGAGGACCGGGACGTGGTCCCCGAACTGGCGCCCGAGCAGGGCGACTGGGAGTTCACCAAGCTCCGCTACAGCGCCTTCTTCCGCTCCGGCCTGCTGGCGTGGATGCGGCAGGCGGGACGCGACCAGCTGGTGCTGTGCGGCGTGTACGCGCATATCGGCGTCCTCGCCACCGCCCTGGAGGCCTACCAGCACGACATTCAGCCCTTCCTCGCCGCCGACGCGCTCGGTGACTTCACCGAGGCCGACCACCGCCTCGCCCTCGACTACGCGGCCCGCCGCTGCGGGGTCGTCCTCCCGTCCGCGGAGGTGTTCGCATGAGCTCGCAGCCGCTCACGCCGGCGGGGCCGGACACCGACCTGCTCGATCGCATCCTCGCCGCCACCGGCCCGCAGTCCGGCAGCGCACCCGCGTTCGCGCTGCTGCACCGCCCCAACAGCGGCCCGCACGGCACCGTCGATGTGCTCACCGGCACCATGACCTTCCCCGCCGCGCTCGCCGACGTCCCGCTCAGCACGGACCGGCCGGCCGCTGCCCCGGCCCACGATGTACTCGTCCTCGTGCCCTACCGGCAGCTCGCCGAACGAGGCTTCGCCGCTCCCGACGACGGCGCCCCGCTGATCGCCATGGCCGCCGAGGAACAGGCCGCACTGCCGTTGGCCGACGTGCTCGAGCGCATCCCCGAAACCCCGGTGGCTCTCACCGGCGGCGGTTTCGACACCGACGACGAGACCTACGCGGAGACCGTCCGCCGGGTCGTGGCCGACGAGATCGGTACCGGGGTCGGCTCCAACTTCGTCGTCCGGCGCAGCTACGAGGCAGCCGTCGACGGCTGCCCGCCGCGCGCCGCGCTCACCCTCTTCCGGCGACTCCTTGAGCGGGAGGAGGGCGCCTACTGGACGTTCGTGATCTGCACCGGGGAGCGCACCTTCGTCGGGGCCACCCCGGAGCGCCATGTGTCGCTCAGGGGCGGCATGGCCGTGATGAACCCCATCAGCGGCACCTACCGCTATCCGCCGACCGGACCCACGCTGCGCGGCGTCACCGACTTCCTCGCCGACGGCAAGGAGGCCGACGAGCTGTACATGGTCGTCGACGAGGAACTGAAGATGATGGGCCGGATCTGCCCCTCCGGCGGCAGGGTCGTCGGCCCGTACCTGAAGGAGATGGCCCGGCTCGCTCACACCGAGTACCTCATCGAGGGCCGCACCGACCGCGACGTGCGGGACATCCTGCGCGAGACGATGTTCGCGCCGACCGTCACCGGCAGCCCGCTGGAGAGCGCGGCCCGGGTGATCAGCCGGTACGAGCCGCAGGGCCGGGGCTACTACGGCGGGGTCGCCGCCCTCATCGGCCGCGACGCCAACGGCGAACGCTCCCTCGACTCCGCCCTGCTGATCCGTACTGCGGACATCGCGGCCGACGGGCGGATGCGGATCGGGGTAGGCGCCACCCTGGTGCGGCACTCCGACCCCGAGTCCGAGGTCGCCGAGACCAAGGCCAAGGCCGCGGGGCTGCTCAGCGCCTTCGAGCAGGGCGGGAACGCCCGCTTCAGCACTCACCCCGAGGTACTGGCGGCGCTGCACGCCCGCAACGCCCGCATCGCCGACTTCTGGCTGCGCGACTCCGGCCGCACCTTCCCCGAGGTGGGCTGCCTGACCGGCCTGAACACCCTGGTCGTGGACGCCGAGGACACCTTCACGGCCATGATCGGCCAGCAGCTGTCCGCGCTGGGCCTGGACGTGACCGTCCGCCGCTTCGACGAGCCGTACGACGTCGCGGCACACGACCTTGTCGTCCTGGGCCCCGGGCCCGGCGACCCCTGCGACGGGGACGATCCGCGCATCGCCCAGCTGCGCACGACGGTGGACCGGCTGCTCGCCGAGCGGCGGCCCTTCCTCGCCGTGTGCCTCAGCCACCAGGTGCTCAGCCGGCGGTTCGGCCTTGAGCTGGAGCGCAGACAGGTCCCCAACCAGGGGGTGCAGCTGGAGATCGACCTCTACGGCAGCCGCGAACGCGTCGGCTTCTACAACACCTTTGCCGCCCACAGCAGCGAGGAGAAGCTGGAGGCGGACGGGACCGGTCTGGTCGAGGTCAGCCGGGACCCGGACACCCACGAGGTGCACGGGTTGCGCGGCCCGCACTTCGCCAGCATGCAGTTCCACGCCGAATCGGTGCTCACCGTCGACGGCCCGCGCATCGCGGCCGAGGCGATCCGCCGGGTGGTGGGCCGATGAGAGCCGACATCGCCTGGTGGGACCTGGACGGCACGGCGCAGACCGTCGACTCGCTCACCGCACACCTGCGCACCTGCGCGGCGGCCTGGGACCGGGTGCCCGGTCTGCTCGGCAAGGTCTGGATCGCCGACCGGCGCACGAACCGGTGGGGCGCGGTGATGCTCTGGGCGGACCAGCGCCCGGCCCTCGCGGAGCTGCCTGCGAACCACGCGGCCCGGCTGCTCGGCGGCCCGCCCACGCACCGCGACGGCTTCGACATCGAGGCGGTGGCGGGCGGTGCCCTCGCCCCGGCCCGCGTCGCCCCGGCCGCGGGCGGTACGCCGGTCAAGCCGTCCGCCTCGACCGTGGCGCCCCCGCCGCTTCCGGACGCCGGGCCCACCCCTGCGCACCGTCCTTCGTATCCAGGGAGCCCCCGTCATGCATGACTACCTCGTCGTGGACGCCTTCACGCGCACCCCGCTCAAGGGCAATCCCGTCGCCGTCTTCCTCGAGGGCGCGGACCTGAGCGCCGAGGTGATGCAGGCGGTCGCGCGGGAGATGAACCTCTCCGAGACCACCTTCGTCCTGCCGCCCGAGGGCGAGGCCGACGCACGCGTCCGGATCTTCACGCCGGTAAACGAACTCCCTTTTGCCGGACACCCGTTGCTCGGTACCGCCGTCGCGCTCGGCCTGGTCCGCAAGACGGACCGGCTGCGGCTGGAGACGGCCATGGGCACGGTTCCCTTCGAGCTGTCCCCGGAGGTGAGTGACGGTTCCGTGCTGGCCTGGATGCGGCAGCCGGTGCCCGAGTGGCGGCCGTACGAGCACGCGACGGAAATCCTGTCGGCGCTCGGCGTGGCGGAGTCCACTGCCCCCGTGGAGATCTACCGGAACGGCCCCCGGCACGTGTTCGTCGGCCTGGAGAGCGTCGACGCCCTGTCGGCGCTCCGCCCCGACCACCGGGCTCTGTCCGCCTTCCCCGACATGGCGGCCAACTGCTTCGCCGGGCAGGGATCCGCCTGGCGCAGTCGGATGTTCTCGCCGGCGTACGGCGTCGTCGAGGACGCGGCGACGGGCTCGGCGGCGGGTCCGCTCGCCGTCCATCTGGCACGGCACGGGCTCGCGCCCTGGGGCCGGGAGACCAGCATCCTGCAGGGCGTCGAGATGGGCCGGACCTCGCTGATGCGCGCGCTCGCCGAGGGACGGGGCGAGCGGGTCACGTCGGTGCGGGTCGGCGGGCACGGGGTGCTCGTGGCGGACGGAGTGCTGCATGTCTGACCTGACCGGCCTCCAGCCCGCCCCGCCCGCAGGGCGGGACCAGCTGGGTGACGCCGCCCGGTTCGAGTCGCTGACCGGCGAGGAACACCTCGCCTTCCCCGAGTACGAGGAACTGCCGCCGGAGCCGCTCAGCCTGGCCGCGCGCTGGCTCGAGGCGGCCACGGCCCGCGGGGTGCGGGAGCCGCGCTCGCTCGCCCTGGCCACCGCGGACGCCGACGGCCGCCCCTCCAACCGGATCGTCACGGTCGGCCGACTCGACGCCCGTGGACTGGCATTCACCACCCACAGCACCAGCAGGAAAGGCCGCGACCTGGCTGTAAACGGCTGGGCCTCCGGCGTGCTGTACTGGCGCGAGACCTCGCAGCAGCTCGTTCTCTCCGGCCCGGTACGGAAGGTGACCCCCGCCGAGTGCGACGCGCTGTGGCAGGCGCGACCGGTGCCGCTGCACTCCATGACGGCCGCATCCCGGCAGAGCGAACCACTGCCGGAGGTGTCGGCCCTGCGCGAGCGGGCCCGCGAACTGGGAGCCCCCGGTCTGCCGCTGCCCCGTCCGGACCGCTTCGCCGGCTACCTCCTTGAGCCCGCGGAGGTGGAGTTCTGGCTGGCACGCCCGGACCGGCTGCACTGCCGTCTGCACTACGTCCACGACGGCGCCCGCTGGCATGTCGGCCGGCTCCAGCCCTGACCGACCAGGAGGAACAGCCGTGGAAGCAGCGGACTTCACCCGGGCGATGGCCCGGGTCCCAGGACCGGTGACGGTGGTGACCACCGTCGACGCCGCGGGCACCCGCAGCGGCTTCACCGCCAGTTCGTTCAGCTCCGTCTCGCTGGACCCGCCGCTGGTGCTGGTCTGCCTGGACCGGGCGGCGAGCACCCACCCGGCCTTCGCGGCGGCGGACCGCTTTCTCGTCAACGTACTGGCGGAGGGTCAGGAGGCCATCGCGCTGCGCTTCGCCGCGTCCGGCATCGACCGCTTTGCCGCGGGGGACCTGAAGCCCTGCGAGGCCGGGATGCCAGGGCTTCCGGACGCCTGCGCACGGGTGGCGTGCACGCTGCACGCCCTGGTTGAGGCGGGGGACCACAGCATCCTCGTCGGGCGGGTCGAGCAGGCCCACACCAGGGACCGGCCGCCGCTCGTCCACTGTGACCACGCCTTCTCCCGGCCGGTGCCGGTGGCCCGGCCCGATGAAGAACTCTTGAGCGCACTTCATCTCACCGAATGGTGAATTCCTGGACTACACCTGTGACCACCGAGGAGTCCGCACCGTGCCCACCGATGTCAGAATTTCCATCATCTACTATTCCCTCACTGGAACCGTCGCCGAGATTGCCCGGGAAATGGCCGAGACTGCGGAGAAGGAAGGCGCCGAGGTCCGGCTGCGGAAGGTCCCCGACGCCGCTTCCGCGACCGAAAAGGCGGCCGCCCCGGCTGGCGCCGCACCCGCAGGGGATACCGTGGAGGTGCCCGTGGCCTGCGTGGACGACCTGCTGTGGGCGGACGGCGTGCTGCTTGGCTCACCCACCCGATTCGGCAACATCGCAGGCCCGCTGAAATCTTTTCTCGATTCGCTCGGCGGAGCCTGGCAGAAACAGCAGCTGGCTGACAAGGTGTACAGCGGATTCACCGCGACGGGCAGTCTGCACGGCGGCCAGGAATCCACGCTGCTGGCGCTTATGACGTCCTTCCACCATTTCGGTGGTGTCGTCGTCGCGCCCGGATACACCAGCCCGGAGAAATTCGCCGACGGAAATCCGTACGGCACCGCGCACTGCACCGAGGACCGGACCCGCCCGGTTGACGACACCACCCGGACCGCGGCCCGGATCCAGGCCTCCCGCGTCGTGCGCTTCGCACGCGCCATCACCGCGGCCTGACCACCCCGGCGCCTGTACATCCGTCCCACCCGCCCACGCATCACAGGAGGTGTTCCCACATGACAGCGCCGCGCGCTCAGCCACCCGCGGAGCACGACACACCCCAGGAGCGCCCCGGTCGGCCCGCCGTGCCGCAACAGTCCGCCGCCCGGCAGGTGTCCGCCCGGACTCTGACCGATGCTTTCGCCGACAGCCTCGCCGCGAACGCTGACGGCAGCGCGATCACCGCCGACGGCGCATCCGTCAGCTACCGCGATCTCGACACCTGGGCCCGCGCCATCGCCAGGCTGCTCCGCTCGCACGGCATCGGCCGCGGCGACCGGGTGGCCCTGCGGATGCCGCCGGGCGCAACCGCCCTCGCGTCGATGCTCGGCATCCTGTGGGCCGGTGCCGCCTATGTGCCGCTGGACATCCGCAACCCGCCGTCCCGTAACCGCTTCATCCTCCAGGATGCCGGTGCCGCCGCCTTTCTCGGCGACCCGGACGGCTGTCGGCCCGGCGACGTGCCTGTGCTCGGCGAGGAGCGACTGCACGCCCTGCGGGACACCCCGGCCCCGCACCATCCCGAGCCGCTGACCTGCGCGGAGCTTGGCCCGCACGACACTGCGTACGTGATCTACACCTCCGGCACGACGGGGAAGCCGAAGGGCGTCCCCATCCACCACGGCGCAGTGACGGCGCTGCTGGCGGGCGCGACCCAGAGGTTCGCGTTCACCACCGAGGACAGCTGGCTGCTGTTCCACTCCATCGCTTTCGACGTGTCCGTCTGGGAGATCTGGGGCGCCTTCGCGACCGGCGGCAGGCTCGTGGTGCTGCCGCACTGGACGGCGCGTTCCCCGCAAGGAGTGCTGCGGGTCGTCGAGGAGGAGCGGATCTCCGTCCTAAGCCAGACTCCGACCGCTTTCGGTACGTTCGCGGCCGCGGCGCTCGCCGCTGACGCCGTTCTGCCGGCCCTGCGCTACGTCGTCTTCGCGGGCGAGAAGCTGCTCCCGGGCACCCTGCGAGCCTGGGCCGGACGGTACGGCCTGGGACACCCGGCGCTGGTGAACATGTACGGGATCACCGAAACCACCGTGCACTCCACCTATCACGAGCTGACCGCCGCCGACCTGGCCGGTGCCGACTCCGTCATCGGCCATCCGCTACCCGGCTTCACCCACCGGGTGCTCACCGACGCCGGAGACGAGGCCGCGCCCGGCGAACAGGGGCTGCTGTGGCTGGCTGGCCCGCAGGTCAGCAAGGGCTATCTGCACCGGCCGGACCTCAACGCCGAGCGCTTTCGGACCTTGGAGTCACCCAAGGACGGTCTGCTGCGCCGCTACTACTGCTCCGGCGATCTGGTCTCCCGCCGTCCCGACGGCGTTCTCGTCTACCACGGGCGCGAGGACCTCCAGGTCAAACTGCGCGGCCATCGCATCGAGCTGAGCGACGTCGAGGCCGCTGTCCGAACCCACGAACAGGTCGCCGACGCCGTGGTGTGGCTGCGCCGCTTCGGCCCCGGCGACGAGCGGCTGGTGTGCGCCTACGCCACCACCGGCGAGGACGTACGGATACCGGCCAGAGAACTGCGCGAGCACGTCAAACGGCTACTGCCTTCCTACATGTGGCCCGCCGTCCACCAGCGGCTGCCCGAGCTGCCGCGCACTATCAACGGAAAGCTCGACCGGGACGCGGTGTCCCGGCGCTTTGACGAGGAAAGGGAACATCGCTCATGACCCCCGCTCCCGAGCACCGCACGACCACGACCGCCACGGCCCCCGCAGCCGGGAACGCCGACCTGGTCGACGAGGCCGAGCGGCTGACCGTCGAGTGGGCCGCCCGTGTCCTGGAGGACCCGGAGGCCTGCGCCGAGGACAACTTCCTGGACCTCGGCGGGCATTCGCTCCTCGCGCTCCGCATGAGCCGGTACGCCAAGGAACGGTTCGGCGTCGAGTATGACCTGATGGTGCTCTTCGAGACCGACCTCGCCACGGCGGCTCGCGACCTCGTGTCCCGCGCCGGGAACGCGGCTACCGGAACGGCCACGGACGGCGAGGGGTGAGCGCCATGAATTCGCCACGGACCGCGAGCCCGCCTGCCGCCGTGCAGTGCGGCATCGCGGCCTTCGGCCTCGCCTTCGGCGAGGACCGGGACGTGGCCGCCACTGCGGCTGACTACGTTGACAACCCCGAGCGGGTCGTCAACTGGGGCTTCCGCACCTATCACCGCGCCCCGGACGACGTGCACGCCACCGGCCTCGCACACGCCGCCGCCCAGCGGGCGCTGGACCGGCTCGGCCTCGCCGCCGAGGATCTCGACCTCGTCGTCGTCGCCACCTCCGACCTGCCGGAGTACGCCTACCGCGACGGAGCCGCCGCGCTCGCCCGCGAGCTGGGCATCGAGCGCACCCAGACCCTGCTGCTCACCGAGGGCTGCGGCGCGGGCGTCCACGGGCTGTACTACGTGGCCTCCACGATGGCAATGCAGCCCGAGGTGGAGACGGCGCTGTTCGTCGCCGTGAACCGGGTCAGCGAGTACCACCGCAATCGGATGAACCTCTTCAGCGCGGTGCTCAGCGACGGCGCCGCCGCTGTCGTCCTGCGCCGCGGACACAGTGCCAATCAGTGGCTCGCCACCGAGCAGTTCACCGAACCGGAACACTGCGATCTGCTGCGGGTGGACTTCGGCGGGACGGTCAGCCCGGTGCCGCCCGAGGGCTGGTCGAGCCGCGAGGCCCCTGGCGGGCACGAGTCCGTACGCCGCCAGTTCGGCGATGATCCTGTGGTGCTCCAGCGCTTCCTCACCAACCGTTACGCGCGGCTGCTGGAGGTCGTCGACGGGGCCTGCCGTCGGGCTGGCCTCCAGCGGCAGGACATCGACCACCTCATCTACCTCAACGACAGCGCGGCCAGCATCGAAGCCGTGGCGGAGCCGCTGGGCGTGCCGCTGAGCCGTACCAACGCCGCGCTCGCCCCCGGCCACGGCCACATGGGCGCCGCCGACCAGCTGGTGTCGCTCGCCCAGCAGCTGGAGCGCGGCGAGATCGCGTCCGGGGACATCGTCGCCCTGTGCGGCATCTCGACCGACCGCTGGAGCGCCACCCTTGTCCGCGCCTAGTGCCGCCGGGCAGGCCCGGCCCTTCCACCCTTCCGGGAGACAGACATGACCACGCGCATACCCGAAGCAGTCGACGCCCCGGATACCCCGACTGCCCCCGGCGGGGACCCGGCAGCCCGTACACCCCGTGCGCCTCAGGAGGCCGACGTCCCGGGCTCCGGTCTGCTGGACCTGCCCCCGCAGGCGCAGCCCGACCCCGATGCCTATGTCCGGGCCGCCATGGAGTGGCACTTCAGCTCCGAGACCGGCTCCCGGTACTGGCTGGAGCGCGCCCGTACCCTCGGCTTCGACCCGCGTACCGAGGTCCGCACCCACGAGGACCTGCGTCTGTTCCCGAACGTCGCCGCCGAGCTGCGGGACGTTCCCGCCGCCGACCTGATCCCCCGCGGCTACGGGCCGCGCCCGGATGTCGTCGGCATCTTTGAGAGCGGCGGCACCACCGGCGCCCCCAAGCGGGTGGTCCTGATGCGTGACTGGCTCGAGCGGATGCTCGCTGCCTCCAACGCCAATCTGGACGCGCATGGCTTCCCGCGCGGGGCGGACTGGCTCGGCATCGTCCCCTCGGGGCCGCATATCGTCGGCGAGTTCTTCCGCCGCTCGGCCGCCACGCACGGCCGGTACGGCTTCTCGATCGACCTGGACCCGCGCTGGGTGAAGAAACTCATGGCGCTCGGCCGCGTCAGGGAGGCCGGAGAGTACGCCGAACACGTACTGGACCAGGCCGAGTTCGTACTCAGATCGCAGGAGATCGGGGTGCTCACGATCACCCCGTCGCTGCTGGAGAGGCTCGCCCAGCGTGACGATCTGGTGGAGCTGGTGAACGAGAAGGTGCGGGCCATCCGCTGGGGCGGCACCCAGCTTGACCCGGATTCGCGGTACCTGTATCGGACGGAGGTGTTTCCCGAGGTCGAACTGTGCGGCAACTACGGCAGCACGATGATTCTCGGCGTCGCCAGCGAACGGCCCGGGCTGCCGGACGACGGGCCCTGCGTTTTCGACCCGCTCAGCCCGTACGCCACCTTCTCCGTCGTCGACCCGGATAGCGGGCTGCCCGTCGCCTACGGCGAACGCGGCCAGGTGCTGGTGCATCACGTCAGCAAGTCCTTCCTGCTGCCCAACAACCTGGAGCGGGACCTGGCCACCCGAGTCGAGGCGCCGCAGGGCCGGGCGGGCGACTCCGTTGCCGACATCGCGCCGGTCGCGACCTTCGAGAACGAGGCCGTCATCGAAGGCGTCTACTGACCGCCCGTTCGCCCACCCCGCCGCATCCCAGGAGCGAAACGCATGACCACCGAAACCCAGACCAGTACCACCCGCGAGCGGATCGCGGACCTCCTGATCCAGCACGAGCAGGTCTCTCGCGCCCTCGTCCTCCCGGCCACCGGCACCGCACCCGGCACCACTGCCTTCGTGGTCCCCGCCGGGGATACCGACCGCGCCGGGCGCGCGAGCGCGGAGGAACAGGTCGAGGACTGGCAGCAGCTCTACGACCGGCTCTACGAGGACGCCGAACCCGGCCCCTGGGGTGACAATTTCGTGGGCTGGAACAGCAGTTACGACCGACGTCCGATCGACCGGGACGAGATGCGCCAATGGCGGTCCCGTACCGTCGAGCGCATCCGGGACTTGCGGCCGCGCCGGGTGCTGGAGATCGGCGCCGGCAGCGGTCTGCTGCTCTCCCGACTCGCCCGCGACTGCGTGTCCTACTGGGCCACCGACCTGTCCCCCGTGGCCGTCGACGACCTCGCCCGGCACGTCGCGGACGACCCGGCGCTGGCGGACCGGGTCACGCTGCGTGCCCAGCCCGCCGACCGCGTGGACGGACTCCCCACCGGCTACTTCGACACCGTCGTCATCAACTCCGTCGTCCAGCTCTTCCCCTCCGGCGACTACCTCACCACCGTCGTCAACCGGGCGTTGACCCTGCTGGCCCCCGGCGGGCACATCTTCCTGGGCGACATCCGCGACCCCAGGAGCCTGAGCTGCCTGCACACGACTGTCGCGGTGGGCCGCCCGACCGCCAGGGACGCCGCATACGTCTTGCGCACGGCGCGCCGGATGCGGGCGCGTGAGGAGGAACTCTTCGTCCACCCCGACTACTTCGCCCGCCTGGCCCACTCCCACCCGGAACTGGCCGGGGCCGACCTCCGGCTCAAGCGCGGCGACTACCACAATGAGCTGTCCCGGCACCGCTACGACGTCGTGCTGCACAAGACCGGCGACGATCGGTTCACCGCGGTCGCCAACTGCGCCGAGCTGCGCTGGGGGAGCGACGCCGAGGACACGGGCGAGCTGGTGGAGCGGATGCGGGGCGCAGAGCTGCCCGTCCGGGTCACCGGCATCCCCAACGCGCGCCTTGCGGGCGAGTTCGCGGCCTGCCGGGCGCTGGAGGCGGGCGCGGGGCTGGAGCGGGCCAGGGAACTGCTCGCCCACCCCGAACGGCCCGACGCCGTCGACCCGCACACCCTGGATCTGCTCGCCGAGCGCGCCGGACTGCACGTCGCCCTCGCCCCCGCGCAGAGCGATCCGGCATGCTTCGAGGCGGTGTTCACGGATGCGGGAGCCCACACGGATCCGGGTGACGGCATGGGCGCCGGCGCACCCGCGCTGACCGGCACCTACCGCCCCGAGCAGCTCGCCGACGAGCCCGGAAGCGGCTCGCTCACCGAGATACCGGCAGCCGTGCACCGTGCCGAAGCCTTCGCGGCCCGCGTGCACGACTGGCTGCGTGAGCGCCTCCCCGACGACGAGCTACCCACCGCCGTGGTCTCCGTCAGGACGCTGCCCCCGCTGCCGGAAGGAAGCCACTGATGTCGCTACCCGCAACCGCCCCTGCCCTCGCTGCCCAGTCTGCCCGCCCGCCCCGGGACGCCGTCCCGTCCCGCACCCTGTACGCGCTCGACGCGCTCGGGGAACGCGGCACCTACCGGGCCCGCAGACGCCGTACCGTCACCGACGCCACCGGTCAGGAGCTGGCCGAACTCAGCCTGGTGCCACCGCTGTTCATCCACCGCACCATGGTGGCCCTGCGCCGCGCCGAGCCGCCGGAGGCCGACGAGCGGGCGGCACTGCTGCACAGCGCTGCCCGGCTCTTCGCCACCGGCGAGGTCGCGGGCCTGTCCCCGGCCGCGTACGAAGAGGCGGCGAGCCGGGCTGGCGGTATCCCGGTGTCCATCGTGCGCCGGGCCACGGCCACAACCGCTGAACGGCTGCGCCGGGCGTACGAGAGCGTCCAGTACGCCCGTCCCGCCGGTACGGTGAACAGCTGGCAGGACCCGCTGACCCGGACCGGGCGCGGCACCTGGACCCGGCGCGGCGAGGTACTCGCCGTGCACGCGGCCGGAAACCACCCGAGCACGCACAGCATCTGGCCGGAGGCGCTCGCGCTCGGCTACCGGGTGGCCGTGCGGCCCTCGCGCCGGGAACCGTTCACCCCACACCGGCTGGTCTCCGCACTGCGTGCCGCAGGCTTCGGCGACGACCAGGTCGCCCTGCTCCCCACCGAGCACCAGCACGCGGACGCGCTGCGCCGCGGCGCCGACCTGTCGCTGGTCTACGGCGGTGCGGGGGTCGTCGAGCAGTATGCCGGTGACTCGGCCGTGCGGGTGCAGGGCCCCGGCCGGTCCAAGATCCTTATCACTGCCGACACCGACTGGCGCGCGCACCTCGACACCCTCGTCGACTCCGTCAGCGGGCACGGCGGTACCGGCTGCGTGAACACCACCGCCGTGTTCGTCGAGGGCGATGCGGGCGAGCTGGCTGCCGCCCTGGCCGAGCGACTCGCTGTCCTGCCCTCACTGCCGCCCTGCGACGACCGGGCCGTGCTGCCGGTCCAGCCTGCGGCAACTGCGCGGGCCGTGGCGGCCCACCTGCTGCGTACGGCAGCCGGCACCCGGGCCTGGCTCGGCGGTGAAGGCGTGGCGGATGAGCTGGGCGACGGCAGCGCCGTACTGCGCCCGGCAGTCCACCAGCTGCCCCGGGCAGACGCCCCGCAGGCCGCGGTCGAACTGCCCTTTCCCTGTGTCTGGGTAGCCCCGTGGCGCAGGGCGGACGGGGTCGCGCCGCTGCGGGACAGTCTCGTCCTCGCCGCCATCACCCGGGACGAGGAGCTGGTGGGACGGCTGGTCGCGGAGCCGAGCATCAGCAACGTCTTCGTCGGCGGTGGCCACCCCACCCATCTGAAGGAGCACGGCCTCCCGCACGACGGCTACCTCTCCGACTTCCTCATGCGCAGCAAGTCCGTCATCCGTAACTGACCCGCACTGGAAGGACACCGCCATGACTCCCACCGGGACTGTCCCGACCGTCACCGCTGCCGTCGGTTCCCGCCCGTACGCTGCCCAGCAGCCGGAGTGGCCGGACCCCGCACAGGTGCGTGAGGTCATCGGCCTTCTGCGCGACCGACCACCGCTGGTGTCCCCCGCCGAGACCGCCCGGGTACGCGCGCGCCTGGCCGAGGCCGCCACCGGCAACGCGCTGCTGCTCCAAGGCGGCCACTGTGCCGAGGAGTTCGGTGCCCGGGCGCTGCGCGAGGCCACCGCCAACGCCGGCCTGCTGCGTCAGATGGCCACCGTGCTCTCCTGCGGGACGGCCCTGCCCGTGCTGCCCGTCGGCCGGATGGCCGGCCAGTACGCCAAGCCACGCTCGCGCCCCACCGAGACCCGCGAGGGCATGGAGCTGCCCTCCTACCGGGGTGACGCCGTGAACGCGGCCGGATTCAGCGCCAGAGAGCGACGGCCCGACCCCCGGCGCATGGTCACCGCCTACGACCAGTCCGCAGAGGTGCTGCTTCGTATCCGCGCAGGTAACGCCGTACGGCCGGACGTCCCGGGGGCGACCGAGGCGGCAGTGGAGGGCCCGGTCGAGGACCTGTACGTCAGCCACGAGGCACTGCTGCTCGACTACGAGCGTGCCCTGGTCCGTACTGACCCTGCCACGGGCGGTCGCTACGCCTCCTCCGGCCACCTGCTGTGGATCGGCGAACGTACCCGGCAAGTCGACGGCGCCCACGTCGAGTTCGCGGCCGGAGTGGACAACCCGGTGGCCGTCAAGGTCGGCCCGACGGCGACCCCGGACGAACTCCTGGCCCTGGCCGCCGTCCTCGACCCCGGTATGCGGCCCGGTCGGCTCACCTTCGTCACCAGGATGGGCGCCGACCGCATCCGCGAGGTGCTGCCGGAACTCGTCGGCAAGGTCTCCGCCTCCGGCTCCCCAGCCCTGTGGGTGTGCGACCCGATGCATGGCAACACCCGCACCACCGAGGACGGGGCCAAGACACGCTGGATGTCCGACATCACGGACGAGGTCCGGGCATTCATCGCCGTCCACCGGGCGATCGGCACGCATCCCGGTGGCCTGCACCTGGAGCTGACAGCGGATGACGTCACCGAGTGCCTGGGCGGCTCCACCCCGGTGCGACCGGAAGATCTCGATCGTCACTACACCAGCGTCTGCGACCCGCGGCTGAACCGCGGTCAGTCCCTGGACCTGGCCTTCTTTGCCGCGCACCTCTGGGGCACGCACTAAGCTTGTGCTTTATCGTCCGGCTTCGCGTGTGTTTCACACGTGAGTGGGGTTTACCCAGATCAAGCCACGTGGGAAGGCCTTCCGCTGATGCTGTGCTCCGTCACGGATGCACGGTACGTGAAGAATCAGGAACACCTCCTCGTTGGATTTCTGGCCGGGACCGGACTCGAAATCCCTCATCCCGCATCAAGCCCGCAGTTAAATATCAGCAACTCCGCAGCCTTGCCAATAGAACGACATCGTCATAACTTCCGCAATCAAAGGATGATCCTGTGAGTTTTCCGGAGAATTGGTGGAGTGTAAGTCCAAGTTATGTCTCGGAGATCCTCTCACTGTTCGCGGCCGAGCCGGATCGCGATGTCGCTTATTGGCGCGGCGAAGCATTCTCCGGCGGCGATCTGATTCAGTCCGTGACTGAATCGTTCCTTACGTTGCACAATTGCGGAGTAGGCAAAGGGGATGTGGTAGCGATCCTGGTCGAGCCCAACAGCCCTGAGATGCTCACCGTGCGGTATGCGACATACCTGCTTGGTGGCGCTGTTTGCTACTTGCGAACCACTAATCCTGGTACCAACGCAGCGGTCCTCCCCCTGGACCAGCAAATCCAGATCTTGCGCGACACCGAAGCGGTTACCATCTATGCTGATACCGAAAATTCGGAGCGGGCATTGGAACTTGCCGACGGCACCGGGATCCCGGTGACGCGCCTTCACCACGGGGAATGCAATGAGGTCAGCCGGCTCGATGTCCCCGCCCCGCCGGACGCCGCGTCGTGGGATCCGGATGCGCTAGTCTTCATCAGCTTCTCGAGCGGCAGCACGGGACGGCCCAAGGGCATCCGATCCTCGGCCCGAGCATGGGAAGGCGTACTACGCGCGTTTATGGATCTTGGGCATGAATCCGACTGTGCGTCGCTCCTGTTGGCGACCCCTCTGAGCCACGCTGGTGCCCCGATGGCAGACGCGGCCTTCATCTTGGGTGGAGCGATCTACCTGCACGAGAGTTTCGATGCAGAGAAATTCGTACAGACCGTCTCCGCGAAGAAGGAGGTCTCGTGGACGTTCATGGCGACGACGCACGTGTTCCAGCTCATCGACTATCTGCATGAGCGAGGAATTCGCGATCGTGCCGCCGTGGAAGCCGCTGGTTTGTCTTCGCTGAAGCGGATTGTCTACGGCGGCAGCCCGGCGGCGCCCGTTCGAACGAAACAGGCTTTTAGAACTTTCGGCCCTGTCATGGTGCAGTGGTATGCATCGGGCGAGAGCTATCAAATTGCGACCCTGACGCCTTCGGAGCACGGCGACCCGGAACTTGCGGCTACCGTCGGACGGCCCTACCCCGGTGTGGAGGTCGTTGTCTGCAACTCGGACTCGGGCGAGCAATTGGCAGTAGGGGAAATCGGGGAGATCCGCGTCCGCTCGCCTCAGTTGATGGACGGCTACACCGGCGACCCGGAGTTGACTGCGCGAGCCCTTCGGGACGGCTGGTACTTCACCGGAGATATCGGTTTTTTCGACGACCGAGGATATCTGACCCTGGTGGGCCGGGTGGCGGACGTCATCAAGGTTGACGGCGTTAAGGTGCACCCCACAGTCGTCGAGGCGGAAATCCTTTCCCACCCAGGCGTCCGACACGCGGCCGTCTACGGCGTGCGGGACGAGGATGGCAGCGAGCATATTCACGCCGCAGTTGAATGCGATCCGAACGAGGCAGTCGACGCAGAAGACATCCGCGCCAGAATTACTGCGGCACTTTCCCCGATTCACGCGCCCGAGAAGATAAGCTTCTTGAGTGCTCTGCCGATGAATAGCATCGGCAAGCCCGACAGAGTGCTCCTTCGATCGCAATACGTCTGATTCAGACGTTTGACGTTGCTGCGGCACACTGAGGTGATCTACCAAATGAGCGAGTCATTGAACCCTTCTCGGTAACGTCTGGTAACTGGGGTCTTCGAGCTTGATGGGGCTGCGGCGGTGCCAGGCGGGTTCGCTGATCACGCTGTGTGAGGGAGTTGGGGGCGGGCGACCCGGATGCAAGGAGCCCGCGGACCTTCGTGATCATGGTTGTTGTCTACGCAACCGATCATGAAACCCCACGGGCTAGAACACCGACGATACCGGGATCAACGAGGCGGCCACGCGACGTCTGGGACTGGAGGGGGTGAGTGTGATCAAGATCAAGGACGACGGAGCGGTCGGTTCGGCGGTGTACGTCGTCACGAACGAGGACTCGGCCTGGATCTGCCCCTCGTGCGGGGTCTTCGCCACCCGGCTCAAGGACTACCGCACCACCCGGCCCCGGCACCTGCCCTGCGGCGGTCGCCCGGTGAGCGTCCGGTGGCGCAAAGCGCGCTGGCACTGCACCGAACCCGCCTGCCCACACGGCTCGTTCACCGAGGCGGTCGGCACAGTGCCCGCCGGGATGCGCACCACCACCGCCCTGCGCCGGGCAGCGGGGGCCGCGGTCTGCGACGGCGGCCGTACCGTCGTGCAGGCCGGCCGCGGCCTGCACATGAGCTGGCCCATCGTGCAGCGATGCTTCCAGGACTACGCCGCGCAGATCCTGCCCGAGACTCCGCCCGCGACCGAGGCGATCGGGATCGACGAGACCCGGCGGGGCAAACCGGTGTGGAAGCAGAACCCGGACACCGGCACGTGGGAACTCCTCGCGGATGCCTGGCACATCGGCTTCGTCGACGCGGTCGGCGGACGCAGTCTGTTCGGCCAGGTCGCAGGCCGCAACCCCACCTCGGTCGCCGGCTGGCTCAGCTCTCAGCCCGCCTCCTGGCGCGAGCAGGTCCGCTATGCCGCCATCGATCTGTGCTCCGCCTTCCGCGCCGCCGTACACCGGGCCCTGCCACACGCAGCCGTCGTCGTGGACTGCTTCCATGTCGTGCAACTCGCCCAGCGTCACTTCGCCGACCTGCGCCGACGCCTGACCTGGAAGCAGCACGGCCGCCGCGCCCGCAAGGGCGATGGCATCCACACCGTCCGTAAGGTCCTGCGCTGCAACAAAGAGGACCTCAACCAGGACCAACTCGACCTCATGACTGCCGAGTTGGAGTATATGGGCACCAACGGCCGACAGATCCACGCGGCCTGGCAGGCCAAGGAACTGCTGCGCGGTCTCCTCGGTCTGGCCATCAGCCGCACCCACCCCACCCCCGACCACTCCGCGATGTCCGCCGCCCGCCACCGCTTCCTCTCCCACGTCGCCGACCATGCCCACCTGCCCGAACTCCTCACCCTCGCCGAGACCGTCGAGCAGCGGTGGGACGGCATCGAGGCCTACCTGATCACCGGCATCGCCAACGCCGCATCCGAAGGCAACAACCGCTTCATCAAGCTCGAAGCACGCAACGCCTATCGAAATATATCTAGCGTTTCCAGCAAGCACTCACTGACCCAACCATTCATGCAACTGCTACGTCGAGAAGGCGAGTAAATGAACGCACACCTGGCTTCATACCTGAACGGCGAAATCGCTGGCAATCTCGCTGAAAGCAAGCGCGAATTCCTGGAGATCGGGCGTTGCTCCGGAAGCTACCCCATGGCCATGGCGCGGCGCGATGGGGTCGGTTCGGAAATAAGTGTCTGGTGCAGCAACGACTATCTGGGAATGGGCCAGAACCGTCAGGCCATCGTGGCCATGAAGGCCGCCATCGACACCCACGGCGTAGGCTCCGGCGGTTCCCGGAACATCGGTGGGACCAACCACTACCACGTGTCTCTCGAAAATGAACTGGCGGACCTGCACGGTAAGGAAGCCGCGCTCCTGTTCACCTCGGGCTACACGGCCAACGAAGGCTCGCTCACCGTGCTGGCGGCGATGCCCAGGGACACCGTCGTGTTCTCCGACGCGAAGAACCACGCCTCGATTATCGATGGCCTCCGGCACAGCGGCGCGAAGAAGCACATCTTCCGGCACAACGACGTCGCCCACCTGGAAGAACTGCTCGCGGCCGCTCCCGCCGACTGCCCGAAGCTCATCGTCGCGGAGTCGGTCTACTCCATGTCGGGCAACGTGGCGCCGCTCGCCGAGATTGCCGACCTTGCGGACAAGTACGGGGCCACGACCTTCATCGACGAGGTCCACGCGGTTGGCATGTACGGCCCGCAGGGCGCCGGCATCGCCGCTCAGGAAGGCATCGCCGACCGTTTCACGGTCGTGATGGGCACCTTGGCAAAGGGTTTCGGAACGGTCGGCGGCTACATTGCGGGTCCTGTGGCCCTGGTGGACGCGGTGCGGACCTACGCGCGCTCGTTTGTCTTCACGACCTCGCTGCCGCCCGCGGTCGCGGCCGCTTCGCAGGCGTCGGTTCAGTATCTGCGGTCCTCCGATGTCGAGCGGAAGCTGCTATTGGGGAATGCGCGACTGCTGCACAGTCTTCTGATCGAGGCCGATATCCCGTTCCTTTCCACGGACTCCCACATCGTTTCGGCCTTCGTCGGCGATGACGACATGTGCAAGCGGGCGTCCCAGATGCTGTTCGAGAAATACGGGATCTACGTCCAGTCCATCAACGCCCCGAGCGTGCCCGCGGGCGAGGAGATCCTGCGGATCGCTCCGTCCGCCGTGCACGATCAGAGCGATGTCGAGAAGTTCGCCCGCGCCCTTCAGGAGATCTGGAAGGAACTGAACATCCCGACCGCGAGTGCCCGGGAATGGTTCACGTCCGGACTCCGCAGCGGCGGCGCCGACACCACCGCGAAAGACGGACAGCCGGCCTGATGACTATGTCAGTTGCCGACGTGCTGGCCGACACGGCGGCGCGGCGACCAGCCCACTCTGCCCTGATCTACGAGGGCGAGCACATCACCTACGGGTGGTTGTGGGAACAGGCGCGTTGCTACGCCGCCGTGCTGCGAGCCAACGGGGTACGGCCAGGAGACCGGGTCGCCGTGCTCCTGACCGACACCCCACAGTTTCCCGTGGTGTATTTCGGCGTGCTGACGGTCGGAGCCGTCGCGGTTCCGCTGAATGCCTTGTCCACGGCGGCGGAGATCGAACACGTACTGACCGATGCCGACGCCGACTTTCTGGTGTGCGCCGCCACGCTGCTCGACCAGGCGAAAGAGGCGGCGGCGCCGCTCGGCACAACACTCCTCACCGTCGGGCCCGGCCCCGCGGGCACGGTCGACCTGGAGCACGCGGCACAGGAGACAGCGCCGGTCGAGACGTCCGCGGTGCGGGAACCCGACGATGTCGCCGTCGTGTTCTACACCTCCGGCACCACGGGTGAGCCGAAAGGCGTCATGCTCACCCACCGGAATGTTCGGTACAACGTCGAAAGGATGGTCACCACTCCATACGCGTTCCGGAGTGACGACGTATTGCTCGGGTGCCTGCCGCTGGCACACGGCTTCGGCCAGATCTGCGGCATGCTGACCGGCTTCCGCGCCGGCATATCCATCGTCATGATGCCGAAGTTCTCCGGGCGGGAGGCCTTGGCGCTGATGGCGGAACACCGGTGCACAGTGTTCATGGGCGTTCCAACCATGTATGTCAAGATGCTCGAATCGGTGGCCCAGGGAGAGCCGGTTCCTCAGCTCGACCGCGTGTACAGCGGGGGATCGGCGCTTTCAGTCAAAATCCTCAACAACATCCGAAGCACCTTCAGATGCCCAGTGTACGAGGGCTACGGGATGACCGAGACCACGTGCAGCGTGGCCTATCACTACCCCGGCCTGACGTTTCGGTCCGGAACGGTCGGGGCGCCGATCACCGGCATCACCGTCGGTATAGCCCGGACGAACTCCGACCGCATCGATCTCCTGCCTAGCGGTGAGGTGGGCGAGATCGTGGTGAGCGGTCCCACCGTCATGGCCGGATATCTCGGCCGCCCGGATATGACCGCTGAAGTAATGACCGACGGATGGTTCCGCACGGGCGATCTCGGCACGCTGGACGGCGACGATTACCTCTCTGTGGTGGGCCGTAAAAAGGACTTGATCCTCCGTGGCGGCTACAACATCTATCCACGCGAAATCGAGGAGATCCTCGCCGGGCACCCATCCGTGGCGCAGGTGGCGGTGATCGGCATTCCACACCCCGAGCTCGGCGAGGAGGTGTGTGCGGTTGTGGTGCCTGCCAGGCCGGGGGCCCCCACTTCCGGCTCGCGTCAGGAAATCATCGAATGGAGCAAGCAGCGTCTCGCCGCATACAAATACCCGCGCCGAGTCGAGTTCATTGATGCTCTCCCGGTGGGTAGCAGCGGAAAAATTCTCAAGCGCGTACTCGTCTCGCAATACGGGCCGGCCGTCGACGCATAGTTACAAACTCGGCGGATTCAAGCGGTAGAGCACTGTGAGATACTGATCATTTTTCTCTGCTCTTGTTGCCCCAGTGAACCTCTTTCATCCTGGGGTGTGAGTGGACGTGGCGGGTGTGGTGAGGCGGCGGGCCATGTTCGCGATGGAAGCCCAGTAGACGCGCGAGGCGGAGGTGTCGGGGCGGTGGTCGTACTCGCGGGCGAGGCGGCGGTGCAGCATCAACGTGCCGTTGACCTGCTCCACGATCCACCTCTTCGGTTGCGGGACGAAGCCTTTGCCCTGGTCTGCGGGGTTGCGGCGGACGACCTCGACGTCGATGTCCAGCAGGGCGCCGTGGATGAGAACCTCGTCCTTGAAGCCCTGGTCCACCAGGGCCTTCTCCAGACGCATCCCGCACCGCTCGGCCGCCTGATCGAGCAGGGCGGTGCCGGCGGTGTTGTCATGGGCGGAGGCGGCCAGCACCACGATGCCGATGATCAGCCCCAGAACGTCGACGGCCAGTCCCCGCTTGCGCCCCGACACCTTCTTGTTGGCGTCCAGTCCCGTCGTGGTCTTCGGGACGCCGGCGGCCGCGCGGACGGACTGGGTGTCGATGATCACGAGGGACGGGTCCTCTAATCGGCGGGCTCTCTCCCGTACCTGGCAGCGCAGGAGTTCCTGGATCCGCTGGTCGAGGCCGTCCTGGCGCCACAGCGTGAAGTAGTAGAACACCGCTGACCAGGCCGGCAGGTCATGGGGCAGGTAGCGCCACTGGCAGCCCGTCCGATTCTGGTAGAAGATCGCGTTCACAACCTCCCGCAGGTCACAGGACCCGGGATCACCGGTCGCCGACCGCGCTACCCGGCCCTGCTTCCAGGCCGTGATCATCGGCTGGATCAACGCCCACTGCACGTCCGATAAGTCGCTGGGGTACGGCATTCTCTCCATGCACCGCATCTCAACATGGACATGCTCACCACATGGCCCGCGCAACCATCAGTACCACGATCGAGCGATCACGAACCAGGGAAGACCGGACTTAACGTCCACTGAGGAGTGAAACAGGCTGGTCAGCTGGGTGGTGACGTGGCGAAGCCCCTCGTCGTTGGTGTGGTGATCTCACTCAACATGCCGACGGCCGGGGGGCTTCGTTGGTTCCGTATCCTTCCACGCTCGATGTCCCGCACGAGCTGGTTGAGCATGTCTCCTGGCTTATCTACGCCCGAAGGCGTGAACTGAGTTCAGCCTGGCGGAGGTTGAGCTGCTTCAAGCAGGCGCTGCTGACGCTGGCCCACCTGCGCAAGAACGAGACGTTCGCACAGCTGGGCGCCGGGTTCGGAGTCTCGGAGGCAACCGTCTGGCGGTACGTGGACGAAACCCTCGAGGTGTTGGCCGCCTGGGCACCCGGCCTGCACGAGGCCCTGGTCGGGCTCGGCGAGGGCGACTTCGTCATCGTCGACGGGACGCTCATTCCGACCGACCGCATCAAGGCGGACGAGCCGTACTACTCGATGAAACACAAACAACACGGCATGAACGTCCAGGTGATCGCCGCACCCGACGGCACACCACTGTGGTTCTCCCGCGCAACGCCGGGACGTACTCACGACCTCACCGCGGCCCGCGCCCACGGCATCATCCAAGCCTGTCTCACGAGGCAGATCCTCGTCCTCGCAGACCGGGCCTACCAAGGCGCCGGCGCCAGCGTCCGCACTCCCTACTACCACCACCGCGAACAACCCGAGCACTACCAGCAGTTCAACCGCGATCACGCCCGGCTGCGGGCCCCCGGCGAGCGCGCCTTCGCGCAGCTGAAGTCCTGGCGACTGCTACGGCGAGCCCGATGTTCCACGCGGCGCATCGGCACCGCTGTCCAAGCCGTACACACACTCTTGACCTGCGACTATTCAGGATGAAAGAGGTTCACTCACTCGCCCACACACGCACATCAGCAAGGTCCCCACCCATAACCACACCAACGACGAACCTGGCCAGCAGTCACGGTAGACACCGTTGCAGTACTAGGTGCGGAAATTCCGCAGTTGGAATTCCAGCGGCGTCCGTAGACATGCCCTGCCGCTGTCGTGGTGAGTGGGGGTGAAGCAGAACGTGCCGCGAGGAACTCACGGTTGGAAGAAGGGGGATTTCTGTGCCCGAAAAGTCATCACCGGGACATTCCGGGGTTCGGCCGAGTGTGGGCTGAGGCCGCCCTGACGCGCGGCGACCGTGTCAGCCGCTACCGCGCGCAGCACCGCTCCCCTGCAGGACCTGGACGTCACCGAGGAGCAGGCGCGGGCCGAATTCGAGACCAACTTCTTCGGCGCTTCGGGTCGTGCGGGCCGTCCTGCCGATTCTGCGGGCCCAGCGCTGCGGGCACATCGTGCAGTTCTCCAGCGTCGCCGGGCTCGCCTCTTGGCCCATGCTCGGCCTATACCACGCCACCTAGTTGTACTGACCGGGCACGTTGATTGAGAACAGGGGACCTGCTCGGCAATCATGATCCGGGGGTTGAGTGTCTGTCAGCCAGGTCCCTGGCGAGCTGACTGATGCGTGCGCGGGCCGTCTCGGGGGCGAGCACCTCGATGTGGTCGCCGAACTGAAGAAGCTGACGCACCGACTCGATGTCGGGGTAGCGCACGACGACGACGCACGAGCCTTTTTCCGCGTCGGAGACATGGTGGATGCGGGTGCCGAGGATACGCCGCGCCAGGTCGAGACCCTTTTCCGGCAGGCGGATGGTCACGCTCACGCGTTCTTGCCCCTCGGTGCGTTTCTTCAACACGGCCCATCTGGTGCGGAGGCTTTCGCCTGGTTGGAGCACGGCTGGTGCGTCTAGCTGTTCGAAGGCCGACAGTCGTTCCAGAGCGAGCAGCCGGCTGTTGCCCTGGTCATCGGCGACGAGATACCAGCGACCTGATTTCGCCACCATCCCGTACGGGTCGACCACCCGTGTCGAGGCCTGGCTCTCGGCGCTGCGCCGGTACAGGATTCGAAGGCGTCGCCGGTGTCGCAGGGTCGAGGCCAGATCCGATACTTCGACCGCTGCCTCGGGGGCAGCAAACCACGCGGTGCTGTCGACAAGCACAAGGTCAGCCAGCCGCAGCGGGCTCGGCGACTCAGGTGCTGCAGCCTGGCGGGCGGCGATCTTGCGCTCGGCCGACTCCCACACCGCAGTCAGGCCCATTCGCTCACGTAGTGCGCTGTCCAAGCCGGCCACGGATAGGGCCTCCAGTTCTGGTGGTTCCAGATGGGATGCGCTGAGCCGTGCACTGGGGAGCAGGACGATCCCGCCGTTCCGCCCACGTTCGGCATAGACGGGCACGCCCGCTGTCGATAGCGCCTCGACGTCCCGCAGCACAGTCCGCCGGGACACCTCAAGACGCGCGGCGAGCTCCGTGGTAGTGAGCCGCTGACGGGTCTGCAGGAGCAGCAGGAGATGCAGGAGCCTTGAAGCCTTCATGCTTACCCATGTTCTCAGAAAAGGTGACAGGTTCCGTCGCGATTGGGTGATCCACTGGGTGCTGGACCGAGAAATCAACGAGTTGAGGAGCACTCCATGCCCGCACCGAACCTGTTCCTGATCGGCGTCCGCGACGCCGAGGCCGCCACCGCCTTCTACAGCGACCTGTTCGAGATCGAACCGACCTTCACCAGTCCCCACTACGTAGCCTTCGAAGCTGCCCCCGGTGTCCTGTTCGCACTGTGGACGGGCTACAGCGAGCACGCGGTCCCGAGCCTCCCTCGTACGACAGAGATCGGACTCATGGTGCCGGGGTCATCGCAGGCGATTGACGAGATCTTCACGAGGTGGGCCTCGAAGGGGGTCCACGTTGTGCAGGAGCCGCATGATGCTGTCTTCGGCCGCACGTTCGTGATTACGGACCCTGACGGCAACCTCATCCGAGTCTCCCCGGTCGACTGACCTGCACTGTCCCTCCCCGCATATCTCCAAGCTGAAGGGCCGGCCACACACCATGGCCGGCCTTTCAGCCTGTCAGGAACTCAGAAATGTCGCATTCGAACGCGGCCCTCACCCCGCGCCACCGGCTGAAAGTCGCTCGACTCGTCGCTGACGACGGCTGGCCAGTCAGCGAAGTCGCGGCCCGCTTCCAGGTGTCCTGGCCGACCGTGAAGCGCTGGGTCGATCGCTACCTCGCAGGCGAGTCCATGCAGGGCCGATCCTCACGACCGCGGAGCTCTCCGGCCAAGACACCCAAGACCGTGACGAAGAGGTGCGTCAGCCTGCGACTACGCCTGCGGGAAGGGCCGGTCCAGCTCGCTGCGAGACTCAATATCGCCCCGTCGACAGTGCATCGAATCCTGCGATCGGCCCGCCTGAACCGACTCGTCAGTTTTCAACCGTCGCTGAGACGCCCTGAGCCGGCCTTACGACTGGGTCCACCCCATCGAGGTGGAGAAGGCGCTGCCCCGGGACCCAGGAGTGGCCTATCCCCGCTGCCTGACCGGCCGCCGAGCCTGCCCGCCAGAGGACTGCGGCGGCCCATGGGGCTACGCGAACTTCATCGAGGCCATCACTGACCCCAGGCATGAGGAGCACGACGAACTCCTGGAATGGGTGGGCGGCGCCTTCGACCCCAGCCGATTCGACGCCGAGGACATCAACAAGCGCCTCACCGTCCCATAGCCAGCAGCGGAACTTCCGCGGCGCAACACTAGACGCGACGCCGCGACGGTCCGAGGACCGTCAGATTAGGTCTGCGTCCGAGTCGTTCGGTGGCGCAGGCGCCGGGATCGGGTGGTTGGCGTACAGGACGCCGCGCGGATCATAGCGTGCCGTGATCTCGCCGAGGCGATCGGCATCTGCTGGTGTGAAGGCGGTCCGCACCTGATCCGGCTCGAGAGGACCGAAAGTGAAGTTCAGCGAGAGCCCGAGCCGGTGGAGTGCGAAAGGTGCGAGCAGCTCGTCGTGGACCTGGGACACCCCGCTGGGATCGCCATCGTGGAGCAGGGACAACACACCCACGGAGTACTGGGCCGACCGATGGCCCACAGCGTTTGGAACATTCGGGGTGCGCGCCAGAGCGCCCCCGAGGTGTCGCACCCCGACGGTACACCCGCCTGGTGTGGTGCCAGCTCGATGGGCGAGTGCGGTCAGGGCGCGCGGATCGAGGTCGTCGACCAGCACACTCTTCCCCCGGTAGGCCGCCGGCCGGTCCGGTTCGTCTGAGACCGCCCCGGACTGCATGTAGGGAAGGGTGCGCAGCGTGTTCCGCAGTTGCGATCCGGCGCGGAGCAGCGGCTCGACGAGACGTCGTCCTTGTTCTTCCGGTCCGGCGAAGCTGACCTGAAGTTGGACCACCTGACGCCCTCGCACGTCCGCTGGGATCATGGGTAGGTCCGGGAAGGGGATCACCACCACCGCCGAGGTCATCGCCTCCGGTACCGACCTGGTCCACGTGGTCCAGGCGGTGAGCACCTCGGGGGATTTCGCGAGGTCGAACATCAGGCTGCCGCCGTAGAGCTCTGCGACGGGCATGAGGTCGATCTCCATGCCGGTCACGACGGCGAGGTTGCCGCCACCTCCGCGCAGTGCCCAGAACAGGTCAGGTTCGTCCTCTGGGCTCACCTGCCGGATCTTGCCGTCGGCGGTCACCGCCTCGAATCGCGTCACGTGGTCGGCTGAGTAGCCGTAGCGTCGGGCGAGGAGCCCGATGCCCCCGCCCAGGGTGTAAGCGACCGCGCCGACCGTGGGGAGGCTACCTGACAGCGGCGCTAGCCCGTGTGGTGCCGCCTGCTCGATGACATCCTGCCACGTCGCCCCGGCCGGGACCCACGCCCTACGAGTCGCGGCGTCGACCCTCACCTCACGCATGCGCCCCGTATCGATGAGTAGGCCCCCGTCGAGAGCGCGCGTGCGCCCATGCCCGGTGGCCTGGACCGCCACCTGCATCCCGTGATCCGCGGCGAAGGCTACGGCCCGAGAGACATCCTCGGCGCACCTCGCCTCGAGCACAACCGCCGGGTGATGCGGGGCAAGGAGCTGGGCACCTGCCCTGTCTTCCGGGGCTTGAGTACCGCTGTATACAGTTCCGTCCACATACTGGTCGAGGGCCTGAATATCGGTCTTGGCGATCTCCATGGCTGCGACACTAGACGTCCTTCCGGACGTTAGACGTCCGGAATCAGTGGCAGTCTGAACTCCATGATGGACGAACCTCGACGGCGCGACCTGCCCGAGCGGATGCTGCGTCTGCTCGGCCTGCTGCAGACGCGACGGACCTGGACGGGCACCGAACTGGCTCAGCGGCTGCAAGTGACCGAGCGAACGGTGCGCCGCGACATCGACCGGTTACGGGCCCTCGACTACGCGGTAACCGGAACCACAGGAACATCGGGCGGGTACCGGCTTGCAGCTGGGAGCAGCATGCCGCCCCTGTTGCTCGAGGACGACGAGGTCGTCGCGGTGGCTGTTGGGCTCGCCATAGCCAGCCAGGGTAGCGTTAGTGGGATCGAGGACGCCTCGCTCACGGCCCTGGCCAAGCTTGAGCAGATCTTCCCGGCGCGTCTACGCCCGCAACTGACTGCGATCTCCCGCGCCACTAGCGCCGCACCCGGCGATTACGCAGCACACGTCGACCCGGCCACGCTGGCTGTGCTGGCCGCCTGCTGCCACGAGCACGAGAGCGTCCGCTTCGACTACCGCGACCGTACCGGACGCCGCAGCACTCGGGGGGCCGAGCCGCACAGTCTCGTCATCCTCCGCGGATTGTGGTACCTCGTGGCATATGACCACGATCGTGAGGACTGGCGTATCTTCCGCATCGATCGGATCAACACTCCCCTGCGCGCCCACCGACCTGCCGAACGACGGGACCTGCCGACCACCGATGCTGTCAGCTTCGTCAGACGCTCACTGGCAGCTGCCTCCTATCGCTACACGGCGCGACTAACCGTGGACCTATCGGCAGCAGACGTCCGGGCAGGCATCCTCGTCCCGATCCCCGGCGAGATCGACGACCTCGGCCCCGGCCGGTGCCGGATCCGCCTCACAGCCGAGTCTCCGGAGCTAGTCACCCAGTACATCGTGCTCGTCGCCACCATCGGAGCCGAGTTCATCGTGGACGCACCCCCGGACATCATGGATCGTCTGCACCGGCTCGGAACGCGACTGGGTCGGACCCGGTCGCATGATCGAGCGACGCTGTCGGCGCGGTGACCACCACAGCTGCGGTGCCGCGGGCGACGGGTGTGTCAAGTTAACAGCCCTGTCTCACTTTCGGGATGCTGTTGGCGATCTTCATTCGTCCTAGTGAGAGCGTTGTGGTGAACCGGGCTGTAGCTCGATGAGCTGTGGGTTTCGGGTGGTTTCGGTGTTGGGGTGGCCAACTGTGGGCAGCCAGCGAGGGGTTGGTTCTGCCTCGGAGGTGTGTGGTGCCGTCGGTGATCGCGTTGCTGGAGTTCCGTGAGGCCCGGGCTCGGGAGGAACTCGAGTCCTGGCTGGAGGTGGTCAGGGAGGCCGAGGAACATGTGGCTGCGGCTCGGCGGCGGCTGGAGCACGCGGGTATCGCCCGTGCCGAGGTGCTGCACGCGCTCGCGGAGGAGGCTGAGTCTCCCGCCGGGTGCGCTCAGGCTGGCCAGGAGATCGTGGCAGTGCGGGAGACGGGTGGTGACGCCTCGCCGCCTGGGCTTGCTCCCGCGCCGGTCGCGGCCGCGGCGGTGGGGCCTGTCCCTGCGCTGCGCGAGGGGTATGATCCGCGGCCGCCTGTGTGGCAGGACGGGATGGGTGAGGAGGCCCTGTCCGGGGCCTACCGGCAGGTGTTCGCGGCGGTTGTGTCAGCCGCGGGGCCGGTGTCCGCGCAGGAGCTGACGTGCGCGCTGGGCCGGGACGCGGCGCGGTTGAAGGAGGTGGAGAAGGTGCGTCACCCTGCGTATGCGCTGGAGGCGCGGGGCTGGCTGGTGCGTGAGCGGGGCGGGGTGTTCAGGCCGGCTGGGTCCAGCCGGTGCGGCCGGTACTCGGGCCAGTGCAGACGCTGGCGGGCCATCCGCCGGGTCAGGGTGACCAGGCCGGCCCACCACACCATCTGCACGTGGTGATCGGGGCGGCGTTCGTGGTCGCGGTTGAGACGGCGGGCCCGTGACAGCCACCCCAGCGTCCTCTCCACCACCCAGCGGCGCGCCAGCACCACGAACCCCCGGCTCCCGTCGGAGCGCCGCACGATCTCGGCCTTCACCCCGTGCGCGGCGAACGCTGTGGCGAGGGCTTCGCACTGGTAGGCGGAATCGGCCCGGACCAGCTTCAGCAGGCGGCCCGGCTCGGTCATGAACGCCTCGACCAGCGCGGGGGCGGCCTTCGAGTCGTGGACGTTGGCCGGGGTGACGGTGGCCTCCAGCAGCAGGCCGCCGGTGTCGGTCAGGATGTGGCGCTTGCGGCCGTCGCAGCCACGGCTGCCGGCCCCGACGGTGTCCGCACCGTCCACCGACTGCGCGTCGATGATCCCGGCGGTCGGCTCCGCCTCCCGGCCCTGCCGCTCGCGCTCGACGCGCCGCAGCCGCTGGTACAGCTCACGCACACAACCGTGGCGGCACCACCGCCGGAAGAAGTCGTACACCGCCCGCCACCAGGGAGAATCCGCAGGGACCGCCCGCCACTTCACGCCATTGTCGACGACATAGCGCACAGCGTCGATCATTTCCCGGTGGCAGTGCTCCTCGGGGCGCCCGCCTCGGCCCTCCAGCCAGGCCGGCATCGAGACACGGACCCGGGCCCACTCCGCGTCCGTCATGTCCGTCGGGTACAGCGAGACACGCCGTCCCACGGCAATAGCCCCGAACTGATGGACGTAGCAGTCACACACCAGGGTGGCCGAACTGGCACCAGCCAGCTCGGTAATGATGAACTGGTACGGCAACGGGCCTCCTACGGCGGAGAGTTGATCGACAACCTCGTCTCTGCCAAGAGGGCTCGTTCGCCTATGCACATCGACCGGTCAGCAAGACCGTTCGACATCTCCCCGGCCAGCCCTCACCGAACACAGTCCGGTTCACCACCACGCTCTCAGCCAAAGGCACACGATCAGCACCCAACTTCGCCAAGACCGCTTAGGCTCACTCATTAGCTAGGCGAGGGGGTGTGGTGTGGCTAGTGGCTTCTGGGCACCGCAACGGGGGCGGCGTGGATATCGAGTCATGTGTCCTCCAGCCCCGACGATCCCGGAGGAGCGGACAGAGATGTACTGGAGACGTCTGCACCGCCGGTGCAAGCAGGTGATCGAGGGTCTCCCATTACCTGATCCGTTCACTGTTGAGGAGCTGTGTACCCGGCTGGCGACGGACCGGGGACGTCGGCTGGAGCTGCGCCCCTTGCCCACACCGACAGTTCCTGAGATGCCGACAGGCATCTGGCTGGCTACCGACAGCGGTGACTACGTCCTGTACGACGCCCAGACGAGCCCGCTGCATCAAGAGCACATCATCCTGCACGAGATTGGGCACCTGGTGTGTGATCATCGCTCAGGCAGCGGCGACCAGCGGTTGTACCGCCAGATCGATCTGGCGGATGCCGAATCGCTCCGGCAGGCGCTCGCCCGCTCGCGCTACTCCGATCTCCAGGAACAGGAGGCGGAGATGATCGCCACCCTCGTGTTGGAGCGCGCTGGCCGAGTCCCCTCCCCGGCACTGCTGTCCGGGATGCTGGGCGGGCTGGAGTCCGCGATGGGGCTGAGCGGTGCTCCCCGTGAGAGGACGCCATGCTCGCGTGGTTAGAGAACATCGGGATCGTCGCTCTGTGGAGTGTGGCGATCGCCCGGACACCGCAGGCTCTACGCAGGAGCGAGCAGCGGCCACTGTGGTTCGCGATCGTCCTGATCGCGGTGGCGATGTCCATGCACCTCGAACCCGTCACCGCGGTCCTGGCGCGGTTCGTGTCCAGCGCCCACCGGATCGACCTGATCAAGCACTTGGTGAGCATCCTGGATGCTGCCGCTGTTCTGTGGTTCATCCTTCAGGCAGCCGGACGCCAGCGCCGCACGATCCCTGTGTTCAGCATCGCCGTCCTGGTTATGGGCGCGCTGGCTCTACTGGATATTCTCGGGCCGCCGCACGACCGAAACCAGATAGCCCCGTCCAGCGACACCCCGAGCGTGCCCGACGCGTATTGGTGGATCTTCTTTGCCTTCCACCTGATCGCAGATACCATCTGCGGATTCGTGTGCTGGAGCTACGGCCGCCGGAACATCCCCCGACTGCTGCGATACGCGCTGCGCCTGTTCGGCACCGGCATCCTCCTGGCATCGCTGTTGTGGGTGCTCAAGCTGGCCTACCTGGTGACCCGTTCGACGGTCTTCGCGCCCTTGTTCTCACCCGTCACGGGCATCGAAGCGCTGTTCATGGCAGCTGGGGCCGCCTTGCCCCTGATGGCTCAGCTGCGGCAGTGGTGGCGATACCGCAGCGCGCATCGAGGTCTCGAACTGTTGTGGCGGGACCTGACCGCCGCGACCCCGGATGTGGTCTTCGCTGCGGGAAGTCGACTGCGTGCCGTAGGCGTACCACTGCAACTGCGGCTGTACCGACGAGTGATCGAGATCAGAGACGCGATGATCGTGCTGCGCGACTACGTCTCCTCGGCCACTCTCCACCAGATTCGGCGACATGCCGACAGGGACGATGATGTGCAGGCGCATCTGGTCGACGCGTACGTCACCGCCTACTGGCTCGTTGCCGCCCTGCAGGCTCGGCGCGACGGTCGGGCACCGCACGCCCAGGAAGCGAATCTCACCGGGGATGGAGCGCAGGAACTTACCGAGGAAATAGGCTACTTGCTGCACATCGCCGCCGCATATCAATCACCGTCCGTCCGTACCTATCGTGCATCGCTGGCCGATCCGGCCTAGCACTCAGATGGGAATGCTGTGCTGATCGCATTTGCTCTGACCCCGATGGGGGTGGAGGAGAACGTCGCCGACTATGTCGCTGACGCCGTCAAGATCATCCGGGAGTCGGGGCTTCGAACCCGCTCGGACTCGATGTACACCATGGTGGAGGGCGAGTGGGACGAGGTCATGGATGTCGTCAAACGGGCCACTGAGGCCGTCGCCGCCAAAGCCCCCCGCGTCCAGCTCATCCTCAAGGCCGACCTCTGGCCGGCGATGACGAACCCGCTGGACGGAAAGATTGCGCTCCTTGAGCAACGGATCACAGAAGTGGAGTCTTGACGCTCTCTTTGTGTGTGCACAACCCCGGGACCGCTTCCAGCGAGGGCGATGATCCGACGGCCCTACTAGTGGGTGTCTGCGTCTGGCCCGGCCACGGACCAACGGCCTATGCTGAACGTCTCCGAAGCTTCCTGCCGGAACCCATCCGTGTTTGCCGGTCGCCCGGCTCTCGAGCGCACGCTCTTGACGCTTGCCGACGTCGCGTCGAACTCCTGCGTCATGGCAATCTCTTGTGCCCGAAGCGGCCGGTGATCTTCCATCAGCCTGTCGTCCAGGATATGCAGGGACCCGCGGCAGCCAGGCGCCAGAACGGTCACGGGCAGCCCACCTCGCCAGGCAGTACAACCGAGCCCGGCAGCGGCGAGTGTACTGGTTCTTCTCCGCTGCATCCGCGAATACCAAGATCGACTTGGCCGTGGAGCCTGGCAGGGCTTCGATCAGTTCCTCCCGCACGATCACTTGGCGGTCCAGCCGAATCTCGGCCACCTCCAACATCTCGGTCAATCGGGCAGCTCCCTTTCGCAATCCCTCCCCCAGGCGAGCGGTCGCCTCTCGCACTTCCAGCAGCGGCGCTACCGCGCACCCTCCGCCCGCAAAGCCGAAACAAGATGCCGAGCTTCTTTTTACCGCTAACCGAAGTAAACTCTGCTAGCGGGAGTTAAGCCATCACGTCTGATGAAGATGAGGCTTCTCGCCACACGCTTCAATGGCAGGGCCAGGTGGGGAATTCCAGCCACAGCCCAGTTACCCTCGGATGATTTCAGGCCGGGATGCCGAGGTCGCCACCCGGGGAAGCGGCGAGTTCTCGCCATTGTCAATGCGACGGTAAAACTATTGTTGGTCCTGGGTTCCGCAGCTTGACCAACTCCGCCTACGATCCATCTTCATGCCCCTGAATCGACCGAAGGCGCGAACGCGCCCACTGCAAAGCACCGATGCTGCATGTCTGTTCGGGCGCCGCCTGCAGCGCTTGATCGAAGCGGCTCGCCTGGAGGGCTCGGACAGGTTCACTGATACGGACATCGCTGAGTACGTCGGGGTCAGCGGGCAGTACATCCGAAACCTGCGCAGTGGGAAGTCGATGCCGTCGGTGGCGAAGGCGCAGCGCCTGGCGGAGTTCTTCGGGGTCAACCATGCGGATTACTTTCTCAAGCCGGACGACGATCCTTCTGTACTCGCTGCGGAGCGCCGTCTGCGCACATCGGAGGGTGTGCAGACGGCCAGGGACAGCAAACCGGTGGATGAGCAGAGGTGGCGGCGCCTCTGCGAAGACCACGGGGTCCAGGAGATCGCGTTGCGTGCCGGGCAGCTCTCCCCGGAGGCCCGCAGCGCCGTGCTCGGCATTGTGGAGGACCTCATCCGCAGCGAGGCGCTCCCGGATCGTCGGGTGGACGAGTAGGCGGACGGGACAACTTCCCACAGCAACACACGACCACTGAGACAACGGGGGAACCCCACGGAGGAATCCCGATGCCGTCGTCCTTAGCCCTCGCTCTCGACGCCGTCCCGCTCGGGGACGACCTGCGCCGCCCGGTCGACTACGACGCGCGACTGGTGGCCGAGGCCTGCGTCGGCACGCTCTGCCAAGAAGCGCCCGGCGAACGGACCCGCAGCCCCACGCCGCCCTCGGCCTGCGGCCGCTTAACGGCGGGCTCCGCTGGCGGCTGGCACCCGACCCACAGGCACGCTGGTCCAACGGCCTTCCGCTGCTGCCCACTCACGTGGTGGCGGGGTATCCGCGACGCGGCAGCCAAGGACCGCCAGCTCGGCCGGTTCCTGCGCCCCGGCGACGAAGCCGCAGCCGAGACGCCGGACGGTTCGGTCGAGTTGAGGCTCACCGCTCCCACCGGATTTCTGCCCGCACTGCTGACGTTGCCCCAACTCGCACCGCTGCGCCCCGGCTGCGACGCCGTGCTCGGCCCGTACGCGCCCGCCGGAACGGACCCGTCGGGCGGGCCCCGACTGGTCCGCCACGAGCACACCGGCCCCGAGGGACTGTCGGACGAACCGCGCTTCCCGGTGTTCAAGGACCTGGCCGGTGCCGTGTCCGCCTACCGCGTCGGCACCATCGACGCGGCCCCGACCACGAGCTTCGCCATACCCGACGCCGTGCTTCTGGCCGACGCCCCCGACCTCATGGCACGCTCGGTGACGCTCTTCGCCAGCCTGGAGTTCGGCAGACGCTGCCGACGGCTGCGCGACGCCCCGGGCTGCGCGCGGCCATCGCCCGCGCACTCGACCCGGCTGCGCTCGCGGCCCCTACCAACGGGCTGCTGGAGCCCGCCCCCGCGCCCGCCGCTGCACTGGCCGGCTTTCCGCTGGCCGACGCCCACGACGTGCGCACGGTGCGTGCCGCGCTGCCCGGACAGCCGTACGCGGAGGTGGCATACGCCGACTTCGTCCCCAGCGAGACCGTGGTCCAGCAGATCTGCGCCCAGCTGCACGCGGTCTTCGGGCTGGACTTCCGGCCACGGGCCCTCTCGTACCAGCAGTACGTCATCGCCGCGCTGCGCGGCGAAGCCGTCGCGTGGTCGCTGACCACCTCCGTACCCGGGTGACCCGCCTCGGGTAGGCACAGGCCGATCTGGTGACCGACATTCAGGCCATGCCGTAGCGGAGCAGACCGGGCGGACCCGCGCGGATTCTGCGCCGTCCCTCCGGCATGCCAATTCTCTGCCAACGGCACAACCTTGACCTGCGTTCCTGACCGAAGGAGAAGAAATGGCTGTCGATACTGTTGCCGCCCCCGGTACAGACGCCGTGGCGCGGCCGCATTCCCCGGGCACGGTGCCCGTACCGGTGGACGACCTGCTGGACGGGGCCTCACCCAGGCGCTCTGGCGTCGACCAGGAACATGTGGCGGTGCTGGCCGAGGCTGCCGATTCGCTGCCGCCGATCGTCGTGCATCGCCCGAGCATGCGGGTGGTCGACGGCACGCACCGGCTGCACGCTGCCCGCAGCCGGGGCCGGGAGACCATCGACGTCGTCTGGTTCGATGGCACGGAGGCAGAGGCCTTTCTGCACACCGTCGAGGCGAACATCCGGCACGGGCTGCCGCTGACCCTCGCCGACCGGAAGGATGCGGCCCGCTGGATCCTTCGCAGCTATCCCCAGTGGTCCGACCGGGCCATTGCCGTACGGACGGGACTGTCCGACAAGACGGTCGGCGTTCTGCGCCGCTCCCACGCGGCCGGAAGCGGCGGTCAGGCGGAGGCCGGGGGCGGGGTCCGAATCGGCAGCGACGGCAAGGCCCGGGCGCTGAACCCGGCCGAGGGGCGGCTGCGCTGCTGGGACGTGCTCTCACAGCAGGGTGGGGACGTGCCGCTCCGGGAGATCGCCGGTGCGGCCGGGGTTTCCGTGGAGACGGCTCGGGATGTGCGGAAGCGGTGGCGCCGCGGCGAGAACCCGCTGCCCCCGGGCGCCGTGGCCCCTGCCCCTGCCCCCGCGTCTGCCTCGGGAGCCGCGCAGGTGTCCGCCTGCGCCGTGCGGGCGACGGTGGGCGCCGCGGCGACGCACGGCCCGGGGACGGTGAACGCGCCGGCAACCGGAGGCAGTTCGCCGGGGCTGCGCCGGCGTCCTCGTTCTGTTCGAGCGCAGCCCATCGAGCTCGGCACCGTACTGGAGTCGCTCCGTCGGGACCCGGCTGTGCGCTACAGCAACGAGGCGCGCGCGGTGGTGCGGTGGCTGGAGACGCACGTCATCAGCCGGAGCGATGCAGAGATCGTACGGCGCTTACCGGCCCACCAGGCGACGCGGATAGCGGCGGTGGCCCGGGCCACCGCCGCCTCGTGGGAGGCCATCGCCCGCGACCTCGAAATCCTCGCCACCGAGTGACCACCCGTCCCCGACTTCCCCGAACCCTGTATCCCCCGAACTCCGTACGAGAGGCAAGGCCTCGATCGATGAGGAAGCAGTCATGACGACTCCCGAGAAGCAAGTGAACCCGTGGGTGGCCCTCGTGCCGGTCTGCGTCGGTTTTTTTCTGATCATGATGGACATGACGATCGTCAATGTCGCCATCCCCGGCATGCTGGCCGACCTGGACGCCGATCTGAACCAGATGGCCTGGGTGAACAGCGTTTACCTCCTCACCTACGCCGTTCCGCTGCTGGTCTCCGGGAGGCTCGGGGACCGGCTGGGGCGCAAGCAGATGCTGCAGGCCGGAATGGTGGTCTTCACGGCGGCCTCGCTCTGGTGCGGGGCCGCCGGAAGCGCCGAGATGCTGATCGTGGCCCGGGCCGTGCAGGGATTCGGCGCGGCGATGATGGCGCCGCAGACGATGGCGCTCGTGACCACGCTGTTCCCGCCGCACCGCATCGGTGCCGCGCTGGGTGTGTGGGGCGCGGTCGCTGGTCTGGCCTCAGCTGTCGGGCCGCTGCTCGGCGGGTTCCTGGTGGGCTCGCACGGCTGGGAGTGGATCTTCCTGGTGAATGTGCCGGTCGGCCTCGCCGGTCTCGTCATGACGGTGTTCCTGCTGCCGGACAACCGGCAGCGGGTCGGCCGCCGCTTCGACGCGCTGGGCACGGTGCTCTCCGGACTCGGCTTGCTCACCCTGGTGTTCGGGCTGCAGAACGGTCAGCACTACGCCTGGGGCTCGGTCGCCGGGCCTGTGACCGTCCCGGTCATTCTGGCGGCCGGCGTGCTGCTGCTGATCGCCTTCGTGGTCTGGCAGCACCGCAACACCCGCGAGCCGCTGATGCCGCTCGGGCTCTTCCGGCAGCGGAACTTCAGCGTGGCCGTCGTGGCAGCGGCCTGCGTCGGCTTCGCCGTCACCGGATTGTCCCTGCCGATCATGCTGTATCTGCAGTCGGTGATGGAGCTCTCGCCGCAGCAGGCGGGGGCGCTGATGCTACCGGCGGCGGTGGCCAGCGGCGCGGCCGGGCCATTCGCGGGCATGCTCTCGGATCGGCTCGGCGGCAAGTGGGTGGTGCTCGGCGGCTTCCTGGTGTTCGCGCTGGGTCTTGCGATGATCGCGACGGCCATGGAATCGGAGGCGAGTACCTGGTGGCTGGGTCTTGCGCTGTTCGTCACGGGTCTCGGCTCGGGCGCCTCGTTCGCGCCGCTCGCGCACGTGGCGACCAGCGGCGTCCGGCCCGAGCTGATGGGTGCCGCCTCCGGCATCTACAACCAGCTGCGTCAGGTGGGCTGTGTCGTCGGCAGTGCGGCGGTCGGTGTCCTGCTCCAGATGCGGATCGCGGCCGAACTGCCGGGATCCGAGACCTCGGCCGGCTCCGAACTCGCGCCCGGCGAGGCCGCGCCCGCCCTGCACGGCGGCCTTGCGGACGCGGCCGGCAGCGTACTGCTGCTGCCCGTCGCTGTGCTGCTGCTCGGTTCGGCCGCCTGTCTGGTGATGCGCTCCCGGCCCCGGGTCGCGGACACCTCTGCGGCCGGGGCCACCTCTGCCTCCACCGATGAGGCGGAAGCCAGGACCGGGACCGCGGAGCCCAGCGCCGGCGGCCGTTGAACGTCCGGCTCCCGGCGGCGTACGCGACGGCACCGGGAGCCCGCTGTGGCTAGGGCGTTCACCAGCGGGCTCTGGCGCTGATCTTGGGGAGCGGTCGCGGAGGGTTACCTCGGTGTTCGATTGAGGGGTGCCGACGTGATGTGAGACCGCGTACGCCGTGCCCCGGCACCGTCATAGTTACGCTCCATCAGGTCTGTCCTGAGTCCGGCGGGTACTGTCCGCGGCCGGTGACGCTGCTGGTCATGCAGGCCGATATGCCGTTCTGGGACTTGATGGATTGACATGACGCGCAAGTCGAGCACGGGGGAGCAGTGTTCACCCGCGGCGATTACCTGGTCACCGGCTGGCTGTCCGCGTACAACACCATTGCCCCACGCACTTACGGCCCTGGGAGCGATTGAGGTCGAGGCGTGCTCGGCTGACGGGTTGGCTGGTGGATGATCAGCAGGCGATTTGCCGGACGAGCACCAGTGCGGTGCTGGGCTTGCGGCGGAACTGCTCGAGCAGCCCGTGTACGGCGGGCCCTACGCCAGGGCCGCGGCCCTGGTCCACACCCTCGGCCGGTGCCGCTGGCTCAAACGCTCGAACCTGACCGTCGCCTGCGCCGTCGCCTGACGCGGCCCGAGTGGTTCGGCGACGGGGCGGCCTGGTGAGGTCCAGCACTTCACGGGGGCCTGGGCACGCAGTTCAGGTCTCAGAGGCGTCGCTGTTCGGTTGTCGTCCCAGGCGTCGGATCAGCAGTTCGGCCCGGATGAGCACGGCGATGAAGGTGACTGTGCCAACGAGCATGACCAGCCAGGCGATGGCCTGCCACGTCGATTCGGTGCGGAACACGTACGGCGTGAACACCGCCATCACGACGGCGAGCACACTGATCGCGGCCAGCCAGACGAGTCTCATCACGCTCTCCCTCAGGCGTCGCCAGGACGGGCCGCTGGCACCTTCTTCGGGCGCAGGGTGTCGAGCAACTGCGGCAACAGGGCCGGTGGCAGGATCCACAGGTCGGCGATGCCGATGGTCGTGACCATCATGGTCAGCACTACGGCGACGACGTCCTGGTTCGCGGAGCCGAAGAAGCCAGCCATCAGAGACGGGGTGACCACGAAGACCATCATGAACCGCCAGTGCTTGCGGCCCAGGAGGAACGGGCGGTCCTCGGTGCTGTACCACCAGGAGGTGCTGGACATCGTGGTGAAGCTGAAGGCGGCAAGGGGGACGACGATCGGCAGCCAGAAGCGCAGGTCGTCGTCGGCGGGCAGCTGCTGGCCCCAGCGGTCGCCCATGTGTTGCAGGAACCACAGGTACAGCGGGACGCCCACGAGCGCGTACAGCCACAGCACCACTCGCATCGCCCAGCCGATCGGGCCGCTGGACGTCTCCCCCTTCGCCATGGTCGCGACGGTAGTGACCATGGCCTCGGGTCGGTGTGCGTTCGTGAGAACCGGCCACCAATCCGGCCAGAACACCCGACCCGCCCCAAGTGGCGAGTTTGTGGCGCCTGGCCCTGTGGTTCTTTGGGGCCGCTTCGGCAGGTCCGTTGGTCGGATCGTCCCCGTCACTCGGGTCCGGGGCGGTATGACATGAGCACCATGCGATTGCTGAGAAGGGGAGTGAAATGAATGCGTGCAGTGCTGCTTGTCCTGCTGGCTGCCGCGGCTTGGGCAGCTTGGCACTGGAGCAGGTACCCCGGCAACTGGGTCTTTGCCTTCAGCCCGAAGTATGAAAATGAGCGGGCGAAACTAGCAGAGCGCCGACGGGACCTGCGCGATTTGGACAAGGATGCCGACCGGGTGGAGAAGTCCGCCCGGGAGAGAGTCAACGCGGAAGAAGCGAAGTACCGGGAAGACGTGAAGGCGTTGGAGCGCGAAGTCGGGAACCTGCTCAGCCCTGGCCTGGGCAGGCAACTGAGGGGCCCGGTCGGCGAACTCACCTTGTACGAGCACGGCGTGATGGCGGCGGGCAGGACGAAGCCGATTTCGCTCGCGGGACTTAAGGTCGAGTTCAAATCCGACCCGGTCTATTCCATCGACTTGGTGGAGCCCGGCCTTCGGACCTACCGGGCAAAGTACCCTCGTCGCCCCGCGCCGGAAGACGAAGATACACCGTTTTTCAGCGAAGAAGAACTGAGCGATTTCGCGCTCGAGATTCAGAACGCGGCGGCGGATGAAAACGACTTTCAGAAGCACCGAGAGGTGCGCTTGCCGCGTGCGCGGCAAGAGCTCGAGAGCGCACAGAAGAACACTGCCTCCCGGGACGCAGCCCGCCAGAATCTGGCCCAAGTGTGCGCCCAGCAGAAACGCGACCCCAGCCGGAAGAACGCCATCGTCGAACTGGACGCGCAGCGTGGTCGGTGGGAAGAACTCACTGGGAAACGCCCGCCGAGGTAGCCGGGAGAGCATGGGCGGCACAGACACAACCCGGCCGGAACCGTCGACGGTAGCGGGATCTCCAGTCGCAGCCACGGCTCCCGGCCGGCCTGATCGGCCACGCGGAATCTCACATCCCCGGCTTCATCCGCCTCGTACGCGGCGTCTCCGGCAGCCCCGCAGTAGACCTCGCGGCCTGGGGTGGAGGGCCTGCATCGCCCGGCCGCGCAGAAGCCCGGGTCCGCGTACCGGCCGCCTCCCCGGATACAGAATCCTGACGCGGAAGTGCTGTAGGGCGAGCAGACGCGGCAAGGGGCAGGGACCGGCGGATCCGCCGGTCCCTGCCCCTTGCCGTACGTCCTTCGTCCCCGCGAGAGTTGCCATCGTCGGGCGGAGGAAAGTCCAGTGGCTGACCCGGGGGCCGTACCACCGTGCGGAGGTGCCCCGCTGCAACGGGGCCTCCAGCGTTCTGCGATGCATGTCCAGAGCGATGGACCTGCGTCTCCTCTGTGCGTGCGCGCACGGACGCGCGGCAGCCGCACGAGGGAACGCGTTCAAGGATGGCCGGGGATAAGACGTCGTCTCATTTGGCTAGCTGGGTAGTCTGCACTGTGCGGTGATGGTCGAGCGTATGGTGCTGGACGAGTTGTGGGAGCTGTTCCAGCGGGTGGTCCCACCTGCTCCATCGCGGCCGCAGGGCGGCGGTCGGCGCCGGTACGGGGATCGCGAGGTGCTGGCTGCGATCATCTTCGTGGCCACGGCGGGCTGCACGTGGCGGCAGCTGCCGCCGGTCTTCGGGCCTTCGGGGCCGACCGCGCACCGGCGTTTCACCGAGTGGACCGCCGCCCGGGTCTGGGCGAAGCTGCACCGCGTCATCCTCGACGAGCTGGGTTCGCGCGGAGACCTGGACTGGTCGCGCTGCGCGATCGACTCGGTGAACATGCGGGCCCTGAGGGGGATCTGACGGGTCCGAATCCTGCAGACCGGGGCAAGAAGGGCTCGAAGATCCACTTGATCACCGAGCGGACCGGTTTACCCCTCTCCATCGGGATCTTCGGGGCGAACCTGCACGACAGTCAGGCACTCGAGCCGCTCGTGCGCGGCATCCCGCCGATCCACTCCCGCCGCGACCCACGCAGGCGACGGCCCGCCAAGCTGCACGCGGACAAGGGCTACGACTACGATCACCTGCGCTGATGGCTACGCAAGCGAGGCATCCGGCACCGCATCGCCCGCAAGGGCATCGAGTCCTCCACCCGGCTGGGCCGACATCGATGGACGATCGAGCGCACGATGTCCTGGCTGGGCGGCTGTCGCCGTCTGCATCGCCGCTACGAACGCAAGGCCGAGCACTTCCTGGCCTTCACCGCCATCGCCGGCAGCTTCATCTGTTACCGCAGACTCGCCAAATGAGACGACGTCTTATCAGAGGATGTACTCCTCCAAGAGCTTGCCCAGGTGCAGGATCATCGGCAGCCGGGTCGCCTTGCTTGTGTGGGTGTGGAAACGGCGCAGTGTTTGCACGTACAGCGCCAGCTGGTCCGGATCGTCGCCGTCCTGGAGGAAGGAGGCGTGGATGTGCAGCGAGGTGGGGTTCTGGCCGTTCTTGCTGTCGTTGCCCGGCCCGGACAGCTTGCTCACGCCCTTGGGTAGCTGGCTGGTGTCGGGGCGGGGGTTGATGGCCAGGTAGCCGCGGCCGTTCCACCGCGCGACTCCGGAGAACCGCCCCCATCCGTATGGCAGTTCGGGCAGCACCGCGACCGACTCCGCCTCCGCGGCATCACCGCCGACGCCACCGCTCGCGCCGTCGTCCGCTGCGCCTTGGCCCTGGGCGGCTCCCAGGTGGGACTCCGCCTGGTCCTGCCTGTCGCCAGCATCCTCGATGTCGGCGGCAGGCTCGGCTGATTCCGGGGCCGGACCGATGCCGAAGCCGTGGGGCAGCTCGTCGTTGTCGTCGTTGACCCGCACAATGCGCAGGCCCGGCAGGCTCGCCGGCGTGCGGGGAACGGGCACCGCTCCGGGGTCGGTGAGCGAGACCCCTGGCCACACGAGTGCGTCGGCGGTGATGTGCTGGTTGGACAGCCAGGGCCAAAATCCCTTGTTGCGCAACGTCGCGGCGCGGGCGATGAAGAGCCGGTGGTGGGTGTCGTCCTCGGCGAGCGCGCCGCGCAGGAAGCGGGCAAGCGTTTCCTGGTCGGTCCGCTTCACCTTCCCGCGGCCCTCGGCCAGCGCCGCGGGAAGCAGTTCGAGAGGGATCTCTGGTTCGACGGGGTGGTTCTGGCTCGGGATCAGCTGACCGGTCGCGGTGCCGTCGGTACGCATCCGAAGCAGCATCGGAACGAAGTGAGGACCTGCGTGGGCCAGCCACAGCGCGGATACTTCCAGCGGTGCGTTGCCGAACAGAGGTGGGAGCGTGGGGAGGCGGCCCAGCTGCCTCAGCAGGTCCAGCAGTGCAGCGGTGATGCGCTCGATGTCCTGCTTGCGTACCTCGGTGTTCTCGAACGGGTGCAGGCCGGTGCTCTTCGCGTCCGGGTTCGGGTCTCGGTTGACGGGCTTGATGATCTGGACCAGCCGGTTGCACCGGGGCGGCAGGGCGTTCTTCAGCGGCTTCTTGGGGTCCTCCAGCCGGGCAGCCTTGTAGTAGCCCGGGCCCTCCAGCTCGATGAGGCATCCGACCGGGCGGTCCTCGGGCGGGAACGCGTCCTGCCACAGCCGGGCGCGTTCCTCGAGGGCGGCCTGGCGGGCCCGGCGGCGCTTGTCCGGGTCGCTGTCGGTGGCCTTGGGCCAGCCGGCCAGCAGCAGCCCGGGCTTGACCAGGCGCAGCCGGACACTGAACTCGTTGCCGCGGTAGCAGCCCACGACCGCGTCGCCATCGTGGGCAGTGGTGGTGTGCTCCAGGCCCAGGATCCGGGTGAGCACGAGGTGGACGGCGTCGGCGGTGCGCGGCGTCGCGTGCCACAGCTCGATCGGGTACTCGACGCCCGCCTTGGTGCGCGTCTTCGGCAGCCGCCGTGAGCGCGGCTTCACCTCCGCCGCCGGGGTGACCGGCACAAGGTGGTGCTCTTCAAGGACCGGGGCCAGGGCTTCGAAGACAGTCAGGTGGTCGATCGGCTGGAAGCCGGTCCCGGTGGGATGCCCACCGGTCTCCCGCGTCCCATCGTCGTTGTTGTCCTCGTCGTCTTTGAAGTAGTTGTAGCCGGTGCTGTGCAGCAGGAACGCCCGGGGCTTGGGCGCTTGGTCGCCCCCGGCCTCGCTCGGGGAGGTGTAGCGGGCCGGGTCCTTGCGGACCTGGTCGGGCAGCGGGAACAGGTCGGGGCTGGGGAGCCGTGACAGGATCTGGGGCAGGCCGGGCTTCCACGTCCACCGCATCTCGTCCTTGACACCGGTCACGGTGACCGGGGCGCGCAGCAGCGTGGCCCGCTCGGTGCCGCGCAGCACGCCGCTCGGTGCGTACAGCAGCATGGTGGCGGTGGCGGGCTCGTACTGGCTGCGCCTTGGGATGTAGGCGGGCTGGGTGGCGGCCATGCGCGCGACGTGCGGGACCACGCGCAGCAGCAGTCGCTCGTCGTGGGGGAGTGTGACCACGTTGAAGCGCAGGTAGTGGGTGCTGTAGCCCTGCTCGCCGCCTCGTGAGAGGCGGGTCGGCGGCCACAGGAACACTGACCGGTCACCGTCGGGCGAGGCCGGGCCCATGATCCACGAGGATCCCTGGTCGGTGTCGCGGCCGCCCAGTCGGCGGTCTCGGTCGACCCAGCTGGCGGCAAGAAAAGTGGCCAGCATCTTGTAGGCGGCCTCGCTGGGCTCGGCGGTGCCGTTCGGTCGCACGCCGCGTTCGAGCAGGTCCGGCCGGGCCGGCTTCCACTGCAGCTTCAGTGCCTCGCCGATGACCTCGCCCCATGGGACGTCGGCCTGGTGGGGGGCGACGTGCCCGCAGACCCAGGCCTCCAGCGCGAGTGCCACCACGGTGGTGTCGGCAAGCGGGAGCATCGCGCGCAGCCAGGTGGCGGCGCGCAGGTCGGTGGAGACGGCCAGCAGCTGAGGCTCCAGCTCCAGCAGCAATTCCGTGAGCGCCCACGTCGGCAGGCGGTCCTTGTGGCGCGCTTTCGGATTGGAGGCCCAGGCCCGCTCCAGGCGGGGGAGCAGGTCGCTGGGGAATGCGGCGCTGTGCAGCTCGCACGGCCACCACTCGTCCGGTTTCGCGGCGAACAGCGGGAACTGGATTCCGCTGAAGGAGATTTTCGGTCGCTTCGGTCGCTCGGTCATCGGCCCCAGTCCATGGTCTCGAAGAGGTTGTCCAACAGGCCCCAGGTCGCACTCGCGATCTCGTGCTCGAGTCGCCGCCCAGGCAGCGCGCCCGGCTCCGGCGGATCGAGCAGGCGGTTGATCAACTGCCGGCCGGCGACCAGCACGCTGGTGCGGTCGGTGTCCTCGGCCGTCTCGCGCAGGTTGGCGGCCCGGGGCGCGAACGCGGCGTCGATGAGGTAGATCCGGGTCGGCACGTTGCCGCGGATCGTGCGTCCGAGCGTCTGGTACAGCTGCACCATCAGGTCGCTGACGAACGCCCGCCGAAGGTCGACGCGGGCAAGGCGGGAGAAGTACAGCGGCTGCCCCATCAAGGTCAGCCACAGGCCGCGGGCATCGGCGCGCAGCAGTTGGGCCTGCTTGCTCAGGTCCACACCCGGGGCCGTGCCGTCCACCGGGTCCAGCAGCCGCTGCATCGCGTACTGGTTGAGAACGGCGAGCGGGAACGACAGGTCGTCGGCGGGCGGGTGCAGCCTGGCGAGGTAGAACAAGGCGCCGAACGCCGCCACCCCCCGTCCGTTGAGGACGTTGTGGCCGCGCTGCAGCGACCCTTCCGGGGCGAGCATGACGTCGGCGTCCGTCGCGGGGAAGCGCCCGATCCGCCGGTAGGCCAGCCCATACCGGCCAGGGGCCTCGGAGTCGGGGGTGACGTGGCGGGCCGCCAGGCGGGTCTTGAGGTTCATGTGCAGTGCGCACGCGGCCGCGTCCTTGCCGCTGAGTGTGACGAACGCGAGCCGCTGACGATCGGGGTCCAGCCGATCCCGCACCTGGTCGACCAGCGACCTGGAGGCCCCGGGCGCGGGGTTGCAGATCGCGTCCAGGACGGCGCGCAGCGCGTCCTCACGCTGCTGGCGGCCACCGGCGCCGGATACGAAGATGCCCTTGTGGTCGCCTGGTCGGTACTGTGGCCGAAACAGTATCCGGCTCTGGCGCAGCGCCTGCGCGCACGGCTCGGGTTCGCGCAGGATCAGCTGCGGAGTGATGGCCACGTGGTAGCGCGCCGAGCCGGGCATCCAGCTCGTGGCAGAGGTGAGCACCACGTTGGGGCCCTCGATACCCTCGCACCCCAGCAGGTCGTGCAGGTGGTAGAGCAGCCAGCGGCCCACCCCGCGCAGCCACAGGATCTCCAGCGAACCGCTGGTGCCGTCCCGGTTCGGTTTCCACTGCAGGGCCAGCATGTTGCCCATGGCCTGCTCCGGCACGAGCATCTGCAGGTCGGGTGGCGGCTGGTGCTTGAAGAAGCTGTCGGCCGCCTCCATCGGCATCTGCTTTTGGACCGCAGGCAGCAGCGAGTTGGCGCCGAAGAAACTCGTGGTGATCCGCGCCGACCAGATGCCGGCCATGAGCAGCCGTACCAGCTGCGGCAGCATCTGCTCAACCCAGCCGCTGACGTTCCCGTCCTTGTCCTTCGGCGCGTGTTCGAGCAGCCATCCCTCGGCCGCTTCCTTCCCGGACCACTCGGTGTCGTAGCCGGCCGTCATCGCGGTCAGCAGGCGGTCCAGGTGACCGGGAGGCGCCTTGAACGGGTCCCGGGCCAACAGCGCGAGGAACTCGTCGAAGAACCGGTCCGCGGCCTCTTCCTCCTCGGCCTGGTCCGGCCGCTCCTGCAAGGTGGTGATCCCGTGCAAGGACCGGGCCAGCCGGTTCAGCAGCGAGAAACCGCTGAACGGGCCCTCCGCGACGATCTCCGACAGCAGATCCTCGCCGCCCCGGCCCCTGCCGCTCCCGCCCTTGTCCTGGCTCTTGTTCCTCTTGTCCGGCGGAGTCACCAGCAGCGGGTACAGGCCGGCCAGCGCCTGATAGTGCCGCAGCATGTAGCGCTGATAGCGGCGCACATCGGCGTGGGTGAGCGGCTGGTGCCAGGCGGCGTCGAGACTGTCATGGCAGGCGATCGCCGTGCGGGCGCTCCAGCCGCCGGGGAACGTCAGCGGCTCCTGCAGCATGAACCGCTGGTCGAAGTCGCCCATCACCTTGTCGGCCTCGTCGACCAGCAGCAGGCCCAGCTCGTGCTGGATCGCCTCGATCTGCCGCGCCCGGTAGGAAGAGCCCTCCATCCGGCTGCTCACCAGACCGGAGGAGGTCATCACCCACACCTGCGCATCCGGGACGGCGCGCGCCGCTGCCTGCTGCGGGCAGACATGCGTCAACGGACAGTCGTGCAGCTCGCGCTTCTTCGGCAGCTTCAGACGCCCGCGGCAGGGGAAGTCCTCCTCCCGCAACGGCGCGTCACCGCGCCCAGCGCCGGTGCGCAGCGGCTCGAGCAGGCACATCGACGTGGTGAACTCCGCCGCCGGATCCAACTCCATGCCGGGCAGCGCGTGCCCGGTGTCCACGTCGTAGAGCTCGTCCCGCCAATAGCTCTCCACGTGGCGTTCGCGGGTAGTGCGGCCGATCAGCGGGACCGCGCGGATCCCCAGCGCGCGCAGGAACCGGACCTTGGCCAGCGCGGCGCTGATCGACGGCGTCACGTAGCCCACTCGCAGTCCGCGCTGAACACCGATGAACGCCAGCCCGTCCAGCAGGGTGCTCTTGCCTGCGTTCATCAGCCCGACGGTATGGGCGATCCCGTCGACGGTGAACACGCCCAAGCCGTCGACGAGCCGCCCGGACGCTTGGTCGACACGCGAGAACGTCATGCTCTGAAAGCGCCGCTCGAAGTCGCGGTCACTGATCTGCGGGTGTGACTCCAGCGCCCGGTCCATCTCCTTGAAAGCCTGCGCCAGATCGTCGCGGGTGACAGGGAAAGGCTCCCGGACGCGGCTCGTGCGCGCAGCGAGCCGTGCGGTCGGTGGGGCGACCTGGATCCAGGACGGGATCCGCAGGCTCTCGACCGCGCCGTCGCGCCGTTTGAAGAAGCACTCGGCGCCCGGCGGAACCGGTTCGTGGGCCGGCTCGATGTCGTAGGGAACCGAGTCGGTGAGCGCAGCCCGGTAGACACCTTCTCGCTGCGGAAGATGCGGCGAGGGGTACCTCTCGAAGAGGGTGTCGTTGAGGACCCGATGCCCGGGCGGGCCTGCGGTGGTGAACATTCGCAGCTCGACCGGGACTTTGCGATACTCGTTCAGCCGCTCGCGCCACTGGCCGCCGCGCGCCGCATCGCCCATCCGAAGCCGCACCCGCCGGACAACCTCCAAGCCCGTCGGCCCCAGGTCCGCATAGTGGTTGAGCGCCGTCCACAGTGCGCCGACCGGCTGCCCAGCAAGGTGCTGCTCCAGGTAGAACAAGCCGAGCTCGAGCTGGCAGAACTCCGCCGGCGACAGGTCACCCAACCGCGCGTCCAGGCTGGTCTGCTGGAGGTCGGTGACCAGGTCCCCGTACCACTGCGAGCCCATCCTCACCACGGTGTGCCCCCAAGAGCCCGGGCGCGGGCCTTCGAGACGAAGTCACCCTCGGAGATGACCCGGACGCCGTCGCTGCGACCCTGCATCTCCCGCTTGAGGTCGTCGACATAGTGCTTCTGCTCAAACCGGTGCTGGGGCAGGATCAAGAACCGATGCCGTGCACGCATGCGCTGGTCCCATTTGAACGAGCGCCCCAGCATCGTCGCGCTCGTGCAGTCCTTGGCGTCCCCAGCCCACCACTCGGACCGATCCGGATCATCCGGCGCGGCCGGATCGGGGAACTCCACGGCGACATCGCAGGCGTCCATGCCCGGCCACTTGAGAAGCCGCGCCCGACCTTCCGGCAAATGCCCGAGCGCATCGAACAGGCGCTTTTCCACCAAGCCCGGGTCGTGCATGCAGACCCGCACGCCGCGGTGCTGCACGTAATAGCCCTCCAGAACCCTGAGCTGCCTGATTGCCGGAACCCCGGTACAGCCGGGCGTTCCGCACACCTCAACGCCCTCGTACATGGGATTGCCGCAGTCACTGCAGACACGGCAGGACGCAGGCCCGCCGGTGTTGCGGTACTGGTAGGCAGCGTCGAAGAAGTCCCGTACGTACAGGCGGCCGTGACGGTCCGCCTTGGGGAACCGCTGCGTGAGCCTGTTCAGCTCCAGATCTGCCACCACCGGGTTCTCGATCAGGAACAGCCGCAGCGCGACGTACGCCTGCTGGACTTCCTTCTCCGTCAGCCCGTGCATCTCCGCCGCGGTCTGCAGCTTGGCGAATGCCTTGTTCTCCGTGAGCTCCGCCTCGGCATCGGACTTGGGCGCTAGCCGGGCCGCCTCGTCCGTGAAGGCCGACAGCTCGTCGCCGTCAATCAACCGGCTGTCCGAGTCGCTCTCGGAGATGTCCAGCGGCACGGGCCAGCTTCCGAGCGGCTGCCGGCACCAGGCGAACACCTCCATATCGCTCACCGGCAGGCTGCCTCCTTGCTCCAGGGCACGCCAACACAACCGGGTCACACCCGTGCGCCATGCTTGCGGAAGCAGGCCGCTTGTGGGCTCCGCCCCGTCACGGACGCGCTGGCGCTCCCACAGGATCCGCGCCAGGCCGGCCGCCAGCAGCTTCAACGTCATGTAGTCGTCGGCGACATTGCTGCCGACCTCGGCCAACCGCTCAGGGGCTGCCTGGTGCACCATCACTCACGTACCGTACATGCGCACGTGCGAACAGCGACGTTTCTGTTGGTCGAGGGTCACCCTTTGGAGTGCCAGCCACATCATCCACCCCGACGCGTTACACAAACCCGGCCCCAGATTACGTACCGGAGAGCTAGATCATTCCCAGGCGTTACACCCTGCGTGGGTGCGTGGCCGACTGCTGCACATCCCCGGTCGGCCCGCGAACGTACCACCGGCCTCTCGCCAGACCTGTCCTCGCTCTTCCTTCCGCTTGTTGGAGCTGCCCGTGTCCTCCCCGCGTTCCTCATACCAGGCCGCCAAGACCGGTGCCGCCCAGGGCCTCCCACTCCCCAAAGCCGCGCAGCCGCCCTCGCACTGCTCGGATCTGGTGGCTGACCTGGCGAGAGAGTACTCGGACCCATGACGAAGCCGATGATCAGGGCAGTGATCAGTACCACCACGGTATGCATCGGCAAAAAAGGCGGCGGCGCGGTAGAAGGTGCCCCGGCGGCGTTCTGCGGCGTGCTGGGCCCTTCAGGGCGGGCAGGGACGGGAACGTACGGATCCCGATCCATCGGGAGTCTCCTTGCTGCAGAAGGTGTAGAGCCTGTCGTGGCGTCATCCGCGGAGGTGATCGCCGCGCGGTCGGCGGTCTTCTCGGACAGACAAGCTGTCGCGTCCGCGAGGAGACGCCGCGCGGTCGGCCCAGCCCTCACCAGCTGTCGTACCTGCGTGAGGCGCAGTGGGGCCAGGGTCGCACAGATGGCACGTGGCATTGCCCCTGCTCCTTTCCGGGTGTGCTGCGAACCGATCGGTAGGTCTCGTGGCGTCACGAGAAGGTGTCTTCACTCCACGGAGCTCCGCATGGCGCTGCGGACAGCAGCCAGAGCGAAGGACCTTCGTGAGGTATGGCGATGGCCCGGACCAATCGGTCCGGGCCTCATGGTTGCGCCGTATTTGGTTATGGGGCAGACGGAGTCAAATGTCTGGTCGATCTCCTACGACCACCGCATGCCGATCGCGGACAGCTGCTCCATCCGCTCCGGGGACAGCATCGCGGCCCTGCTGCGCTGGTTGCCGATCCATGCCCCGAGCCGGAGCTCCCGCTCCTCCTGGTCCTCGCCGACGATCCGCTCGACGTGCTTCCTCGGCACCTGCAGGTGCCCTTCGCGCTCGTAGAACTGCTTGGCGGCCTCGTAGTTCAGCGCCCACTTGTCGGACTGCGTACGGCGCGGCTGTGGCTTCTTGTCCTTGGCCGCGGGCTCGATCCCGAGGATGTGCTCACACATCCACTGCTGCACGCCTGTGAGCTTGTCCCAGCTCAGCCGGACCGAGCGCACCCATCGGCCGAGGTCTTCGCTCTGGTGGACGACCTCGCCCGGCGACATGGGCAGCGTGCCGCCGGCCTCCAGGTGCATGCGGGTGAGGTGGAAGGCGCGCTGCCACTCGACCGGCCAGGCCGGGCACCAGGACGGGTCGATGTCCTCCAGCTGCTCGCGCCGCTCGTCCGACAGTGCCCCGGCCGACGACTCCACGGGCAGCCCCTGGGCACGCCGCTGCTCGATCTCGGCCGCCTTCCGGGCGGCGGCCCTGGCGTTCTTCAGCCAGATGCCCACCTTGTAGCCCTGGTAGGTGGCGTCCAGCGGCGCCAGCAGGTGCCCGTGCTCCTCGGCCCACCCGCGCGCCGCCGCGAGACCTTCCTCCCACGCGACGTCGAAGTGGCTCCAGATCATGCCCAGCTTCTCCAGCTGCTCGATGCGGTCCTCCTCCATGGCGTCGCGGGCGTAGAAGCGCCGGTTGTCGGCGATCCACTGCCCGAGGGGGAACCCGGCGAGCGAGGCCGGCCACCCCTCGGCTTCGGCCGCCTGGTCGTCGCCGCCGGGCACGCGGTAGGTGAAGGGCACCTTGAGGTTGCCGTGCAGCCGGTTGTAGATGACAGAGGCCTCGATGCCGCGCCGCCAGTGCTCGTGCTCGGGGTTGAGGACTCGCAGGTTGATGAACGCCGCCAGCTGCGCGGGGTCACGCGGTGTGGAGAACTTCAGCAGCTGCCGGGCCGGAGTCGATGGCCCGGACCCTTCACCCTCGCCTCGGCCCTCCTGGCCCCCGCTGCGGCTCTGAACGCCCCTGACACGGCTTGGCGCCTGCTGCTGCGCCAGAGTTTCCACCACGCGGGCGTCGTGCGCCCTGAGCGCCTCCAGCAGCTTCGCCAACCCCCCGAAAGCCCGGCTGGTGAGCATGTTGTCCGCGGTCTCGCCCGGCCCGAGCAGGACCGGAACGACCAGGCTGGCCACCTTGCCCTCGCCCGGCTGCATCCGCAGCGCGCGGCCGACGGCCTGGACGAGGTCGGGCATCGAGCCGCGCACATCCGCCCAGTACACGGAGTCACAGTTTTTGGTGTCGACGCCCTCGCCCAGCACCTTCACCGAGCCGAGGAAGCCCTTCTCCACCAAAGTGCCGTCCGTGGCGATTCCGTCCGCGAACTCTCCGAGGACCCGTCGCCGGTGGCCCGGCTTGTGGTCGCCGCACAGCCAGTCCGCCCAGATCGTGCGCGGGTACAGCTCGGGGTCGGCGGCGTGCAGCTGCGCGGCGACGTCCGGAAGGCCGTCCGCGAACGCCTCGGCCTCCTTCACCACGTGGTGGAAGACGAGCGTGCGCCTAAAGCCCTCCTCCGAGGCCGCCTTGAGCAGAGCGGTCTGAAGGGCTGCGAGCCGGGCCCCTCGGACCTCGTCCGAGCGCCCCTCCGCGCCCAGGAGCTGCGCGGCCTGGAGCTGCGTGTCGGTGATGTCCACGCACACCACCTGGTAGGGGGCACAGATTCCCCGGTCGATCGCCTCCGAGAGGGTCAGGGTGAACGCCCGGCTGCCAAACGGCCCCTCCGGGTCGTCTTCCATGCTCGCCACCAGCTCACCCGGCGCGCCCTCGGCATCCTCGTCCAGCTGCCACAGGCGGGGCGTGGCGGTCATGTAGAGGCGCCGCAGGGACGGGATGCGGGTGTTGTCATGGACGACCGCCCACGGCTTACCCAACCGACCCGACGTCCGGTGCGCCTCATCGACCACGATCAGGTCCCAGCCCGGAAGGCCGGCCTTGTGCGCGCGCTCCAGCGTGCCCAGCCCGAGGGAGGCATACGTGGCGAACACGGTGACCTTGTCGAACGGCCGCACCCAGTCGACCAGTTCCTCCACGTCCGTGGTGTTGGGGAAGGTCACGTCCTCGCCCCGCAGGGACGAGGCCCCGATCATCGGGCCCGTACGGCCCGCCTCGCGCCACGCGGCCTCGGTCTGCGTGAGCAGATCCAGCGAGGGGACAAGCACCAGCACACGGCCCGCACGGAGCTTCTCTGCGCTGCGGGCCGCGACCCGGGTCTTGCCGGACCCGGTCGCCATGATCACCTGAGCTCGGAGCCCCCTCTCGGGCGCAAGCGATCTTGCAGGCAATTCGAGGGCACGGACAACCGCGTCAACGGCTTCCTGCTGCGCCGCCTCACGCTGATCGGTTCGGCTTGTGGTCGACATATCCGTCTGCCTTCTCCTGGGCTCTTGGCTGGGCAGGAAACGGGAAACCTGTACGTAGGCGGCGTGCGATCGGCTACGGTGAACCTCACCGGAACCGGGTCACAGCCTCGGGTCAGTAACCGGAAGCTTGATCGGAAACTGGTCCAACTTCCTTAGTAGTTATGCTGCCTGATTCCAGAGCTTATCTCGGTTTCAAAGTGAAGCACTCGGAACCGAGAAAATCCTCGAACGTGGCTGAATTCTGCTACTGTCGCCTTATGGCCACCGGCAAAGCGGCCTGACAACCGGTCAACTCGACCTCGAGTGTCCCCTCGGTTCGCCGCCCACTTTCCCGACTACCCGTCACCCCTTCCCGCACCCTCCTTGCATCTGTTGCTGCCCCGCGCGTAGCGCGGCTGGGGGCTGGAGCGCAGCGGAGGCCCCGACCCGGGCGTGAGCCTGGTTGGCCGCAACGCGGCCGTGGCCCGTGGAGCGCAGCGGAGCGGGCCCAACCCGCTGGCGCAGCCAGCGGGTTGATGTCAGGTCACGCAGTGACCTGACTGGCGCTCACGCGGAGCGTGAGCGCAACCGCCTTGCGAAGCAAGGCGGTTCGCTGCTAGCGGGCGCAGCCCGCTAGGGACCCGCTCCGCGGG